>JAAZVW010000036.1 GCA_018623135.1 Pseudomonadota bacterium
ACTTGGAATGTAAGCGTTGCCGCGGTAGAAACTGCCGTTTGCGTCACCTCAAAGGTTTCCGTCGCACCTGGGGCTGGCACACCAATGTCTGTTAACGGGTCAAATCCATTACTTAAGGTAATCTCAACCCCTAACTCATTAAAGTTATATGTATTTGTAAAACCAACATTTGGTTGTTCTACAAGTAAAGATTGACTCATACCCGTATTTACATTTTCCATAACCATTAAGTTAGTTGCTGAATAATATTGAATTGTAAAATCATCCAAATCACTCATCACATCGCCATTAAATTCAAAAGCGGCAAAACCTGCAGTAGAATCAATATTAGCACCTAAAGCACCATTTACCTGAAACTCATTCGCACCACCTAATAAATTTACACCATTAAATTTGGTAGATGCCGCAATTCGGTTAATTTCAGTCAACATGGTCTGATACTCAACATCCAAAATCGCACGCTCTGTATCAGAGATTTGGTCAGAAGCTGAAGTCACTGCCAAAGTTTCTAAACGCTCCAACACCTGATTAATCTGAAAAATAGAACCATCGGCAATTTGCAGAGCAGAAATACCCTGTGCCACGTTTTTTTGCGCAGACTCAAGCGCCGCAATATCAGAAGACAAACCATTACCAATAACCTTAGCGGCTGGGTCATCCTGTGCCGAAAGCACACGTATACCGGAAGACAATCTTGCTGTAGAATCTGTCATCGCCTCATTTGTGCGCTGAATATTATCTCGCGCAATTGTTGAAGCAAAGTTACTCACTAAAGATACAATGGCCATGGCAGTTACCTCCTAAAAATTAAACTTGTTAATGTATATGCAGGAGCTATGCCAAAACTAAATAATTTAAATAGATAAAAAACAAATAAAAAAAGCCCCGCCTACTTGGCGGGACTTCTTTAACTAACCAAAAGGTCAGACTACTGAAGAATTCGTAGTAGAGCTTGTGGTTGCTGGTTCGCTTGAGCCAAGATAGATACACCAGCTTGGATCAGAACCTGTTTAGAAGAGAACTTAGTGAATTCTTCCGCAACGTCTACGTCCATAAGAGTAGATTTCGCAGCTTCAGTGTTCTCAACTTGTACAGATACTGTGTTCTGAGCAAACTCAAGACGACTTAAAACCGCACCAACTTCTGAACGAGCCGTGTTCAGTGTGTTTACAGCAGTGTCAATCGCAGAAGATGCAGCCGTAGCGTTTGTACCATCAACAGATGTACCACTTAGACCTAGATCCGCAACAGTCGCACCGTCAAATTGCATTCGAATTGTATCTGTTGTCGCATTTACACCTGTTACAAATGTTAAGTCAGCAGCAACTGTTGATGTACCAGCTTCAATTTCTAACTCACTGTTTGCGCCAGAAGCAATTGCAGCAGTTGTATCAAATTCATCGTTCAATGTTACAGTCACACCAAGTTGATCAAAGTTTACGTTAACTGTTTGACCTAGCACTGTAGGGTTACCTGTACCACCGATATCAAATGGGTTACCTGCTAAACTAGCTAGAGCAATAGATTGAGATTCTAAAGTGTTACCCGTAGAAGCATCTAGCACTGTAAGCGTCATTACATCAGTATTTTCATCGTAAGCAAAGTCAACGAATTCACCAGCTGAACGTACAGAAGCATCAAATGAGAATGCTGCGAAACCATCTGCTTGTTCAAGGTTATTGGCTAGACCAGCAGAAGTAGCGTTAGCTTGTAGAGTGTTACCACCACCAATTAACTGAACACCGTTATAAGATGTCGCTGTAGCAATACCATCCACTTGCTGAATAAGCTGTTGATACTCAGTGTTAAGGAAGTCACGTTCCGTGTTTGAAATTTGGTCAGAAGCAGATGTTGCTGCTAGAGTTTTCATACGGTTAAGTACTTCACCGATTTGACCGTAACCACCATCAGCAATTTGTAGTACAGAAGTTGCTTGAGAGATGTTAGCGCTAGCCGCACGAAGTGACGCTAAGTCCAAAGAAAGACCAGACGCAATAGAAAGAGACGCCGCGTCATCTTTAGCTGTTACGATACGGCTACCAGAAGATAGTTTACCGATTGAGCTAGCTGCCGCAGAGTTATTCATACGTAGGTTACGTTGAGCTGAAAGCGCCGAGATATTTGTATTTAAAGATAGAGACATTTTGTTTTCTCCTACATGAGATTTATTTTATTTTGTCAGAAGCTACCTGCTTCCGTCTTTTACAAAACTTAAAATTAGTTTTACAAAAGAATTTATGTATGTCTAGCGAAATTTTAATTATCAATTTCAAAACTCGCTGATAACTTATATACTCACACAATAACACAACAACATAAAAAACTGACACTCAATAAAACAAAAACATAAGTTATTGATTTTAATAATAAATTAATTTAAATAAAATAACTGACACCCCCTTATAAAAACAACAAAAGCAAAAACACAACAGGTAAACGTATGATGAATACACAAAAAATATCTATCATTTACGACGGCGACTGCCCTTTTTGCCGCAACTACGTCTCCTTTTTAAAGATTAAAGAAATCTACAGCGTGGAACTTATTAACGCACGCGAACACCCAAACCTTGTAACGCAATATAAAAAAGCGGGGTACGACCTTAACCAAGGCTTTATTGTTAAACATAATAAAACAATTTATCACGCAGATCAGGCGATTCACTTTCTAACCAAAGCCACAAACACAAATACTCTTGGGCTTCAATTAAATCAGTCTCTTTTTAAAAATAAGCAGATAGCACAAATACTTTATCCCTTCCTTAAAACAGGCAGAAACATCATCCTTAAACTCAAAAAAATCCCCAAACTCTAATTAACATAATTACATCACCCCCTTTATATAGAATAAGGGAATGGCTTTTCTTAACCCACAAAGGCTGATAAAATTCTAAAATACCCAGAGTTTTATTTGACAAGGATGCATACACCTTATGGAAAACATAACAAGACTACTCAAGGCTCTTGGCCCAACACGCATTATCATGATCGCTCTTGTAGCGCTGTTTATGATAGGTTTTTTCAGTGCTATCGTTACACGTATGAATGCACCACATATGACTTTATTATATGGTGGCCTAACAGCACAAGAAGCAGGCGAAATGGCGCAACGCCTTGGGCAAATGAACATCGCCTACGAAGTAAAAGGCGAGTCTAACGTGTATGTACCAGACGATAAAGTTGGTGAATTACGCTTACAACTTGCTGGCGAAGGCTACGTAGGTGGCGGCACAACAGGCTATGAAATCTTCGATAAAAGCTCTGGCTTTGGCACCACATCTCTTGTTCAAAACATTAATGCCCGACGCGCCCTAGAAGGCGAGCTAAGTCGTACTATTGCAAGCCTGCCGCTGGTTCGTGCAGCACGTGTGCATGTTGTTGTACCTAAGCGCCGCCTATTCTCTAAAGAAAAAATCAACCCAACAGCCTCTGTTACTCTTAACCTTGGTAGCCGTATTCTTGGCGATGACCAAATACAGAGCATTGTGCACCTTGTGGCGGCAGCTGTACCAAACCTAGACCCTAAAGACGTAACACTTGTTGATACAAAAGGGAATCTGTTAGCTTCCGGTAACGGCAAAGGCATTGGCGGTGGCAACTTAGATAATGGCAACAAACTACGCCGTCGTATTGAAGCACAATACAAACAACAACTAGAAGAACTGATCGAACGTGTTGTGGGTGTTGGTAATGTTTCAGCACAGGTTACTGCCAATATTGACTTTAACCATGTAGAAGAAACATCCGAGCTTTTTGACCCAGACCAAGCCGTTGTACGCTCACAACAAACAACAGAAGAATCTAACAATTCTCAACGCACAAACGGCACCCCACCTGCAGGTTTAGCAGCCAATATTCCTGGACAAACAGAAGGTGGTACCTCTGTAGGCTCTACAGAAACAGGCAACCGTTTAAGCGAAACTGTGAACTACGAAATTTCTAAAACAATTCGTAAAAAAGTTAAAACTGGTGGCGCTGTCACACGCCTTTCTGTTGCTGTGCTTGTCGCAGGCACGCAAGAAGAAAAAGATGGTAAAAGCGTTTACGTACCTCGCTCAGAACAAGAGCTTAACAAACTTTCTACCCTTGTTAAAACAGCCATTGGCTTTAACGAAGACCGCGGCGATACCGTAGAAGTTATTGATATGCCATTTACAGAAGTGGTAGAAGAAGAACTACCTCCTCCACCGTTCTTATCTAAAGGTGACATCTTTAAATTAGCAGAATACGGCCTATTTTTATTAGGACTCGTGTTTATGATTTTCTTCGTTGTTAAACCAATTATCACAGCAGCCCGACAAGAAATGTTGCGTGAACAAGAAGAAGCACAAACACGTGCTCAAACAACGCAAACGAAACAAGTTACAACATCAACAGGTGAAGTCGTAGAAGTTGAAGTGCCTGTCGAATCGGATGAAACAATGATTGACATTGAAAAAGTAGAAGGTCGTGTGAAAGAATCTTCTATTAAGAAAGTACAAGAAATTGTTGACCAGTACCCAGATGAGAGTGTCGCTGTAATCCGCTCTTGGATGTCTGCTGAATAATTAGATAAAGTTAAGGAAAAGCGCATGAAAAAGCTAAGTAAAAAGATAGAAAAAGGCGCACGCGACGGCGCAATTCTTCTACTTTCTATGGGTGAAGAAAAAGCCGCAACAGTCTTTTCTCGTATGGATGACACAGAAATACGAGATATTTCACGTCAAATGGCCATGCTCGGACGTGTGGAATCTGAAGAGGTTGAAAGCGTGCTCATGCGTTTTGCAGATTCTGTAAGCGCAGGCGGTGGTCTTGTTGGTTCTTGGAACTCAACAGAACGTCTCCTAAGCACATTCCTGGAAGACGGTCGCGTGAAAGAAATTATGGAAGAAATGCGCGGTCCTGCTGGTCGTACCATGTGGGAAAAACTTGCCAATGTATCAGAAGATATTCTGGCAAATTACCTTAAAAACGAACACCCGCAAACCATTGCTGTTATTATGTCCCGCATTAAAACAGGCCATGCTGCAAAAGTATTATCAACCCTACCAGATGAACTGGCTTTTGAAGTAATGCAACGTATTTTGGTACTCGATAACGTCTCTCGTGAAGTAATCGAAACTGTAGAAAGCACACTACGCTCAGAATTCATGAAAAACCTTGCAACAAAAGGCCAACGAGATTCCCACGAAGTTATGGCAGAAATCTTCAATAACCTTGACCGTGCCGCCGAAGCTAAGTTCATGGATATGTTAGAAGAAAACGCTCCAGAAGATGCCGAACGCATTCGTAACCTTATGTTTACATTTGAAGACCTTGATAAGGCAGATGATAAATCTCTACAGGTTGTTCTTCGTGAAGTTGAAAAAGATAAACTTGTGGTTGCCCTTAAAGGTGCACCAGAAGAATTACGTGGTCGTTTCTTTAATAATATGTCAGAGCGTGCCGCTAAAATGATGAAAGAAGATATGGATGCCATGGGTCCTGTGCGCGTAAAAGATGTAGACGAAGCCCAACAAGCCATTATTGTCAAAGTAAAAGAACTCATAGAAAAAGGTGAAGTTGTTCTAGCAGAAGAAGGTGGAGATGACGAATTTGTCGTATAGCGATAATAAATTTCTCTTCGACAGAGACCTTCTGGTCGAAATCGCTCAAGAGCAAGAACAAAAAGAACGTCAAAAACAGCAGGCTGCTAAGCCTGCTGAACCTACTTTTACGCAATCAGATATAGATGCGCAACTAGAACAAGCTAAAAAAGAAGCTTTTGACCAAGGCCTGCAACAAGGCATCGAGCAAGGCAAACAAGAAGCTTTTCAAAATTTACAAGATGAGTTTAACCAAAAAGTTCAACCGATTATTGACAAACTGTCTATACAAGAAGGTCAATACCATAAACTTATAGGTCACGCTCAAGAATCTGCGCTTATTTTGGTGCAAGAAATGCTCAAACGCCTCTTCCCTAAAGTTGTAGAAAATTTCCAAATAGAGCTCACAGAACAAAGCATCAAAACAGCTCTTAAACACACCTACAAAGATATTCATTTTAAACTTCGCGTTAATCCAGAAAGCATACAGTGGGTACAAGAAAAAATTGATATCAACGCACCATTATTTAATGGTAAAAATGTAGAATTAGTGCCCGACAGCCAAATCGCCGTGGGCGATTGTATTTCGGAGTGGGATAGCGCAGGTGTGCGCGTATCACTGCGCGATGCCCTCGATGAAATGGATCATATTTTACAAGCAGCCGTAGGTAATGCTCATACCCCACCAACAGAAGAAATGATTGAGCACCTTAAAACGCTCGACCAAGCACGACAGAATTTCGGACACCAAGAAAATATCGAGCAACCAGCAGAGCCCGAACTTTCTGAACAAGAACAGGAATCTGACCTTCATGAGCCAGAAGAAGCACAACCAACAGAACCCACAAGAACAGCAGAAGAAGAACCAGCCCCTGCAACAACAGCAGAGCCTGAAAAACCAACAGAATAACAACGCCCCAACAGATACTGACTCTGCACAAGATACCGCCACCCCTACCCCCCATTTATCAACAGAAAAAGCGGGGGTAAAATCAGCATCATTCAAACAAAAAACAATGGCTATCATAAAACGTAGCCTTCTTTTTATTGCGCAACAACTGCAACTTATCAGCACCACTCAAAAAGTGATTGAGCAAGAGCAAATTCATAAGCAAAAACAACGTAAACAAAAAGAAACAAACCAACAAAACAAGCAAAAACAACAGCTAGAAAAAAAAGAACAAGCACAAGAAAAAGCCCAACAGCAAAAACTACAACGCCAAGCCAAAAAAACAACAGAAGAGCTGGAGAAAAAACGCCGCGAAGAACAATACCTACGCAACAAAATAAAAACCAGCATTCATAACGCAGAAAAACAGAATAAAAAGCCCATTTCTCTAGAAAAAGAAGTGCTCGACAAAACACTCCTTTTCACCCCTGTTGCACATGTTGTTGGCATGAAAAAACTCACAGATATTTCTAAAGAAGGGCTCAACCAAGTCAATCATGCCGCTTACAAAAAAACCAATATTCAAAAAGGGCTAGAAAAATCTAAAAATATTCAACATAAAGCCGAAAAAGCATCTTCTCAAGATCTTGACGATATGAATCAGGAACTTAAAGAGCTTAAGAATCTTTCAAGCGATATAAACGATCGCCTTTATCGCTTAGATGATACAACACGCAGACATATTGTGGAGCGTGCCAAACACATGCAACTTACAAACGTTCCTCAAGGTGACATTCACCATTGGGTCGAACAACAATGTAAAAATTTTGAGCGCCGCCCTATTCAGCAACAACCTCAACCAACACAAACACCAGAACCAGAAATTGAGCTACCGTCACTTATTCGCAACAAACCTAAAAGCTAACAATAAAACGCCAAACGTATTTTTTGTGCTTTTTTAAAAAATGCCTGCTATACTAAATCAAACCAACAAAAGTAATATAAGGGGCGATAAAATGTCTGATACGCCAGAAAACCAAGGTTTAGAACTCGAAGAATTTGACGCACCTGCCGATGAAAATGATATGGCAGCTGCCATGCAGGATGATACAGGCCTAAGCTCAGAAGAAGTTGGCTTAGAAGCTGTTTACAACATTCCTGTTACTGTTCGCGCTGTTTTAGGTACTAAAAAAATGCAAATCCACCAACTACTTAAACTTGGCCGTGGCGCCATGGTTGACCTAGACCGTAAAGTTGGTGAAGCTATTGATATTTATATTAATGATCGCCTTGTTGCCCGTGGTGAAGTTGTTGTTGTAGACGACAAACTCGGCGTAACAATGACAGAAATCATCAAATCTCAAGATTAATAAAAAAGAGACTTAAGAAACATGGATATTGCTACACTTCTAGGGTTATTATTAGGCTTCGGCTTAGTAGGTGGTGCCATCGCATCAGGTGGTTCTATGGGTGCTTTTATCGATGTCCCTTCTATTCTTATCGTAATTTGCGGCACATTCGCCATTACAATGGTCTCTTATACTTTGCCAGAAATGATTAAAGCCCAAGGGCTTTACATGAAAACGCTCTTTTTTAAAATGGCCGACCCAATCGAAAGCTGTAAGCAACTTCTAGAAATGGCACAAAAAGCCCGCGCAAACGGTTTACTTGCTATTCAAGAAGATGTAGACAAGCTCGACGATGAGTTTCTTAAAAGCTCTCTTACGCAAGCAGTAGATGGCGCAAACCCTGAAGTTGTTGAAGGCCTTATGAAGGCCGATACAGCAAATATGGTTGACCGCCATGAAAAAGGCTATGGCATTTTACTTAAAGCAGCAGAAGTTGCCCCTGCTATGGGTCTTATCGGTACCCTTATCGGTTTGGTGCAAATGCTTGGTAACTTATCAGACCCTTCTGCCATTGGTCCTGCTATGGCCGTTGCCTTACTTACAACAATGTATGGTGCTGTTATTGCCAACATGGTGTTTATGCCTCTTGCTGGTAAGCTAGAACTTAATTCTCAAAAAGAATATCTCGTCCGTAAAATTTATATGACAGGCGTACTTTCTATTGTAAGACAAGAAAACCCACGCCAGCTCGAGGTAATGCTTAATACACTATTACCACCTGCACAACGCATTCAATTCTTTGACTAAAGAGATCTGTAAAATATGCAAGTTCAACTTCTTATTATTGGTGACCTTAAAAGCGGTAAAACCGACCTTATTAAACAGGCTCAAAGCCGCAATATGAACACAGTTATTGTAGATGATATCGATACAGGTATTGATACCATCTGCAACAGCCGTATTGATATGGTCTTCCTAAGTGTGGAAGAAGATGCGGGCAATTTCTTTGCCCAATATACAGAATCTCGCTTAAACACACCCGTTGTTATTGCAGGTCCAACATCTAAAATGAAAGATGCCGTTAAAGCAATCCGCATGGGTGCGATTGAATATCTTTCTGTTCCTATAGATGCCGATGCTTTTGATACACTCACATCAACATTAGAAGTTGCCCAAAGCACAGGGCCAGTTTATGGTGACGACAAAACAGCCGATTTATTACAAATGGCAAAACAATTTGCAGCATCAGATGCCACCGTTTTATTACGTGGTGAATCTGGTACAGGTAAAGAGGTTATGTCTAAATTTATCCATCAAAACTCAACACGTAAAGATGGGCCTTTTATTTCTGTCAACTGCGCCGCTATACCAGAAAATTTACTAGAATCAGAACTTTTCGGCCACGAAAAAGGCGCCTTTTCTGGTGCACTACAAAAAAGACTTGGTAAGTTTGAACAAGCCAACGGCGGCACACTGTTGCTTGATGAAATTTCAGAAATGGACCTTAACCTGCAGTCAAAACTCTTACGTGCCATTCAAGAACGTATTATTGACCCTGTAGGGGCAGATAAACCTGTAGAAGTAGACATTCGCCTTATTGCCACAACAAACCGAGACCTTGAAGAATACGTTGCAGAAGGCAACTTTAGGGAGGATCTATACTTCCGCCTTAATGTCATAGCACTAGATTTATTACCTCTAAGAGAGCGTATCGGTGATATTATTCCTCTAGCACAATTTTTTGCAGATAAATACGCCAAACAAAATGGCAAGGCAGAAGTAAATATTTCAACAGATGCCGCACAAAAATTGATAGATTGTTACTGGAAAGGTAACGTCCGCGAGCTAGAAAACACCCTCCATCGCGCAGTCCTTATGATGGGAACAGGCACCGATATTTTACCTGAACACATTATTATTTCCCCTATGTCACTTAAAGCCATGGGCGAGCAAAAACCTAAAAATACCGATGAAGTTCTTTCTGGTGCCCAAGTTCAAGCCAATATTAACCGTGCAGCCGCTGGTGCCTATGCCGCAGCAGCAAGTGGTTACGAAACAGCAGGCAACATGCAAGCAGCAAGCCCTGCTATGATTGGCCGCACCGTACAAGATGTTGAGCGTGAGCTTATTTTAAGCACACTAGATTACTGCAAAGGCAACCGTACACATGCCGCTAATATTCTAGGTATTAGCATCCGCACCTTGCGCAATAAATTAAATACGTATAAAGAAGAAGGTCTCATTAGCGCAAGCTAATCTAGTCCCATATTAAAGCCCCATTTTGGGGCTTGTTTTTTTATCACACCCATATACTAAGAACATCTCAATCTTAATTTGTCTGTAATCGACAACAGCCCCCGCATTTGCTATACTTTTGCTATATACGTATATAGGTAAAGTAAACATGGAATTTCTAAAGAATATGAAAACCAGCGAATTGGGCCTCGCACTGGGCGTGCTTGGGGTTCTTTCTTTGCTGTTTGTGCCTTTACCGCCTTTGTTGCTAGACTTTTTCTTTAGCTTAAGTATCACCGCATCTATTATCATTCTTCTAACCGTTTTATTCCTTGATAAAGCGATAGATTTTACCTCATTCCCGATGCTGATGCTCATTACAACCATGTTGCGCCTATCCCTTAACGTAGCATCCACCCGCCTTATTTTAGGTGAAGGACACACAGGTACCGATGCCGCAGGCCAAATCATCCAAACCTTTGGTAGCTTTGTTATGGGCGGTAACTATGTGGTTGGTGGTATTGTCTTTTTAATTCTGGTTATTATTAACTTTATGGTTATCACTAAAGGTGCCAGCCGTATCGCAGAAGTATCTGCACGTTTCACGCTAGATGCCCTACCGGGTAAACAAATGTCAATTGATGCAGACCTTAACGCAGGCACAATTACAGAAGAAGAAGCTAAACAACGCCGTAAAGAAATTGAAACCGAAATCGGCTTCTTTGGTTCTATGGATGGTACCAGTAAGTTCGTACGTGGTGATGCCGTTGCTGGCCTTATTATAACTGCCCTTAACATTGTTGTCGGCATGGCTATTGGCGTTGCCCAATACGACATGTCAGCAAGTGATGCCGCAAGCACCTTTACCCTCCTTACTGTAGGTGATGGTTTGGTAGCGCAAATCCCTGCCCTTATTACATCAACAGCTGCAGGTATCCTTATTGCTAAATCAAGCACACAATCTGCAGCTGGTTCTCTTCTTGCTACTCAGCTTACTAAAAACCCACTTACGCTTTACATTACATCCGCTTGTATGATGGCAATGGGGCTGCTTCCAGGCATGCCTACTTTAACATTTTTAGTCCTTGCAGGTGGCGTTGGTGCCCTTGGTTACTATGCAGGCGAAGCACAAAAACAGATTGAAGCTAAAGCTATAGAAGAAGCAGCCCAAGCAGAAGAACAACAAGCCATAGAGCAACAAGCTAAAACAGAAGACGAGCCTATCTCATCTATTTTACAAATTGATACTCTCAAGCTCGAACTCGGCTACGGTTTATTAACATTGCTAGATGAATCTAAAGGCGGTCGCCTTACAGAACAAATTAAAGCTATGCGTCGTCAAATGGCACGCGAGATGGGCTTTGTTGTTCCTTCTATTCGTATTCAAGATAACATGCAGCTTGACCCAGGTGCCTATCATGTTTCTATTAAAGAAGTAAACGCTGGCTCTGGCATTTTGCGCCCAGGTAAACTTATGGCCATGGACCCAACAGGCACAGCCCCACCAATAGAAGGCGAAGAAACGCAAGAACCAACATTCGGCCTTGCCGCACGCTGGATCGATGAAGCACAAAAAGAAGATGCCACATTCGCAGGCTATACTGTGGTTGATTGTGCAACCGTTATTACAACACATCTTACAGAAGTGGTTAAAGATAACCTGCCAGATCTTCTCACACGTGCCGAAACACAAAAACTTATTGATGAAGTTAAAGAGTACAACGCCAAGCTTATTGAAGATCTTATTCCTAACCAGATCAGCCTTGGCGTACTCCAAAAGGTACTGCAAGGTTTACTTGCAGAACGTGTTTCTATTCGTGATTTACCAAGCATTCTGGAAGCTCTTTCGGACGCCCTACAAATCACTAAAAATATGACCATCATGACAGAGATGGTACGCAGCCGACTCAACCGCCAAATTAGTGCCCAATACCAAAGCCCAGAAGGACACTTACCTGTTATTAGTATGTCTCAAGGTTGGGAACAAGAATTCGCCTCTTCAATGATACAAGATGGTGAAGAACGCCAACTTGCCATGGAACCAAGCAAAGTTCAGGTCTTTATTAAAGCTGTTAAAGAAAGTTTTGAACCGCAGCTTATGGCGGGTATTCAGCCTGTGCTTTTATGCTCACCTTCTGTAAGGCCTTTTGTGCGTTCTCTTATCGAGCGCGCACTTCCAACTGTTGCCGTTCTTTCGCAAACAGAAGTACACCCTAAAATGCCAATCAGAACTATTGGGAGCGTTTAGTAAAAGATGCGACTAACAACAGTAACAGCCCCAACACTTAAACAAGCTATGAGCCGTATTCAGCAAGAATATGGCGATGATGCGGTTGTGCTTTCTTCTAAACAAATTCTCTCTCCCACAGGTGAAAGCCTTATGGAAGTCTCTGTCGGTATAGATAAAGACCCAAGCCAAGGTATGCAACCACAAAGCCAAACAGCAACAGCAAATTCTCAGGCTGATGTTATGAAAATGCTCGCCTCCTCTTACAAAAAGGACGCAGCATCAAACCCAACAGAGCCACCCCTAGCAGAAGAACAAACGACTGATCTTTCTGCACTTTTAAATGAGCACGGCGTGGCGGCAGAGTTTACCCAGCGTATCGATAAAGCTTGCTCATCTTTAGCAGAAACAGGCTTTAGTACAGAAGACACGCTAGAGATGGTCTTAAGCAAAATGGTACAATTTACCCCTTCAGGTAAACTCCTAGGAGGGCGTAAAATACTTGCTTTTATCGGGCCAACAGGCGCAGGTAAAACAACAACACTTGCTAAACTGGCAGTAGAAGAGCGCAAAAAAGGTGCCGATATTGGTCTTATTAGCCTCGATCATTTTAAAATTGGCGGTGCAGAGCAAATTAAAATTTATGCTGAAGCCTTAGGCGCAGATTACGCCCTATGTGAAAATATAAACGATGTAAAAGATGCCCTAGAACGCTTTGATCATAAAGACCGTATTTTTATAGATACCATGGGCATTAATCCGTTTGAACGCTCCCGCTTTGACTACCTTAAAAAAGTACTCGGGCAAACAAATGCACAGGTTAACCTTGTTCTACCTTGTAATTTACATGCGCAAGAACTGGCAACCCTACCCCGTGCCTTCCGTGAGCTTAACCCACAAATGCTCACCTTTAGTAAAATGGATGAAACCGCCCATTTAGGGGGCATTATTAACGCCGCAATTTCGAGCGAGCTTAAAGTATGCTACGCAACCGATGGTCAACAAGTGCCAGACGATATTTTAGAATTGGATGCACCGTCATTAGCGCGTAAACTATTAACAAAGCCTAAACTTCCCTGGGAAGATTTTTAACCTAGGATTTGTATGATAATTAAAGATGAGTAGAAGGGTCTTACACCGATGAATGCAGATGCTTTAAAAAACCAACTCAACATAAACCCAAGCAAAGGGCGCATTGTTGCTATTGCCAGTGGTAAAGGTGGCGTTGGTAAAACAAGCTTCACATTAAACTTGAGTCGCACACTTGCCAAGCAAGGCAAACGTGTTTTAGTGTTTGATGCTGACTTAGGCCTCGGAAACGTTGACGTTCAGCTTGGTCTAAACCCCGATATGGATCTTTCTCAGGTCGTTCGCGGCCGCGCCATGCTATCGGAAATTGTGACTCAATCCAACTTAGGGTTTGATATTATTCCGGGGCGATCAGGCTCAGAAGACTTACCTTTCGTCACCTCACTTGAACAACGTAATATTTTAAAAGATTTACGTGCCATCGCTGCTAATTACGATGTTGTTTTTCTAGATATCGCTGCTGGCATTAATGAAGAAGTCTTAAGTTTTGCCCGCTTTGCAGACCATACGCTTATGATTGTCACGCCCGACCCTTCTTCTATTACCGATGCTTATGCTGTTGTTAAGCTTCTTAAAAATCGCCATGGTATCGAAAACTGCCGTATTATGGTGAACCAAGCAAGCTCACAGCTAGAGGGCGAACAAACATTTGAAAAAATGCACACCGCAGGTAAAAGGTTCTTAAATGTACACTTGCCTCTACTTGGCATTATGCCACAAGAAAAAGAGTACATGACCGCTGTGCGCATGCAAAAAATTGCTGTCGATGCCTTTCCGCATACAAAATGCGCAGAAAATTTTGATGCTATTGCACGCAAAGTGGCACAGCTCTAGCATCTATTAAAAAATGAGCTTAAATGTTGCGAACCTTTTTTATGTCTTAAAATCAAATCGTGGAAGTAGTGAACGACCGCAACTTAAAAGCTTGGATAAATTCCCTAAAGAAGTACAAGGTAGGCTCATTAAAGCAGATGTTGTTAAAGTTCAGGGCGAACAAGCGCTTATTAAACTTGAAGGCGGCGAACTTATCCGTTTAAAAACAGATTTAAAACTAACAGAAGGCCTACGTTTAAAGTTATTCGCAACAGATGATAATATTGCTGAACTTGTAAGTGTAAATGTAAAACAAAACACAAGCCTTAAAGACCAGCTACAACGCTTTGCACAAGCGGTTGATATTCGCCAAAATTTGCGTCCTAAAGATATTATAGGTCAGCAAATCAAATTAACCCCTGCACCTAACAACACACAAACCTTAAAAGCAGGCTCCACTTTAACAGGTCAAATTACTTCTGGTGTTGAACCTAAAACACAAACGCAAAACATACAAATTCAGCAACAAAATTATGGGCTGCAAGTTCCTCCTGTACAAGATGAAGGTAGCCAAATTAAAGTGAAAGTTATTTCAAATACAGAAGTTGAAATACTGGATGTTAAAACCCCTAAAGAACTTACACAAAAGCAAGAAACTGTTACACAGCAGCAACCTACAACATTACCACGTAAAGTAAAATTATTAACAGACCAACTTGATAAAATCCCTCCTTACAAAGCTGTAGTCGCAAAGCTTTTGCCAAAAGCATCTATCACCATTTCTGCAAATAACCAAGTTGTGCAAAATACACAAGCAACAACAAACCAACAACAAGCCATACATATTCAGCATGTTAAACTGCCATCTGGTCGTTTAATAAGCCTTGAAGTACAAGGGAACCCTTTACCTGAAGGTTCTGAGCTCGTTTTAGAAGCCAACTCAAAAGGCCAACTACAAATTAAGGACGTAAAGATACCTGCACCCGCTTCTACTTCCGCTCAGGCGAGTAGCCTTCCTGTTTCAACACAAAAACGTTCTGAAAGGCAAGAAACACAACTCATAAACCAAGAAACAAAAGCCTCGGCTAAGCAAATATCATCAGAAGCAGTAGCGCCTCAGAGCAAAGCTGTAGCTGAAGCAGTAGCGCCTCAGAGCAAAGCTGTAGCTGAAGCAGTTATAGCAAAGCAAATGACAGCACCGACGCAGCCAACAACTCATTTGACGGCAAAACCCATACTTCCTACAGATAGCAACGCTATAACTACCGCACAGAAGAGTACCGAAGTTGACGCCCCTCAAATACGCCCAGCAAAAATTACCGAAACAGCCACTGAGCTTGCTAAAGGCATAACAATCGATGCCACAAAAAATATAGAAATACTAGAAGCCAAAGTCATTGCAAAAATAAAACCTGGCGTTTACAGCATTGAGCTCAGTAAAGGTGAACGTTTAACAATTGCGACAGATAAACCTTTATATCCTAATATGAATCTTATGCTTAAATCGGTAGCTGGCAGTAATTTACAGCTTGTTTCATTAAGTCAACCTGAGCTTACAGCACCACAAAATAACCTTTTACAACTGAGCAGAAACTTAAACGGACTCGAAAAAGTATTAGACCAAGTTGATGCACAAACATCTGACAAAATAAAAAAATCTCTTCCGAGTTTAGATAGAGATTTTGCACCAAAAATATTGCAGTTTACGCAGGCTGTTGCACAGCAAAATGCAGAACAAGTCTTTGGTAAAGAGGTTATGAATTTATTACGTGCTCTTGGTTTAGAGCCACAGATAAACCAAGATTTTAGTAATTTACAACAAGCAACCCGCCTAGAAGCAGAGGGCTGGAAGAGTTTTATTTTCCCTTATGTTGAAGATAATCAGAGCGCTCCAAAACAAGGCGGATTATACTGGAAAAATGGGCAAAACAACAAAAATTCTCAAGAACGAGAAACCGAGTTTCTTGTAGAATTAGAATTAACAAACCTTGGAACTGTGCATGTTGATGGTTATATGAACAAAAGGGAGATTGATATCAACCTACGTATGACTGAAAAATTATCAGACGAGGAAAAAAGAGAAATAACAAAAATAGTTCATCAAGTATCAGAAACCTTTAACATTTACGCCAAAGTACAGTTTTTTGATAGCCCTGAACTAAAAAATGATCCGTTAGAAAAGCTAATAAATAATCGCTTAACATGGGATCTTAAGATATAATAAAAAAGTAAAAAATAAAAATAGGTACAAAAGAAAACATGAGTGCAGAGCAACAAAACAGGGTTAATGCATCAGCGCCAACACCTACCCAGCGCAAGACTATTCCGCATGATCTTTTTAACAAATTTGTTGAAGTTATCTACCAAATCTCTGGTATCCGTTTTACGGAAGCTAAAATGTACTTTCTTGCCTCTAAACTAGATAACCGCGTTCAAGCAAATGGTTTAGATGGTTACGATGCCTATTACAACTTTTTACTTTCACCTTCTGCTAAAGTGAAAGAACACCCTGAGTTATTAAATGAAATTACCATTAATGAAACATTCTTCTTTCGTAACCAGCCACAACTAGATGCTTTTGAAATGGATGTGCTTAAACCAATGCTTGCTAAACGCAGGCAACAAGGGCGTATGACTTTACGTATTTGGTCTTGCGCAGCATCTACTGGCGATGAGGCTTACACAACAGCTCTGCAGCTTATGCAAATGGACGAAGCGGCAGGTTTTCGTATTGAAATTATTGGTACAGATATTTGCCCGAATGCTATTGCTCAAGCAAAATCTGGGCAATATAAACGTTATGCTGTGCGTAATATTCCACCTGCATTATTACAGCGCTATTTTGTGGAGCAAGAAGGCACTTACTCTATTTCTGATGAAATTAAACGCCGTGTACGCTTTACAGAAAGTAATCTTATGGATTCTGCTAAAGTACGTATGCTTGGTAAATTTGATATCGCTTTTTGTCGTAACGTACTTATCTACTTTGATAACGCCTCGAAAGAACAAGTGCTCTCAAATATTCATAGTGCATTAAATGAAGATGGTGTTTTACTTGTAGGACACTCTGAAAATTTATATTCTCATAGGCATTTATTCAAAGCAGATAAAAGCAACATGAGTGCACTTGCTTACCATAAAGCCCCTCCTGGGAGTGCTAAATTAGATGTCTAATCTACCTGAACGAATGACTCGTGTAACCGTGTTAAAAACACGCCCTTTTAACTTACCTAAAAATCAAGGTGTGCTTGAGCTTTCTGTTGGTAACTTACAAGCAACCCATGGTGAAATCTTCCTGAAGGTACGCTTCATCCCACATAAAGTCGCTCTTATACCTGAAAGTTTAATCGATTATTGCAACCAAATGAACGAGCACTTTAAAGATGAGCTAGAAACTTTTGCTGCTGTTTGTTTAGATGATCTTTTTGATACGCTTGTGCCACAATATATGGAAGTTATTGCAACTGAAAAGCTTAATAACGCAGAAGTGTACAGGTGCACCTTCCATAAAGGCCAAATTGGTTACAAGCTACCAAGCGAAATGAAACCCTTATTCTATAGCTAAATAACCTATAACCTCTAAAGCGAGGTTAAGATTTTCTTGCCTGCCTGAGCGAAGCCATATCATCGAGCTGCTCTTGCTCTTTTTTCTCGAGAATACGTTTTGCCTCTTTAACGGCTTTTTCGTGCAAGACTTCATAGCGTTTCTGCTCTGAAAAAGCTTCTTGTAAAGCATCTGCTGCCAATTGTTCTTGATGTGCAACAACCGATAAACGCTCATCTAATTGCTCTAACTGCTGTAACATACGCCTTTGATAAGCTGTTGCCATTGATTGTAGCTGAGGATCCAAACTTTGATGCGCCTGAGTAAGTTCTTGTTGCATTTTTTGTTTTGCCTGTGCTTTTTCTTGCTCAATATCATCACGCCTAGAGCGGATTTGAGCCAAGGCTTTCTGCTTATCTTCTACATCTTTTTCACTAAGCCTGACAAGAGTTTGCAAGGTTTTAAGACTTTCTGCCAT
>JAAZVW010000059.1 GCA_018623135.1 Pseudomonadota bacterium
CATCCGCATTATGCAGGTGAGGAGCCTTTAACTTATGATGAAGTTATAGAAAAAGGTTCATTAGCTAAAGTTATTGGTATTGGTGAAACAGGCTTAGATTATTACTATAATAATGCGCCGAAAGAAGCACAAATAGAGAGCTTTAAAATGCATATACGTGCTGCAAAAGCTTTAGACTTACCTGTAATTATCCATACACGAGATGCAGATGAAGATACCATGCATGTGATGGATGAGATGTATGCTGAACTAGGTGATTTTAAAGCGCTATTCCATTGTTTTAGTTCATCTTATACTTTAGCAGAATATGCTTTTAGGCGCGGTATTTACCTTTCTGCTTCTGGTATTATTAGCTTTAAAAATACCGATGAAATTCAGCAAGCTTTTAAAGATGCGCCAATGGATAAAATTTTGGTAGAAACCGATGCGCCTTATTTAGCGCCTGTACCCCACAGAGGCAAGCGTAACGAACCTGCATTTACTAAGAATGTAGCTGAAAAACTTGCCGAAATTAAGGGAATTCCTTTAGAAGAGGTTGCTCAAACCACAACAGAAAATTTTTATAACCTTTTTTCTAAAGTTAAAGGGTAGTTTTAAATGTTTGGTAAAAAAGCTGGGCCTTGTTGCCACAAGTGCGGTGCAGCACCAAATACAGATAAGCCTGCTGCAAGCTTAAGTGTTTGCAAAAAATGCGGTAAATACACATGTAACAACCACCTTGTTGGTTGGACAGCCTCTACTTGCCCTGCTTGCGATGGCGATACCCAAGTTGTTGCACGTCAATCTAACAGTTTTCAAGGTAATAAAAGCTCTGGCGGTGGTTTTGGTTTTGCTAAATCTGGCGCTAAAGCCAATACTCAGAGTTCAAGTGCATCAGGTTTTGGTGGTTCTGGGAATACATCTGGCGGCGCTGTAGGTGGTGTATCTGCTGGCGCGGGTTCTTCTGCTTCTGGCGGAGCAGGTGGTGGCGCAGCTAGTGGTAGTTTTAATTTAGGCGGTGGCGGTAGTTCTTCCGTTCAAGAAGCCGAAGCCCCTGAGAAAAAAGAGCCTGAGAAAGCAACAGAACAAGAACTTTATGGCACCGCAGCGGTTTCTGATGAGCTAAATAAAGAGCTAGACACCAAAGCAGAAGCGGGTAAAGTTGCAGGCTTAGAAACTGAATATATGGCCGTTAGCGAAGGTGCGTTAGTTGCTGGTGGTACACAAGGCAATGAAATGGGGCAAGGCGGTACAGAAGCAAAATCTACAAATTCAGAAAATAGTAATGATGATTTAACCGCAGGCTTTGAAAGCGGGCAGGCTGCTATTGAAGAAGTTGGTATTAACTTAGACTTTTCTGCTGATGGTACAGATGTGCCGCTTGAACATGCGATGCCTGACATGGAGCATGCAGGCAATACGACAAACAATACCGCAATGTCAGATGACCAAGTATTGGGTTCTGTTGATGTAAATATGGGGCAAAATAAAGCAACTGAAACTGAAAGCGCTGAAGCGATAGATGGTGAGATTGCTTTAGAAAGTATAACTCAGGAAGTTGTTTTAGAAGATGTTGATGTAAACATAACTGAAACAGGCATAGAAACGGCAGTTAATGCGACCTATGAACAGAATGATGAGATTGCAACTCTTGGTGAAACTGCTGATATGAATATAGAATTAGCTGAATCCGAAACAATAGATATGGGCGAGCAAGTAAGCTCTACAGCTGATGCTGCTTCTGCACATAAAGAAAGTGAACAAATGCAAATGACGAACGCTGCTGGTTCTAAAGAAGTATCGGATGATTCTAAGGTGGATTTAAATTCCAGACAATGGTATTTGGAGCAAATTAAAGAAAAAGTGCATAAAATTGAGCAAGATGAAACAAATAATAAAGCAAATGAGTTTTATTTAACTGATGGTTTAATGGTGCCTGCTCAGCTTTCTAACTTTACAAAACATTTACAAGATTTTGAGCAGAAAGACTTTGATTTTACTCAAACTTTTGCACCGCAAGAAGCCTGGGTAAGCCCGATACAACTTATGAAAAAACTTGGTGTTGATCAGGTAACTCATTTTGCATCTGTCGGGCTTGGGCCTAAGCTTGTGAATCATTTATCTGATGATTTTGTTTTTGAGATCAATAGCTTAGAGACAATGCTTAATAAGTGTCCTAAAGTTATTTCTATTGGCCCAATTGGGTTAGATATGAAGTTTGCTGCATATACAAAAGATAAGCAAATTGAGCTATTTAAAAGACAGCTTGCTCTTGCTGAATCTTTTCATTTACCTGTTATTATAAGGCATGTAAATGCTGATTTAGAAATAATAGAAGCCCTTAATAATTACCAAGGTAAGCTATTGTTTTGTGATGTTATTTATACAGATGAACTTACTGATTTTATTAAACAAAGTAAAAATAGATACGCTTTAATGCGCAGTGAATACACACACAAAAGTTACCATGAGCAGTTAGAAAAGCTGGGAACAATTCCGCTAGAACAAATTATTATTGGGGCAGGAGAATCTTTTATTGCGCCTGCTTCTAGAGCTGGGGTGATGAATTCTTCTTTATTTATTGAAGAAATATACCAGTTCGCATCAGTTTACTTTAGAAAAGAAAAGCAATTTATTTCTTTAACAAATGTATTGAACATTGGCGAGTTTTATAGCCAGTATCAACGCCCTGTGCCTGTAGACCCTTACGCTTGGTAAGGGTGGCTTGTTACTTCTTTTGGGAGTTTGAAGTTAATATCTTCTTTAACGCCTGAAAGCTCTTCTATTTGTGCATTGTAATGGGTTTTTAGTTCCTGAAGTATTTCTTCTATAAGTTCTTCAGGGGCTGAAGCACCTGCAGTAATTCCTACATTTTGAGCTGATTCGAACCATTTATGTTCAAGCTCATGCACGGAATCTACAAGAATAGATGTTGCGCCACAATATTCACCTAGGTCTCTGAGTCTATTGGAGTTTGAGCTGTTTTTAGCGCCTACGACCAAAATAAGATCACAGACTTTAGCCAAATCTTTTACTGCGTTTTGCCTGTTTTGTGTGGCATAGCAAATATCTTTAAGATCTGGGCCTTTGATTTGCGGAAACTTACCTTTTAAGGCGGCGATAATATCGGTTGTTTCATCGACACTTAGGGTTGTTTGAGTGACATATGAGAGTTTTTGTGGGTCTGTAACCTGCAAATGTTTAACATCTTCTGGTGAAGAAACAATAAAAACTTCGCTATTTACTTGGCCAGATGTACCAGTTACTTCTGGGTGCCCTTTATGGCCAATTAAAATAATCTGATGGCCATTTTTTTCTGCACGCTGTGCATTTAAATGTACTTTTGTAACAAGTGGGCAGGTGGCATCTATTGTTGGTAGGTCCCTTTCTTGTGCATTTTTAACAACAACTTTAGGAACGCCATGTGCGCTAAAAATAGTAATTTTACCATCGGGAATTTCATTTAATTCTTCTACAAAAATAGCGCCTTTTTTACGTAAATTGTTAAGAACACGCTTATTATGAACAATTTCGTGGCGAACATAAACAGGGGCACCGTATAACTCTAAGGCTTGCTCAACAATTTGAATGGCGCGCTCTACGCCTGCACAAAAACCTCTTGGATTTGCTAAAAAAACCTTCATATCAGCCTCCTATTGGAATGTTTAGATATAGTTTAACTGAATGAAGCTATTGACTCCATGACTATTTTATCTATAAATGCTCAAAAATTAGGCAAGTCTCTATTTTTTTTATTTAACATTGCATGCAATTTACGTATATTAGCAAATACCAATTCACCTTCAGTTTAATTTGTTTTTGAACTGATATTCCTTTTACGCATGGCCATTTGGAGGGTTCCATGACAACTTATACACCTCTTACTCAAGAGAAAAACTTCATGCGGAGTTTGTTTTCAAACTCTACTGCTATGATTTTACTGGGGAGCGTTATTGCTCTTTTTATTGCAAATTTGGGGAGTCTTTTTGATGACCCAATAGCCAAAGAGTTGGCGCACCTTTCTCATTTCTTTCATGAGCATAAGGTTACCTTATTAGGGCATAGCGAAACCATTAGCCACTGGGTTATTTTGGTGTTTTTATCACCATTTTTCCTGAATATTGGTATTGAAGTTTCTCGTGAGTTACATATGGGAAAGCTCAATAGCATTAGAAAGGCAATGTCACCAGCTGTAGGTGCCGTAGGTGGTGTGATTATGCCAGCATTTATTTTTGCTGCCGTTATTACCTATTTAAAGATTGAATCTGAGGCTATTTTTGGTGCTGCGATTCCAACTGCTACAGATATTATGTTCACCGTTGCGGTTATTAACATTTTTAAAAATGTGATGCCCGATGCGATGCGCAGTTATTTGTTGGCGCTTGCCGTTATTGACGACATTATTGCTGTTATTATTACAGTTGTTGTTTTTAATACAGGTATTGACTGGTACATGCTGGGTTCAGTTGCTGTTGTGATGGTTATTTTAGCCTTTATACGCATTGCTATGAATGTGCAGAACCTTTTACCTTACCTTGTATTGGGTGTGGTGATGTGGTTGTTTATGCTACATTCGGGTGTACATGCAACATTAGCTGCTGTTATTTTAGGGTTTTTCATCCCTTTTGATAAAGTAGATAACTACGATAGTGATGATTATACCCCTGATGACCCTGCGCATCATTTGGAACATTTCTTGTCTGAATGGATTACGCCGCCTTGCTTGGCTATATTTGCATTTTTTAGTACTGGTGTTGTGATCAGTTTAGATGCAATGACAAGCCCCATTGCAATTGCAGTTGCTGCTGGATTGTTTTTAGGTAAGCCGATAGGGATTCTTTTGTTTACTTATTTAGGAAGTTTGTTGAGAATTTCCGATAAGCCAGAAGTATCTTTTATTGTTTTACTCGGTGGAGGCTTCGCTGCAGGTATTGGCTATACCATGAGCTTTTTTATGGCAAGCGTTTCGTATGAAGGGCATGCGCAATGGCTTAGTCAGGCCTTAATGGGCGTGATAATAGGCTCGGTTTTATCTGCGTTTATTACTATTTTAATCTGGAAAATTGCCTTTAATAAGGCAAAAAAAATCAACTTTTAATCTCGAATGAGGGCGCTGCATTTTTGCAGCGCCCATTTTTTGTTGTTATACCTACACAATGGGTATGATTAATTCAAAAAAGTTAATATAAAACAGATGACGCAAAATCAATGTCAGTATATATTAAACAATAGATTAATGATGATATGCATAAGTATACTGAGGTAAGGAGA
>JAAZVW010000060.1 GCA_018623135.1 Pseudomonadota bacterium
CTGATACGTTAGATGGCGGCTTAGGCAATAATACACTTCGCTTTGATGATTTAGCAGGTTCTGTAAGTTTAGATATCGCCTCAGGTAGTGCAGTAAGCGGTGGTGATACAGATAGCCTATCGAACTTTGTTACATATTATATGAGTGCTCAAGGCGATAGCATTAGCGAGAGCACAGGTGCGGATGTTGTCTACGGCTTAGGTGGTAACGATACCTTTACCATGATTGCAGGTGACACAGCAAATGATAGTTTTGACGGTGGCGCGGGTATCGATACAGTAGATTATAGCCTTGCAAGTAATGCAGCTGTTATTGATTTGGTAGCAGGTACAGCCACAGGTAATGGTACAGATAGTTTAACAAGTATAGAGAACGTTGTAGGTACTGCTTATAATGATTTAATCACAGGTGATGCCAATGATAACGTGATTACTGGTGGAGCAGGTGATGATCTTATTTATGCAACAGATGGTAACGATAGTATATTTGGTGGTCTAGGTACCGATATATTGGATCTTTCAGGTTTATCGAATGCAGCAACAGTTGATTTAACTTCAGAAACCGTTTCAGGTAATGGTAATGATTCATATGATGGTATTGAATCTATTATTGGTACAGCTAACAATGATACGTTCTTATTAGATTCTGCAACCATTGCTTCTTACACATCTGTAGATGCGGGTGTTGGTGAAGATACTGTTGATATGAGCGCAGGTGTTATTAGCCAAGATGGGCCTGACTTTGCAAGTTTATTTGATAATATCGAAACATTAGATTTATCCAATGTTACTCTTTCTGGTCCGGATCAATTTGATATTTCCGCGAATGATCTTGTTGGTATGACAGATTTAGATAATCAACTCACAATTAATATTGCAAGTGGATTTGATGTAAATGTAACAGGCGGTACTTTTAGTATTGATAGTGATAATACGGTTGGTAATACACGTACGATTACTTTCTCGGATGGTGGCGATAGTGCAACCCTTGATATTGTGACAGTAGCATAGACTAAAAATATTTAAAATCATAGACATAAAGGATTGATCTTATATAATACCAAGATCAGTCTTTTATGTGTTTTTACTAGGGAAAAATAACAAAAATGAGTAGGCAAAACTTAAAAGCTTTGAATAAGATTATGCGTGTATATGGAGAATCATTTAACGCACTTGTTTTAGCTAAAGGTTATTATGGAACTATTGAAGATTTAGGTAAAAAAGAGCTGCTTACTCTTTTACATAAAAGCCATTATCATGCATTTTTAGTTAATCCTAATAATCCATCAAGTTACCCAACTGTTTATTTTAAAGGTGATTCTATTGTTGCTATTTCGATAGAAGGGGAGCAGGAGATTATTTTAATTGAGCAAGAAAATGATATTACGGACTTAAAAAGTTTTCTAAAAGAATATGAGCCTGAGTATGCTGTTGCGATTCCTCCAAAAGAGGTTTCGCATAAGTCTCAACGTAGTTTGTTTTGGGATGCTTTTATGGAGATAAAAGGGTTACATATAGAGCTTTTAGTTATGGGCTTATTTATTAATTTATTTGCTATTGGTTTGCCGCTTTATACCTTAAGTGTTTATGATCGTGTTTTACCAACTTTTGCCACATCAACCTTGTGGGCGTTAACAATTGGTATTGTTATTGTATTGGTTTTGGATTTTGCATTTAGAATTCAAAAAGCTAAGCTTTTAAGCTATGCACAAGCTTATACAGCATCTAAGCAAGATGAAGCTTTACTGGACAAATTTTTAAAGCAAAGGCAAATGCCACTTTCATCAGGTGAACAAATTGAGTTTTTTGGGTTAATACAAGGTGCGAGAGAGTCTATTTTAGTTCATATTGTTCCTGCCATTGCCGATGCTCCATTTATTTTGTTATTTTTAGCTATTATATATGCCCTAGCGCCAACATTAACTTTGGTGCCTGTTTTATTGATTGCTATTGTCTTATTGATTCAGTTGTTATTAATTCCTAAAGTTGGTGAGTTATCCCAAAAATCAATAGATAAAGAAAAGAAGAAGGAAAGTCTTTTGTATGAGGTTCTCTTTGCAAATGTTTCTGTAAGGTTAACAAATGCAACAGGTCGTATTAGGGCTATTTGGAGAACACACTCTAAGAATGTGCAATATGCAGCAGAACGAAGTCGTATGTGGCAGCAAATAGGTCATATTTCTGTAACAAGTTTAGCTCAATTAAGTGCTGTTGGTGTATTGGTTGTTGGTACCTTTGAGGTGAATACAGGAACTTTGACAATTGGTGGTTTAATTGCAAGTTCAATTCTTTCTGCACGAGCTATAGGGCCAGCCCTTAATGTTGCAGATGCTTTGGTTAAATTCCAAAAAGTTAAAAAAGTAGCAGAAGAAGTAGAGAAGTTAGAATCTTATGCAGATGAATCTTGGACACATAATGCACAAACCCCTGAAACACTTAATACAGTGACAGGTTCTATAGATTGTCGTGATCTTTTAACTATTTATCCTAATAACCCCAAACCAGTATTAGAAAACATTAATTTGAGTTTTAAGCCTGGGGAACGAGTCGCTATTTTGGGAAGAAATGGTGCAGGTAAATCTACTTTAGCAAAGTCGTTGGCAGGGGTAATTTCTCCAAAATCTGGGCAGATTTTACTAGAAGGTGTTGATATTCAGCGTATTCCAGTAACAGAATTAAGGGAACATATTTTGTTACTCTCTCAATCTCAACGCCTTATGAGTGGCAGTATTAGAGATGTTATTGCTAATTCTATTGAAATAGATGAAGAGCGTTTAAAAGAAGCAATAGAAATGAGTGGCTTAGATGCAATGCTAGGCCAAACAGGTATAGGTTTAGATGCGGATATTGGTGAAAATGGAAGTAATTTATCTGGTGGACAGAGGCAAATGTTGAGCTTTGCACAGGCTCTTTATCGCCGATCAAAAGTGCTTATTATGGATGAACCAACAAGTCATTTTGATCATGAGTTAGAACTAAAAGTTAGAGATTACTTAAAAAATTGGTTAGATAAATATGAATCAACTTTTATTTTAGTAACACATAGATTGAGTTTATTGACTTTAGTTGATCGTCTTATTGTTATGGATAATGGCAAGGTTCTTATGGATGGACCAAGAGATGATGTTTTGAAAAAATTAAATGGTAAGGTTTAACTATAATTATGAATACTGTTCATTCTAAATATTACAAATCACATAGCCTTATTCTTCTTGTTATTGTGACGATTCTTGTTCTTAGTACTTGGGCAAGTAAAGCAACTATTTACGAAATTGTTAAAGGTTCTGGCCGAGTTATTCCGCAAACGCGTACTCAAAAAGTACAGCATTTAGAAGGTGGTATTATTAAAGATATTTATGTAAGGGAAGGTCAGCACGTTGAAAAGGGGAGTGAGCTCTTTTTGGTTGATGCGTTAGCAACCAATGCAGAATATGATGAGTTGATGATTACAAGGCTATATTCTCAAGTTAAAATCCGCCGATTGTTAGCAGAAAAAGAAAAGAAAAAATATTTAAAAATTACTGATATTTCAGGTAAAGAAGCCCAAAGAATTATCCAAGCAGAAAAATCTTTATTTTCAGCACGTAGAAAAGAATATTTAAGGTCTATTAGTATTTTAGATGAGCAAATTAAGCAGAAAAAGCTTGAAATTACAAAGTTAAAAACAGAAAGTCAAAAACGTAAAGATGAGCTGGAAATTGCCAGAAAACAGCTTGAAATTAACTTACGTTTAAGATCAAAAGGGGTTATTTCCGAAACCAAATTATTAGAATCTCAGTCTCATGTTAAATCATTAGATACAAGGTATTCTGTGGTTACAACACAAATTCCTGTGACAAAAGCAGAATTAGGTGAATTACAGCATAAAAAGGAACAAAAATCAGATGAGAGACTTTCTGAAGTTCTTAATGAGCTGAATAACGAAAAAATTCGTTTTGAACGAGTAGAAGAGCAGCTTAAAAAATTAAAAGACCGTCTCACGCGTGCAACGATTCTTTCTCCATCGGATGCCATTGTTAATAGCTTGTTTGTAACAACACCAGGTGCAGTTGTTCAACCTGGTGCTGTGTTATTAGAGTTAACGCCAACAGGAGGAGAGGTATTAATTGAAGGGCGCATTAGAGCACAAGATAGAGGGAGAGTCTGGTTGGGGCAGTCTGTTGTTGTACGCGTTTCAGCTTATGATTTTACAGAATTTGGTGCTTTAAATGGGAGCTTGTTTGATATTAGCGCAGATAGTTTTGTGGATGATATGTCTCAAAGTTATTATAGGGTGAAGATTAAATTAGATGAAGAAGGTTTAGCCGCAAATCCCGATATTAAGATTATTCCAGGCATGACGGCAGATTTTCATATTAGAGCTGGTATGAGAACTGTATTGCAGATGATATTTGCGCCAGTTTTAGAAGAGCTCTGGTTTGGATTAGAGCCGTTAAATAAACAACAGCCTACAGAAATTGTGAAGGCTAACTAGTAAAAGACCCCATTGAAAAGGATGGGGCTTTTTATTGCTATATAATAATTAGGTAATATTTTTTATTTTTATAGAGGCTTCTTCTAAAACGTCTCTGTAAGCTGTTTGATGAATACGCTCTCCCTGTTCCACTTTTCCACCAGGAATATTTAATTTACCATACTCCTGTACAAATAGTAGTTTGCCGCTTTTATTAAAAACAAAACATAGAACAGATGAAGTTAACAGTCCATTTGGAATGTTTGAATTAAGATATAGATAAAATTTCCGGCTGTTAGTTGGTGGGATCTTTATAGAAAAGTTTAGATATGTTGTAAAAGGGAAGTATACCTTTTATACAGATTTACAGAATTGTTAAAAATTGCATACAGTTAATTATCTATCAACTGAATTTTAGGGGTTGTTACGTATTCTTATATTTTTAAGTTATAACAAAAATATAAGAATAGAATCAGTAGACAATAACTATTGTGCGAGAAATTATACGTATTTTCGATTTTGACTGTGCGAAATTGTGCGAAGGAAAATGAGACAGGAAATCTCTCAAAGTTGGTTGCGGGGGCAGGATTTGAACCTACGACCTTCAGGTTATGAGCCTGACGAGCTACCGAGCTGCTCCACCCCGCGTCATCAACTTGTGTAAGGGTTTATATACCTTTTCGCATACCCTTGTCAACAACTATATACAATTTTTTTCTCGCACAGTTTCGCACAG
>JAAZVW010000037.1 GCA_018623135.1 Pseudomonadota bacterium
TAAAATACCCTAACTCGAGAAATATTACTGATCACTAAATTTTGTAGATAATTTGCTGGTGACAATAGCGAAGGTTAAAAACGGGTTCCCATCTCGAACACCCCTGTGAAGCCCTTTAGCGCCGATGGTACTTTGTCTTAAGGCACGGGAGAGTAGGTCATTGCCAGCTTTTATCTACAAAATTTAGTGATCAGCCTTACGGCTTCTTATTACTACTTCAATTATCTCTTGCCCCACTTAGGTGGGGCTTTTTTTATTTGACAGCTGTTACACTTCATTGTTACTTTGAGTCGTTTTTATTGTATAAAGGGTTGAGGTTATGCATGAATATGAGGCAAAGTTTATAAATATTGATGTTGCTAAACTACGTGAAAATTTAAATAATTTAGGCTTTATAAGAGTTAAAGAAGAGTCTCTTATGGTTCGTAAAGCCTATGGTTTGAAAGATAACCCAAATAAATGGGCACGTGTGCGTGACGAAGGTGATAAAATTACGATGAGCATTAAAGAGGAAGATAAAACTTTAGATATTCATGGTGTAAAAGAGGCTGAGGTTGTTGTCGATAATTTTGAAATGGCATGCTCGTTTTTAGAATTTTGTGGGTTTTATGAAAAAGCCTATCAGGAAACGAAAAGAGAAATTTGGGCAAAAGGCTCTGTTGAAATTATGATAGATACTTGGCCTGGTTTAAAGCCTTTTATTGAAATTGAATCTGATGCGGTAGATCAAGTTGAAACGACAGCAATTGCCTTAGGTTTTGATATGAAAAATGCTTTTTATGGTGGTGTTGGTAATATTTATGAGCATCTATATAGTTTGGATGTGAATCATTTACCTGTTATTACATTTGCACAGCCCCCAGTACCTTTAGAAAGAAATTAAATGAACGTTTTATGGGATTTAGACCATACCTTATACCACACAAATGAAAAGATGTTTGATGCTTTTAAGTGGGCAACGGTTTCTTTAGCGAAAGAATATGGCATTAAGCTTTCTGATGATGTCTTATATCAAAAAGCATTAAATAGTTGGAATGAGCATGCCTGTTCTAGACAGTTTTTAGTTTTAGAGCATGGTATTAAATTTGAAGAGACACATGAGCGATATCATCAATTAATTGATACAGCAGAAATTAGTATTTATAAAGGTTTACATGATGCTTTTGATGCTCTTGAAGGTAAGGTGGAGCATGCTTTATTGACCCATGGCTCTCATTATTGGGCGCATCGTGTTTTAGATCATCTTGACTTGAAACCTTATTTTAAGAGTAGTCATATTTTGAGTATTGATTGTTTTGATGGACACCCGAGAAAAGATGCAGGCACAAAGGTGTATGAAGAAGCCTTGGCACATTTAGGCTGGAGTTCTTTTGATTATATGATAGAAGATAGTGCAGATAATTTAATTGCACCTAAGAAAATGGGAGCAACTACCATTTTAGTGAATCACAATGGTGAGCAAAATTTAGAGCATATAGATTATTATTTTGATACGGCGATTGAAGTCTTGAACTTTTTATCAAATAAATAGTTTCTATTATGAGTTTACTGGGGTATAGTTGTTTAAATTCATTATCTTATAGGCCGTTTTATGTCTAATTACCCTTTGTTTAATCTTGATCCTTTTCGTCTGGCTGTTTTTGATCTGGACGACACACTTTATTCTGCTGAACATAATTTAAAAGAAGCAATTCTTTTTGATTGTTTAGTTGCGGCAGCTAAAAAACAGGGTATACCTGTGGATGAAGAAGATATTGTAGGTTCTTTGTTTACGCATGATGAGCATGGACGTGATGAACTCAGTCGTCAGTTCGCTGCGGGAAATTTTGATATGGATGTACTTGTTGAGCATTTTAAAGAGCTTGATATATCGATGCTTAAACCTTGTGAATACACAATTAAATTGCTGGAAGCTATGCCGTTAAAGCGGGTTATTGTAACAGATAGTCCGGACTTGCACTCTGAGCGTGTTTTAGAGAGGCTTGCTAAAAAGCATCTTTTCGAAGAGGTGTGCAGTTCTACGAGCCGAGGGTTTGTATTTAAGCCCCATGCCAGTGTGTTTACAAATTGTTTAGAGCGCCACAAGGTGCAGGCGAAAGAATCTTTTATTGTTGAAGATTCTATCTTGAACATTAAGGGGGCTAAACAACAAGGTATGTCAACGGTACTTGTTGGCCCTAAATGGCAAGATTATTGCCCTGAAGCAGATGCTGCCTACCCTGATGTACTGACTTTTTTAGAGCATTGCCGCTTTGAAAATAAACCCTTGTAATGGATAGCGATAGATGAAAACCGCCCTTTATGGGCGGTTTTTTTATGCGGAAAGTTTGCTGTATTCTGCTTCTTTAAAGCCTATAAGTGTTTTATGAGGGGCTTCTAAAACGGCGCGTTTAATAAGGGTGGGTTGCTCTAAAAAAATATTAAGAGCGGTTTGCTCATTCCAGTTTTCTTTAGTTGTTGTATCTAAATTTTTCCATGTGGTTGATCTTTTGTTTGTGAGCGCATCTAGGCCAAGCTCTTGTAGCCATGTCTTAAGTTTTTCAGTAGATAAACCATCTTTTCTAAAATCATGAAAGGAATAGGCGATGGACGCATTATCTAAGTACTTTTTTGCTTTTTTAACGGTATCGCAATTGGGGATGCCATATAAAATCATTGTAAATTTACTCTATATTGTTCAAAATTTTAAACATGCTAACAAATATAGAAAGCGAATACCATGGCTTATGTAAATAATATATTGGAAACAATTGGCCATACGCCACTTATTAAAATTGGCGATGTTTATGCTAAATGTGAGTTTATGAACCCTTCAGGTTCTATTAAGGCACGTATTGCAAAATATATGATAGAAAAAGCAGAAAGAGAAGGCCTGCTTAAGCCGGGTGATACAATTGTTGAGGCAACAAGTGGTAATACAGGTAATGCGATGAGTATGGTCGCGGCTGTGAAAGGCTATAAAATGAAAGTGGTGATGCCTTCTGGTTTTTCGACAGAGAGGGCGGCGATATCCCGTGCTTTTGGAGCAGAAATTATAGAAGTGGGGCACTTTCAGGTAGATAAAGCTTTAGAATATGCAAAAGAGCTTGGGCAGAAGCAGGGGTATTTTTGTCCGCAGCAATTTGATAATGAGTGGAACGTTGAAGAAAATATGTATTGGTTAGCCCAAGAAATTATTAACCAATTGCCATCGGATGCACGTATTGATGCTATAGTGCAAGGGGTTGGTACAGGTGGTACGCTTATAGGTGTGGGTAAAGCTCTTAAAGAACGACATAACGCACAGCTTAAAGTATTTGCTATGGAGCCTTCTGAATCTCCTACCATTATGACAGGGCATGTGGATGAGCATTTAATTGAAGGTATTTCAGATGGTTTTGTGCCTTCTATTTATGAGCGCCATAAGGAAGTGATAGATGGTATTGTGCTTGTAGATGGGGAAAAGGCCGTTAAACACATGAAAGAACTTGCCAGTGAAAACGGCTTGTTTGTTGGCCCAAGCAGTGGAGCAAACCTACTTGCGGCACGTCAGCTGATGGCGCATGATTCAGAGATAAAAACTGTACTTACTTTTATGTGTGATTCTGGCATGAAGTACCTGAACCAGTATTATGATAAAACAAGCGATGATTACCGAGAAAAAATTGATCCTGCAATTTGTTTTTAACCCTAAAAGCTTGAATTTTTCTTACTTTTGACTTATAGGTTAAAGGGTTATTTTAATTTTAATTTAAGTGAGGTTTATCCTATGGAAGACAATCAGCTGATCCAAGCGCGTCGTGAAAAATTTGCGACTTATGCTCAAATGTTCCCAATTACACATCCGAACCACTTTAAACCTAAGGATAAGGCAGCTGATTTACAGGATAAATATAAGGAACTAGATAAAGAAGCACTTAACGCAATCGATAACCCAGAAACACACGTTGTTGCTGGTCGTGTTATGTTACTGCGTACTTTTGGTAAACTTGCTTTTGCACAAATTCAGGATACATCTGGTCGTGTGCAAATTTCACTTTCTGTAGACAGTTTGGGTGAAGAAAGCTTTAAACAGCTTAAAGATGTGCTCGAAATTGGTGATATTATCGGCGCTGAAGGTACGATGACTCGTACCAATACAGGTGAGCTTACAGTTAAAGCAAGCAGTGTTCTTATGATTAATAAAACATTACGCCCGCTACCAGAAAAATGGCACGGATTATCAGATAAAGAAACACGTTACCGCCAACGCTATGTTGATCTTATTGTGAATGAAGATGTGCGTGATGTTTTTAAAAAGCGCTCTAAAGCTATTGCTGCCGTGCGTGAGTATTTAATTGATCAAGACTTTATGGAAGTTGAAACACCAATGCTACACCAAAACGCATCGGGTGCGGCGGCAAAACCATTTTTGACACATCACAATGCGTTAAGCATGGATATGAAATTGCGTATTGCACCAGAACTACACCTTAAGCGTTTGCTTGTTGGTGGTTTTGACCGTGTGTTTGAGGTAAACCGTAATTTCCGTAATGAAGGTGTTTCTCTACGCCACAATCCAGAATTTACAATGCTTGAGTTTTATACAGCTTATGCAGATTATGAAGATGCGATGAAGCTAACAGAAGAGCTTATTGCGCATACAGCACAAAAGGTTTGCGGTACAACAGAAGTTGAATACGGTGAACATAAGATTTCTTTAAAAGCACCTTTTAAAAAATTGAGCATGAAAAATGCTATTTTAGAAATTGGTGGTGCGCAAGAATCTGATTTAGAAACAATTGAAACAATTAAAGCCTTTGCAGCATCTAAAGGTATTAAACTTTCAGAGTGGGGCGATTATGGCCAATGCTTCTTGGAATTATTTGAAGAGCTTTGCGAAGAAAAATTGATTCAGCCAACATTTATTTATGATTATCCAACATCTACATCGCCACTTTCACGTTGTCATGACGAGGATAAAGAGTGGACACAGCGTGCTGAGCTATTTGTTGTAGGTCGTGAGCTTGGTAACCTATTTTCTGAGTTAAATGATGCGGATGATCAGGAACAACGCTTTATTGACCAAATTGAGCAAGCTAAAAAAGGTAATGACGAAGCGATGGAGCACGATAAAGATTATATCCGTGCACTAGAATATGGTATGCCACCAGCTGCTGGTGTAGGTATTGGTATTGACCGTTTGGTAATGCTTATTACGAATCAGCCTTCTATTCGTGATGTTTTACTATTCCCGCATTTACGCCCAGAAGAAGGTCGTCAGGCAGCAGCAGAAGCTCAAGAAGAAGCAACAGCTTAAAAGAGTTTGAGTCTATTTGTTAAAAAAGCGTACAAATTGTGCGCTTTTTTTATTGAATAATAGGGTATAAAGGCCTATATCTTAACTTATTAACAATCCCGTTTTTTACATAAACTCTAAGGAGAGCTTATGCTCAGTCAAACACAGCACGATATTCTTACGAAATCAGGGCTTAGCCCTGAGAAATTTTCTGTGAAAAAGCACAAGAACCCAAACGGGGTTTCTGTGCCCTATTTACAGAAAAAAGGAACAGCCTCGATCATTTCCGAGGAAGTCTCTTTAAATGAGAATGTTGTACTCAACGGAGAAGTCACGATCTCTGGTTATATCTTCGTAGGCTACGCCTGTATCCTGAACGATGGATGCCACGTAGCAAAAGACCTGCCTGCAGGTACCGTAGTTGCGGAGGATGATTATCTCCGCAATTAAATAGCGATTAAAATAAAAAATGCCCCAACTGGGGTATTTTTTTATGTTTATTTTAATTTAGTGAATGGTACGGTTAGATTCCATAAGTGTTGGCATATTTTCTAGCTCTTCTATCATATTAAGCATATTTGCAGGTGCTTTTTGGTTAATACGTTTGAGTACAGATTGGTATATAAGTTTATGAGAATCTGCAATATCTTCTCCAAGAACTGAAAATTCTGGTACAGATAAAATTTCCATATTATCTACCTGTGGGGCAGCAAGTTCTGCCTGTTCGGGTGTAATCTGAATCGACCAGCAAATGCATTGCACAGGTAATTTTTCGCCCGAATTGATATCTTCATATTTAAATTGAGGGGCAGATGTTACTTCATCTTTAGCAAAAGCATCTTTAGACAAAGAACGCACAAAACCATCACCTAATACTTGGCGTACATTTTCCACCATAAGCTGGTCAATTGGCACTTCTGTTACATTATCAATGCAACCAATAAAACGTACTTGTGGTGTTTTTTGGCGCATGTCACGTGCCATTACGTATTTACGCATACCTTCTTCAAAGTACCAAAAAACAGCAGCGCAAGCGATTGTCCCTTTAGGGAATGGAGAAAGGTGCATAGGTTTACCATAAAGCTTTTGTAGCACAAATTGGGCAATACGATCGCGCCACTTTAGGCGCCAAGCTTTGCGTCGTGCAGACTTGAGGCTAAAAGTTTTTTTATCTAGTGCTGTAGAAGATTGATGTGGCATTTGCCTTAACTCTCCGAAATCAGGGTTGATTTTAAGTTGATTGCTTATGTCTTTTACACTAGAATTCAGTCTAACGATTTTGTTCTAAAATTGCAACAGTTGATCGAAATTTTTAGCCGCGTTAAGGAGTTTTTATGCAGTACTTAGAAGGCACAAACCCGCCACAAAGACAAGCCATTACAACAACAGAAGGCCCATTACTGGTACTTGCTGGGGCTGGTACAGGTAAAACACGTGTACTTATTAGCCGTATTGCTCATATTTTAACGCAGAATTTAGCCGAGCTCGATGAGGTGCTGGCGGTAACCTTTACCAACAAAGCCGCCCGAGAAATGCAAGAAAGGCTAGAAGCTGAGCTAGAGTCTTCCGTTAAAGGGATGTGGATGGGTACATTCCATAGTTTATCGGGTCGTATTTTACGTGAGCACGCCCAACTTGTTGGTTTAGATAAAGATTTTGATATTGTTGACCCCGATGGTCAGGCTTCTGTTATGCGAGATATTTTACTCGCACATGGTATTGATGAAAAACAATATACACCTAAGCAAATGGTGGGGCTTCTTTCCGCTTGGAAAGATAATTCATGGTTACCAGAAGAAGTACCAGCAGAAGAAGCCATGAAGTTAGGTGGCCATGGGCATTCTGTTTATCGTTCGTATCAGGAGCGTTTAAAACAGCTTAATGCTTGCGATTTTGGCGATATGATGTTGCTGACGCTTAAAATATTTAAAGAAAATCCAGAAATTTTACAACAGTACCAGCAACAATTTAAATATATTCTGGTTGATGAGTATCAAGATACAAACGGCGTGCAGTACCTCTGGTTACGCTTACTGGCTATGGGGCATAAAAATATTTGTGTGGTAGGTGATGATGACCAATCTATTTACGGTTGGCGCGGTGCGCAAGTGGGTAATATTTTGGCCTTTGAAGAACATTTTGAGGGCGCACAAACTATTAGACTAGAGCAAAACTACCGTTGTACGGGTAATATTTTGCATGCGGCCAATGCAGTGATTTCTCATAACGAACAACGCCATGCGAAAGAACTTTGGACAGATTCTGGCCAAGGCGTACCCGTAGAGGTGCACCAACGTTGGGATGATGTGGATGAAGTACGTGGGCTTATGGTAACGGTGATTAATCATCACCTTAAAATGGGCGGTAGTTTAAAAGATATTGCTGTACTTGTGCGCTCGGCATCTCAAACACGTGTGTTAGAGGCAGAGTTGCGTAAAGCCAAAATTCCGCACCGACTTGTTAAGATTTTGGCCTTCCATGACCGTAAAGAAGTAAAAGACGCTATTGCCTATTTAAAACTTGTTACCCGCCCGCGCGATGATCTTTCTTTTGAACGTGTGATTAATTTACCTAAGCGTGGCATTGGTGATTCTACCCTTAAGCAGCTTAAGCAAATTTCGCAAACGCGTAATATGCCTGTGTTTGATGCGGCTGTAGTTGCGGTAAATGAAAACCTTGTAAACACAAAAGCTAAAAAAGCTTTATATGAATTTACCCAGTTGGTGAATGGCTGGAGATCTGATATTCCGAATGGTTCTTATGACCAGTTAATGGAAATGATTCTGGATGAGTCTGGCTATGTGGATATGCTCTATGAAGATAAAGCCAAAGAAGGCGAAGAAAAAATGAAAGAGCGTATTGATAACGTAAAAGAGCTTTTGCGAGAGCTTACCGATGTGACGCAAGAAAACTTGCTCGATTATTTTGAAAACCTTGCTCTAGATTCTGACACGATAGATCTTTTAGGTATTCCGCAAGATGAGGTGAGTATTATGACCGTGCATGCCTCTAAAGGTTTGGAGTTTCCTATGGTCTTTTTACCGGGCTTTGAAGATGGTCTCTTCCCGCACCAAAGGTCTATTGATGATGAACTAGGTACAGGTGTAGAGGAAGAGCGTCGCTTAGCCTATGTGGCGATGACCCGTGCAAAGAAAAAACTTATTATTTCTCATACTTCATCACGTAAGCTTTACGGAAACTGGATTAGTTGTGAACCCTCTCGCTTTTTCTTGGAATTACCAGAAAAAGGAGTGCGTTACTATAAAGAGGGTAGAGGTTCTGAAATTAATTATATTAAAGAAGGACATAACCCAACAGGTCGTACCGAACTTAAACGCAAGGGTCCACGTAAAATGGGTGAAGCTGCGCCGCAAACACAGCTTTCTGATGCACAGGTAGATGCCCTTAATAAAGGCCCGATGATAGGTGTTTCTGCCGATGGTATGTCTACAGGTACAAAAGTTATGCATGAAAAGTTGGGTACAGGCCGTATTTTAGGCGTAGAAGGATTCCCGCCAAATCGTAAATTTATTGTGGACTTTGATGAACACGGCGAGAAGAAAATGCTTGAAAGCATGGCCAATTTACAAAAGATATAATGATTTGATTCTTTTCATTTAATCTTCTCTTCTCTTTTAAACAGAAAAAAACCTCCATCATCCCTGATTGGAGGTTTCTTCATATTGTCGCTTTAGGGCTAAAAAGTCCTGTATTTTAGTTTGCCAAGCTTGTAAACGATCTTTACAGCTTGCGCCAGGGTCTAAGCTTTGTTTGGCCGCTTGTGTTGTAATAATAATAAACTCGCCTTTATCCAAACTATGGATGTTAGCTATTTGTTCAAACGCGCTTATAAGCTTAATAATACCTTGTAACGCCGCTTTGTTTTGTGGCATGTTATGCAAAAGTTTTTGCAGTTGCTGGCTGGCGTTTAAAAGCAAAAACAAAAGAATTTGCCCGTAGAGTATATCTGAATAGTGGGGAGAATCTTTACCTTCTTGCTCACGTCGCGCCATGAGTTTAACGTATTCTTCATCAATACGTGTTTCTATTGAGAGAATACTTTGTTCAGCCAGACGTAATTGTCGTCGTTTTTCCAGTTCGTAGTTTTTAGGGAGAGAGGGAAGACCTAACATAGTGGGGCCTCTTTATAAAAAGTGAGAAGTGTATGGTTAAAATACAGCTAAATTGTATGTAAAAATAAGATAAATGCAATAAAAAAAGCAACTTGTGTACAAGTTGCTTTGTAAAGTAGGTGCGCTATTTATCTATTTGGGGTTTGCTCAGCTCTGGCGCGGGCACCCCCATGCTTTCAAGAGACATCTTCATAAAAGCCATAGTGCGGGTGCCAATGTTACCAATAACATGGTGTTCGGGCGCTTCCAGATCTTCTACAATATTTTGTAGCATAATCTGAAAATGAAACACAAAGCCATAGAAGCTTTCACGCTTTAGTTTGCCTGTTTGGCGTTTTTGCCAGAGGTCCTTTAACGCTTGCTCAAGAGCAGGGAATTGACTAAGCAGAATATCAATTTCGCCTGCGTCATGTTTTAAAAAGCTTTTTTGGGCTTCTGTTAACACAAACTTGGCGTGCTCAATATGTGCAGGGAAGAGTTCTGTCAGCAAAGTGCCAATTTGATCTTTGCTTAGGTTATTTCGGTTGTTCTTGGGCAGTTGGCCTTCTTTATAAAAGCCGACAAGAAATTCAGATTCTTTGGTTAAAAAGGTCATAGAATCTTTATAGTTTGTAACAGGTGGTTGGCTTGTCATAAGCGATTACCTTTGTTGAGGTGTAAAAGGGAGGTTTTAAGGGGTTAGGTATTTTAATTTTTGTATACTATATTAAAAAGGTTACATTTTCAATCAATTAATGTATATAGATGACATACAAAATAAAAGGAAAAGGCGTGGCAACTATGAGCGATATCATTGCATATAAATGGCAGTTTACAATTGAAAAAGAGCAGCTAGATCAGCTGGATTTTTTGGTTGAGGACTTAATGGCATCTATGGATGTTGCTTTTGATGATGACAGGCCAGAGCAGGCTGATGTTTCTTTGTTTTTTGAAGCGACAGATGATATGCAAAACCAAAAAGAAACTTGTATGCGTATTGCCCAGCAACTTAACCAATCCGCTGAGGTTGTTTTTGAGCCTGTATATGCAGAAAACTGGCAAGCCAAAGCCTATGAAGATATGCCCCCGATTGAAGTGGGCGCTTTTTATGTGTATCAAAACCCAGAAGTTGAAAAACCTACGGATAAAATTTGCATTCATATTCCTGCACAAATGGCTTTTGGTACAGGTAGCCATGCCACAACAGAAGGCTGTCTTAAATTGTTTCAAGAGCTTGTTAAAACAGGTGCTCCGTTACATAAAGTTATGGATATGGGGGCAGGTACAGCCATATTATCTATCGCAGCTTCTTTATTTGTAGAAAATTTAGATGTTTATGCTGTAGATATTGACCCCGATGCTATTGTTATTGCCTTAGAAAATGCGCAAAAGCATAAGGTTAGTTTAAAGGCTGCGGCAGGTGATGGTTTTAAAACACCGCTTTGTGTGCAAAATGCACCTTATGATCTTATTTTTGCAAATATCCTTAAGAATCCATTATTGATGATGAAAGATGATTTGTATGACCAACTACAAGCGGGTGGTTATGCCATTATCTCTGGGTTTGATGAAACACAGCAACAAGAAGTATTAGACGCCTATCAAAATCTAGGTTTTAGTTGTATCACTACTGTTACAAAAGATGCCTGGGTTGCAGCACTTTTACGTAAATAAAAAAACCACTGCTATGGGGCAGTGGTTTTTCTTTTTTCTTCTATCATCGTTAAAATGGCTTGTTCACAGGTTCTGCAGCAGTGTTGTTTATTAAGCTTTTCTAAAAGCTCATCAGATGTTGTCTCCGTACCCTTTAGCACTTTATTTAAGTCATCTTCCGTAACTTGTGCACAAATGCAAATATACATAAGTTCACCTCTGTGCCCTTAAATAAAGGCGTTTTTGTCAAAAAGGTAAAAGAATAAAAGATAAAAAACTCTTTAATCTTAACGATAGCATGCTTATAATAAGGGGTGTTAGAAATTAATGATTAAATAAGAAAAATAAAGGTAACTTAAATTATGGCAATGCGTATTGGAGTTGTTCTTTCTGGTTGTGGTGTATTCGACGGTACAGAAATTCACGAAGCTGTTTTAACCATTTTACATCTGCAAAAATTAGGTGCAGAGCCTGTATTTATGGCGCCAGATATTTTTCAATCTTCGGTTATTAACCACACCACGCAAGAACCGCAAGAAGGGGTTGAAGAGCGTAACGTTCTGTTAGAATCAGCACGTATTACTCGTGGTAAAATTAAAAATATTTACGAAGTGTTTGAGCAAGATTTAGACGGTCTTATTTTCCCAGGTGGTTTTGGTGCCGCGAAAAACTTATCTGACTTTGGCCTTAAAGTAGAAACAGATGAAGTCTCGGCAGAACTACACGTAACAAGCCTTATTAACGATATGCACGATAAACGCAAGCCTATTGGCTTTATTTGTGTTTCTCCAGCTTCTATTGGCGCTGTTGCTTTACGTGGTAAAGATATTAACTTTACGGTAGGTAATGATGCGGGTATGGCTGCACGTATCCGTGAGCTTGGTAATGGGCATGTGGTGACAGAGTCAACAGATATCTTTATTGATGAAAACCATAATATTATTTCTACCCCTGCTTACATGACAGCAAAAAGCATTGTAGAGGTAGATGAAGGCATTGCAAAACTTGTTAAAGAAGTTGTACAACGTGCAAGCACTTGGACAGCTCCAGAAACATATTTATAAACACTAAAGACTTTGCCTTACAGATATAAAGTATGTAAGGCTTAAAATTAACCCGTCTTTTGCCTCTGGTATATGGTTTAAGGCGGGCTTTCTATTTCTTAACTAAAAAGGGTAATATTTATGCCAACAGCGCGTTTAATGTATGCTTGCGATGCAAATATGTATTATGCAACAAAAATCACAGCTTCAGACCCATTTATGTGGTACCAAAATAAAGATGGTAAAACCTTTCTTATTATTGGCGCACTTGAAATTGAAGAAGCAAAGCGCGACGCTACAGTGGATCAAATTCTTGATATAGCGGATGTTGCTATGGCAGCAAAAGATTCTGGTTTTATTGCTGGCCCTAAGGGTTTTTGTGCGCAAATGCTAAAAGAAGATGATGTGACAGAAGTAGAAGTACCCCCTAATTTTAACACAGCCATTACGTTATATTTGCAAAGCTTAGGTATTAACGTACGTGTGACAGAGCCTTACTTTTTTGCAGAACGCTCTGTTAAATCAGCCGAAGAAATTGAAAAAGTACGCCATGCACAAGCCATAAACCAAAAGGGCTTTGAGCGCGCTAAAATGGTTCTTAAAGAAGCAGAAATAGGTAAAGATGATATTCTGTACTGGCAAGGTGAGGTACTTACAGCGGAACGTTTGCGTGGTGAAATGAATGCTGAAATTGCCCGTTTTGGTTCTGTGCCTATGTCGGGTGGCCCTATTGTTGGTTGTGCCGCACAGGGGGCAGAACCGCATGAACGTGGGCACGGGCCACTTAAAGCACATGAACTTATTATTATAGATTCATTCCCCCAATCCGATAACATGTACTTTGGTGATTTAACACGTACATATTTAAAAGGTACCCCTAAGCAATGGCAAATAGATATGTACAATGCTGTTAAAGCAGGCCAACAATTAGGTTTGGATCTTGTTAAAGCAGGCGCAATACCTGAAGATATCCACGAGGCGATTCATCAAAAAATGGCCGACCTTGGGTTTGAAACAGGTAAAGATGAACAGGGGCGTTATTTTGGCTTTTTCCATGGCACGGGGCACTCTGTAGGTATAGAGGTGCACGATCAGGGAGAGCGTATCTCTCGTTATGCCAAAGAGCCTTTAAGCCAAAACACTGTTGTTACTGTAGAGCCAGGGTTATATTATCCGGAAAAAGGCGGTGTCAGAATTGAAGATATTGTCGCCGTAACAGATAAAGGCATAGACCAATTAACCACCCTTTCTAAAGAAGATTGGATCATAGATTAGTAAAAGTGGCGCAAAGGCGCCACTTTTTTAATTGTCACCTAAAAAATACAGCTAAGTTATTGATTTTCGGTGCAACTTTTTGAAATATAACAAGTCAAGAAAATTAAAAAAAATGTTTTGTTGACCAGGGCTTTAAACCTCCGCACAATAACATCAGACAAACAACAAGAATGACGAAATCTTAAAGGGGAATTGAAAGATGACGTTGCGACTAAAGCCTAAAGTAATTGGTCTTTACTCACCACAGCCGCAAATGGGTAAATCCACAACAGTGGGTTTATTAAGCCAGTGGTTTTCAGATATAGAACTCTGCAATGTTAAGCTTTCTTGGTCTTTAAAAGCGCCTCTTGAATATCTTCTGTATTTATCGGAAGAACAGATTGCAGGCTCAGATAAAGATCTCCCTTTTTCTCAACTTTCTCTATCCTCTCAAACAAAGCAAATTTTAGAAAGCGGTTGCTTAGTTGAGGAAGATAAACAGGCCTTTATTACCGCATTTTCTAAAAAATATGCAAACCGCCATATTGCAGAAGCTCTTGTAAATGAGCTCGAAGCAATACTGGCAAGCACGCAAATTATGGAACAAACGCCTCGTGCCTTACAAATTGCTTTTTACTTAAATCTCGAGCAAGTCTATGGTAGCGATTGGTTATGTCAGCTTGCCCAAATTCATATTTCTCAGCTTAACCGTAAAGGTGTTATTGCTGTTGTGGATGATGTACGTACAGAAGCAGACTATGACATGCTAACAAGCCTAGAAGGTGCAGAAGTATGGTATTTGGAACGTTTAATGCCTAAAGAGGGTATTTGCGGTGGTTCATTAGAAGGCCGTTTAAATGACCAGTATTTTGATCTTAAGGTAAAAGCTGCATCAGTAGATGACTTAGCACAGCAGCTTAAAAAGTATTTAAAAGCAGAACCTATGGCTGATTCAAAATCAACATGGTCGTTTACAGAAGCGCAGTTCGCTTACTAATACGTCGTAAAAACTCATATATTCAACACATAAAAAAGGCAGCCTTAGGGCTGCCTTTTTTCGGTTGGTGGGTTTATTGGGTCGTGTTCAGCGTAATCAGCATAAAGCCGTTTGTTGTACCTGCAACAATAATGGTTTCACCACTATTATTGAAGTTATACAGAGCGCTCAAATTATGTGCACGCTGGCTGATAATACGGCCTTCATAATCAGTAAGCTGAACGGGCATATTGTTAACACCAGGGGCAATAATGCGTTTGGTATTAGAGCTCCTTACGGCAATAATAGTTGGCCCGTCATAAGTACTGTAAAAATGACCGTAACCGGGTAGCAAAACAGAATCGGCATAATAGCCAATTTTTGATGTGTCTGGTAGGTTTGCCACCGTTTCTAACGCAGGGGTCCAAACTCCTCGATAAGAAGAGTGGGCTCCTGTGAGGTTTAGGTTCATATTTGATGTACGGACAGTGCGATCATAAAAAGGGCGTTGAGACGAAACATCATGGCGGGTGCCTGTGGTTACAAAGGTGCTTTGTCTACCAACGTCGATGGTATCGACATATCCGCCCAGTTTATCAAGTTTCAACCAACGGAATTTATTGCCATCCAATTCACCATCTGTATTTATTTGGATAAGCATAACACCTAAATATCCTTCAGCATCTTTATATTTCGGTGCTGTGATTAAATAGGTATCCATAAATCCGTCAGCGTCAGCATCGGCAAATGCAACACCATCGTAGCCAAATTCTGCGTAATTTGGCATTGGTGCGGCTGCACCAAACATATTAGGTGAAATTTGAGATGCTTTTTGTAAGCTACCATCGGCATTTAAGCTGATAAAATTTATGTAGCCAAGCGTACCAACCATAATATCAGGGATGCCGTCTTTATTAAAATCACCTGCTTTACGTGCCCATTTGGCAGTATAACCATAATCTAATGGCGCGCCTTCAATAAAGCTTTTATCTGGCTGCATAAAGAGCACGCGTGTACCATTATAGCGGTCTATCGCAATCAGGTCATCAATGCCATCCCCGTTTACATCACCAATAACATCCATATAGGTGCGTGCACCTGTATGGTAGCCTTGCGCTTCTGCTACCAAACCACTCCAATCAGGCTCATAGTCAACAACAGGGCAAAGACCAATTGTGCCAGTACCGCCGCCGTTACCAGGGTCTGTATCTTCAGGCGCATATTCCTTTACCGTAAGGGTATCAGCAATCACCCAACCTGGGTTTTGCCAATCGGTAGAATTATCGGTTGTTTGGTCATCCGCAAGGCTACTCAAATCAACACGATAAACGCCTTTTATGCCTGTAGCAATGGTGGCGCTCATCAGCTGAGAACCGGCAGATTTCATGTTAAAAGTGAAGTCTGCTGTTGTCCCATCGAGTTTATGTACTGTAAAGGTTGCCATGGTTGTGCGATTGTCCATCGCATACCATTTAAAGCCCAGATCATAGGTATGATCTGCTTGCGCATCGTTGATGTAATAGGTTGCAATACCCGGAATAGGGTGGCGCGCAGGATGCCCCACACGGTAAGTTTCCAGATGACCGAATTCCGAGATTTTGCTTTCGGAGAAGTTATCCGAATCATACTCGAAATAGCCGTTGCTGTTTTGGCTCAGGCTTTCGTGTGAGTCATCAATAAAAAATGAGCGTGTTTGCTCAGCAGAAAAAGCGACAGTTGTCGCCAGCGTTAATGTTGCTGCAACAAGCAGCTTCAAGGTTTTCATATGGAAAAGTTCCTGTATGAGTGAGTTTTTAGAGAGTGCAAGAAAAAACAATCATTATAAGTATGTACACACAAAAGTCCACCTCTTTACAGGAGGTGGACTTTAAATCTCGCTTATATTGTTTTCGGTCTTTTTTGTGGTTGTTTTTCTTTTGTTTGTGAACCCCAGCACCAGGTGTATGCTGAGTGTTTTTCGCAACCAAATTGCGGGTTTTGGGGTGTTTTTTCTTAGCCATATAAAGCTCCAAAAGGTAAGGTAGTGGTGCTTTATTATAAACGCTATTTGTTTTGTTTAGCAACCTCGTAAAGAGAAATACCAGTCGCAACAGATACATTTAAAGATTCCACTTGCCCCACCATAGGTAGCTTGGCTGTAAAATCACAGTTTTCTTTAATAAGTTTACGTAAGCCTTTACCTTCAGAGCCCATAACAATACATACTTTGCCTTTAAGGTCTATTTCTGAAAGCTCTTTATCAGCATAACCATCTAAACCAACAACCCAAAAGCCTGCTTTTTGCAGTTCTTCTATGCTTTTGTTGAGGTTTTTTGCGACAACAATAGGGGTATACTCTAAAGCGCCAACAGAGGTTTTGGCAATAATAGGGCTATCTTTTGCGCTTGCGCGTTCCGGAATAATAAGTGCGCTGGCACCAAAGGCGTTGGCTGATCTTAAACAAGCGCCAACATTATGTGGGTCTGTTACTTGATCAAGCATTAAAATAAGTTGCGGATCTGTTTTTAAAATATCTTTAAGTGATTTTTCTTTTAGGGGGCTTACTGCAGCGCCAACACCTTGGTGTGTTTGGCCTTGGGCACGTTTTTCAAAAAAGTTTTTATCGACTATTTTTACAGAGTAACCGTAATCTTCGTAGCGTTCAGCATTTTGAGCTGTGCAAAATACTTCATAAATTTTACGCATACCCGCATCAATAGCGCCTTCTACAGCGTGGTGGCCAAAAATAAAAATTTTGTTTTCTTTACTCATTGTCTTGACTTTTCCTATAAAAGAATTAGAAAATTGTATGCATATAAATTTTTAAGCCGTTTAGGCTTTTTAACTTCCGTATTTAATGCGGGCTTACTTTTACTTTATAAAGGAGTAGTGACAAAATGTCACAAGAAAATATCGTTCAGTTTAACGAAGCGGTTGTTTTTGGTTTGTCGCACCCATTCTCGCCATATTATTTGGTGAAAGAAAAATTTGCGGTAGACCCTGATAGCATACAGCAATACTCATCGGTGATGCAGTACATTCAGCATGCAAAAGCAACGGTGTACGATGCTGATTGTATTGCAGATGTACTGGGGGCGACTCTTGCTATTGCTGAAGAGACGGAATCTGCCGTTGCTCAGCTGGGAAGTTTACGCCGCCGCTTGGATGAAAAGATGGCTCAGGCATCCCAAAAAATTATTGGGGATTCTTGGACACCATCTCGTAGGCCGTTCGCCTTTGTGGCATACTTGCGCTTTTTTGAAGCGCATCCAGCATTTTTGAAAGAGCTGTTGGCAACAAA
>JAAZVW010000061.1 GCA_018623135.1 Pseudomonadota bacterium
CCGTGAAATTTGCTTTTTTTCACAACAAATTTCAACACTATAATTGGAGAGTAAAGCTTTAAAATCTTCGCAGATTTTGCCTTTTTCCAGAAGTGGTTTGGTGCCCCAGACAACAATTTTCTGAATTTTCATTTTTCAGTCCTTAGAAGTGTATCACTTATAAAGATAAGTGAAGAAAAGTAAAAGATGAGTGATAAAAAGATAATATGATTATACGCAAAGTCAAGCTTTAGAAGTTAACTTTTTTCTGCTATAGTAACGCCACTATGAATAAGCAAAAAATTCACGATATATTTGCCACTTTTGAAAAGTTTAATCCAAACCCAGAAGGTGAGCTTGATTACACTAATATTTATACATTATTAGTGGCTGTTACCCTGTCTGCTCAAGCGACTGATGTTGGGGTTAATAAGGCAACAAAAGCCTTATTTAAGATTGTAAAAACACCTCAAGATATGGTCAACTTAGGCTACGAAGAGCTAGAAAAACACATTAAAACAATCGGGCTATTCCGTAGTAAAGGTAAAAACCTAATAAAACAAGCCCAGCAACTTGTTGAGCTCCATGCTGGCGAAGTGCCTAACGACCAAAAAGCACTAGAAAACCTAGCAGGTGTGGGTCGAAAAACAGCTAACGTTGTTAGAAACATTGGTTTTGGTGAACCTACCATTGCTGTTGATACACATTTGTTTCGAGTTTCAAACAGAACTGGAATTGCAAAAGGGAAAACTCCACTTGCCGTAGAGCGAGGCTTAGAAAAGAAAATTCCTAAAGAATTTTTGCTCCATGCACACCACTGGCTTATTTTACACGGCAGGTATATTTGCATAGCCAGAAAGCCTAAATGCGCCGCTTGCCCTATTGTAAATTCATGCGAATTTAATGATAAGAAATTTGATTAAATTTATCATCAAATAAAACAATTAACCCAAAAAGCATGTATTAATTTAATTGAATTAAAAACAAAACAAAACAATAACTTAATATATTTTATATAAATTTTAATGGATATAAAAATAAATGAATAATGCTGTAAAACTAGACAAGATACACAAAAAATTTGGTGAATTTGAAGCTGTTAAAGAAGTTTCTTTTTCCGTACCAGAAGGAAAATGCGTAAGCCTGCTTGGTCCTAACGGCGCAGGTAAAACAACAAGCCTAAAAATGATTATGGGTTTACTAAAACCCTCTTCAGGAGAACTAGAAATATTAGGTGCACAAGCAAATGAAATTAATCATCACATCAAAAGCCGTATCGGGCTTGTTCCGCAAGATGATAACCTAGATCCTGATTTAACAGTAGAAGAAAACCTTTATGTTTTTGGTAGTTACTACGGCTTAAAAAAAGAGTTCATTAAGGAACAAACAACAAAAGTATTAGAGTTTGTCTCTCTTGCAGACCGTCGCAAGGCTAAAATTTCTGAACTTTCTGGCGGCATGCGCCGTCGTATTTCTTTCGCACGCGCCCTCGTTTCTGATCCTGATTTGGTTATTTTAGACGAACCAACAACAGGTCTAGACCCACAGGCACGCCACATGCTATGGCAAAAAGTGCGCAACTTAAAAGCAGAAGGTAAAACAATTTTGCTCACCACTCATTACATGGATGAAGCAGAGCGATTATCTGACCTTATTGTGTTGGTAGACCATGGGCAAGTCATTGCCAAAGGCAGCCCAAGAGAGCTTATCAAAGAACACGTTGAACCACATGTTTTTGAAGCAGAAAAACCTCTACCACAAGGCTTAGAAAAGTTCCGCAATGAAGACATTGGAGAATCTGTGCTTATCTATTCAACAGATCTAAGCCCTGAGAAAAAACTTGGTACATTCCACCACCGCCCTGCCAATCTAGAAGATGTCTTTCTGAAGCTTACAGGTCGTTCATTAAGGGAGTCTAACTAATATGTTATATTTACAAGGTATTTTAGCTGTAACAAAACGTCATCTTTTAGTTTGGAAAGCTATGTTCTTTAGCTCTTTTGCTCTTTACACTCTTGAACCTCTTTTGGTTTTATTCGCCTTTGGTTTTGGGTTAGGTCAAGCATTTGAAACCATGGGTGGTCTACCCTATATACAGTATGTTGTACCGGGTATGATGATTTCTGCAGCTATGTATGCTGTTGCTTTTGATGCTGCTTACGGCTCTTTCTTACGTCGTGTTTTCCAAAAAACATATGATGCCATGCTTGCAAGCCCATTAAATGTCCAACAAATCACTTTCGGTGAAATTTTATATGCAATGATTCGTGCTATGTTCCCTGCCTCTATTGTTTGTGCTGTTGGCGCTTACTTTGGTGGCGTTGGTTCTATTATTGGCGTTTTAATTGCTTTAGCTGTTATTGCGCTTACTGGTGCATGCATCTTTACAATGATTTTAAGCTATGCATCTCGTATTAAGTTATTGAATCGTATTGATTTTATGATGCCTATGTTCCTTACGCCACAATTTTTATTCTGCGGCGTATTTATTGAACGCAGCATGTTCCCTGATTGGGTTCAGGCGCTGGCGCAAATCTTCCCGCTTACACATGCGATTAACTTAATTAGGCCTTTAGTTTCTAACCAAAGCCTTTCAGCTGACGTATTACTTACTTCTTTAAGCTATCTAATCATTGTCACAGCTTTCTTTACATTCTATTCTATTAGAGGCCTAAAAAAGGCATTAACAGAATAATAAACAAAGGGTATTAAATGCGCATTAGCTATGTTTACGCTTTTTTAGCTATTTTATTTTTTGCCCTATCTGATATTGGCTCACGTATTAGCGTGAGCCTTTTAGATGTATCACCCATTTACTTTGGCACCATTCAAATGTTTTTGGGTGCCATTATGCTATATATATTTTCATTCGGCGCTGAAACACGACTAAAAGCACTAAAGGTATGGCACAATTGGGCCGTTGGCATTATTGAGCTTAGCATTGTTATTATTTTAGTCTTTCTTTTCCAGCTTATTAGCGCAGGCGAAGCCAGTTTTATGCAACGTATTTCTGTTATTACAGTAAATATATGCGCCTTTATCGCTTTTAGAAGAAAGTTTGATAAAGCCGACATATTGCCACAAGCCTTTATTTTATTAAGCGTGGGCTTGCTAACCTATAACTTACCAGAATCTGTACGTTTAAAAGCTTTTTTACTTGTGCTTTATATAGCCCTTGCCAACTCTGTTCTTATGCTTATTACCGAAAAAAACCCTATCAACCATAGAGATTTACCAAGAAAAGATAGATTAAGGCTTACTTCTATTGTTATGGCTGTTTCTGCACTTTTAGTAATTACGATTACATTAAGCCTAGATTATTACGGACAACTTTTACCCGATAGCATTAGCATACCTTTAAAAGAATCGCTAAACTTTGCACAGGTAGATTTAACTGTACCAACCCTTGTTTCAGCAACCTTATTAGGGGCATTTATATACGGCCCTGCTCTTTATTTTTATTTTGTTGCAGCAAGTCGCATTACAGCAAACGAGATTCTCATGTGCTTTGCGATTGCTCCATATATTGTCTTTACGCTTGAATTTTCATTAGGTGCTTTCAATGTACTTGAAAAAGGTAGCTTAAGCTTTTATGATGCCCTTATAGGTTCAATAGGTAGCGGTGCCGCCCTTTACATGGCATACCGAAAACACAATAGTAAAGATAAGTAATATGCGTGAAATTGTATGGGATACAGAAACCACAGGCTTTAACCCCGAAGAAGGGCATAAGCTTATTGAAATTGGTGCCATCGAAATTGAAAACGGCTTACCAACAGGTAAATCATACCATCAATTCATTAATCCTGAGCGAGATATCCCAGAAGAAGCCACCCGTGTACACGGTATTACGGATGACCGCGTTGCTGAAGAACCAAAATTTGAAGAAATTATTGACGATTTCTTAAATTTTATTGGTGACGCTCCTCTTGTTGCCCACAACGCAAGCTTTGATATGAACTTTATCAACCACCAGCTACAAGCTATTGGTTATCCAGAACTAAGCAACCAAGTTGTTGATACTTTAATCATTGCTAAAAAGAAATTCCCTGGTCAGCAGGCAAACCTTGATGCGCTTTGCCGACGTTTTGATATTGACCTTTCTGCACGTACATACCACGGCGCCCTACTTGACTCCGAATTACTAGCAGAAGTTTATTTAGAACTTAACGGCGGTTTGCAGCAAGGCTTAAGCTTTGGTAGTCAAACAGAAGAACATGAAAATGATACTTCAGAAGAAATCACTTATAAGGCAACAAAAGCAAGGCCACCACGTAACTTTAAAATACCTCAAGAAGATTTAGATAATCACCAAAAGTATCTTGAAAAAAACGTCAGAAATACGTTATGGCATTAAAAAAGGCAGCATTAAGCTGCCTTTTTTGTTTTATATCGATTTACATTAGAGGAGTTTTTTCGTTGGAAGATGTTTTTTCCAAAAAGCAAGACGTGCTTTATCATTTTGCCTATACTTCTGAATATCCTCTTCAGACAAATATTCATCTGCCTCCATTAAAGCCCATGAATATTCCAGATGTGGCGAACAAAGTATTACCATACCCTGTCTAAAAGAAGTGCGCACAACTGCAGCCTCTCCTTTGGCTTTACCATCTTTATATGTCAGCAAGACTTCTTCACCTAAGTTCTCTGCATGAGCAAAATAACCTGCACCATTCATATAAGCATAAAGCAGATCACCTTCTACTGTTTCAGCAGGCTGACAAAAGTAACCCACATTTGAACAGTAGCTAAATTGTTCACCAATTGGCCCCGTCTTTAGCCCTTCATAAAACTTAAAAGGACGTTCGTTTTCAAGGTTAAAGAGCTGATCGCCCTTTTGGGTTTTAAAACACACGCGATGCGCCCCCAAGTAGGCACCACCACAAAAGCCTAAGTACAACCCGCCACTAGCAACATAATCCAATATTGCCAAAATGCCAGATTC
>JAAZVW010000038.1 GCA_018623135.1 Pseudomonadota bacterium
ACGAATAATGAGCTTTCTTTTGATTATCTGCGCGATAATATGAAGTTTTCTACGAATGATTTGGTGATGCGTTCTGAAAATCCGATGCATTTTGCTATTGTGGATGAGGTGGATTCTATTTTAATTGATGAAGCTCGTACGCCAATTATTATTTCTGGCCCAGCTGAAGATAAGACAGAGCTTTATGTAACAATGGCTAAAATTGTGCCTCAGCTTGATGCGCAAACAGAATATAAGCTAGATGAAAAAGGCAACAATGTAACGCTAACTGAAGCGGGTATGGATAAGGCTGAAGAATTATTTATTCAAGAAGGTTTGATGAAGGAGGGTGATTCCCTTTACGATATGGAACATGTCCAGCTTGTGCATCATCTAAATAAAGCATTGCATGCGCATACGCTTATTAAGAAAGACCGTGAATATATTATCCGTAATAACCAAATTATGTTGGTTGATCCTTTTACAGGTCGTACGATGGAAGGGCGTTCTTACGGTGATGGTTTGCATCAGGCGATTCAGGCACGTGAAGGGTTAGAAATTCAGCCAGAAAACCAAACGTTAGCTTCTGTTACTTATCAAAACTACTTCCGTATGTATAGTAAACTTGCGGGTATGACAGGTACGGCGGATACGGAAGCTGAAGAATTTGAAAGTATTTATGGTTTAAAAGTGGTGGTGATACCAACGCATCGCCCAATTGCACGTTTAGATGAACAAGACATTATTTACCGTACGAAAGAAGAAAAATTCCGCGCGATTGTAAGAGATGTTAAAGAGCATGCGGCTAAAGGTATGCCTGTGCTTGTTGGTACAGCTTCTATTGAGGCGTCGGAGCGTTTTTCTGAAGCATTTAAGAAAGAAGGTATTGAGCATAAAGTACTTAATGCCCGCTACCATGAACAAGAAGCTGATATTATTGCACAGGCAGGCCGTAAAGGTGCTGTAACAATTGCGACGAATATGGCTGGTCGTGGTACCGATATTAAGCTTGGTGGTAATTTGGCTCTTATGCTTAAAGAAGCCAAAACAGAAGCTGAAAAAGAAGCGGTTACAAAAGCTTACGAAGAAGAAAAACGCGAAGTAATGGAAGCGGGCGGTTTACGTATTATTGGTACGGAACGCCATGAATCCCGTCGTATTGATAACCAATTGCGTGGTCGTGCTGGTCGTCAGGGTGATGTAGGTTCGACAGCCTTTTATATTTCATTGCAAGATGATTTGATGCGTATTTTCGCTTCTGGTTTAGATAATATGATGCAACGCTTAAATATGCCAGAAGATGAGGCAATTCAATCTAGGCTGATTACAAATGCGATTGAAACAGCGCAACGTCGTATTGAATCTCAGCATTTTGAAAATCGTAAAAATATTTTAAAATTTGATGATGTACTTAATGATCAGCGTTTGATTATTTATGAACAACGCCAAGAAATGATTAGCTCTGAAACAGTTGATGATGTGATTGTTGACTTTGTTGAAGATGAAGTGACAGAGCTTGTACATACAGTGATGCCACAGGGTTCTGACCCTGAACAGTGGCAGCTTTCTGAGTATAAAGAGAAGATGAAGTTTGTCTTTAATGTAACGCCAGATATTGATACTTGGGCTTTAGAAGATGATGCTGATGCCGAGGTGATTACTGAGCGTACTCTAGAATATGTAAAACAGGTGTATGCAGAGCGTGAGCGTAGATTCACCCCAGAGGTGATGCGTCAGCTAGAGCAATCTGTATTGGTGCAAACGTTAGATGAACTTTGGAAAGAGCATTTGCAGCGTTTGGATTATTTGCGTCAGGCTGTTGCTTTCCGTGGTCATGCACAGAAAAACCCGTTAAATGAATATAAGATTGAAGCCTTTGGGTTATTCGAATCTTTGTTAAATGATTTACGCTCAAATTCTTTACGTTTATTGTTCCATGTACAAATGGCGCAACAAGCGCAAGAGCAGATTGATGAATTTGAATCACCGATTGTTGATGCTGAAAAGGCTTCAGAAAAAGCGTCGGAAGAAGAATTCGACTTTTTAAATACGCCACGTAACGCACCTTGCCCATGTGGTAGCGGTAAAAAGTTTAAACACTGCCATGGTGCGGTAAGTCAGAATAAAGAAAGTGCATAAAATGACAAAGAAAGTTGTTTGGGTTTCTGCGGCTATTATTGCGAATGAGCAGGGGCAAATTTTGCTTCAGCAACGTCCAGAAGATAAGCATATGGGTGGTTTGTGGGAATTCCCTGGCGGTAAGATTGAAGCTAATGAAACACCAGAAGATGCGTTAGTGCGTGAGCTTAAAGAAGAGCTTAATATTCAGGTGAATAAAGATTTGATGCAGCCGTTTCATTTTGTATCTCATGCTTATGATGATTTTCATTTGGTAATGCCTGTTTATTGGATTACAGCTTATGAGGGTAAAGTAGACCCGCAAGAAGGGCAGTACGTTCTTTGGGCTGATGAGGAAACGTTAGAGGCTTATAAAACACAAACACCGCCGGCTGATATCCCAATCTTTAACATGCTTTTAGGTGAAGATGACGACGAATAATATGATAAAAGAATAAAAAAGAGCCTTAGGGCTCTTTTTTTTATTTATTTGCTTGCATTGTATGTAATTTGTGTATAAGTAGCTAACTATATAGTTGTACCTAAATTACGTTTACTTAAAAACCCTAAATACACAACCTACCATAACCCTTACGGAGGTGTTATATGGAACCGCGCATTGAAGTTGCCCATGTTCTCGATGTCGTTAAGCAAATTGCACCTCATGTAGGCTGTTTGCCTTACGACAAGAATAACTTAAACCGTGCGACGCATCTATTAACCAATACGGCTAAGATGCCAGTTGCACTTAAAGGGTTCCCCAGTGTTGAGGAATTGTTGCGTGCAAACGTAACGGAACTGAAGTTCAGTTCTAAAAATGCATCTGTTTTACTGTTGGAAATACAGTCCAGCTTGGCAAAAATGAACCTGACTATGGGTTTGTTTTACCGCACTGGTACCAAAAAAGTGCTGAGTGAATTGTGTGAAGATGATGAAGATGAAAGCCCTTCTTCTGTTATCTCAACCGAACAATTGCATACACTTTGCCGTGTTGTTTCTGCACTCAATAAGTCAACAATGCCTATTGGTGTTGTGCTGTATGACGAAAATAAATTGGATGCTAAAATTGCTGATTATTTTAGCAAAGCATCTGTAAAACGAAAACTCGTAGCCGCTGGAGATTTAACTGTACGGGAGTTTGTACAGTTAAGCCATGTGGAAATGCGCGAGTTTTTTCTGATTAATAAAACACTCAGCTTTGTTAATATGCGCTTTTTGATGAAATCATTGGCGCAAGAACATTTGTTCTGGCAAATGCCGCTTGATAATTAAAGCTCTCTTTCGATATTAAGGCGCAGATTTCTGCGCCTTTTTTTTATGGCTAAAGGCTAGGGTATCTGTTGCAAAATAAAAGCTTTAGCGGTATATTCGTACTCTCTAAATATATTTTAATTCTATTGAAAGGCAGATTAGGCAAATGACTGCACGTGTTCGCTTTGCTCCAAGCCCTACAGGGCATCTTCATTTAGGTAGTATTCGTACTGTATTAATTAATGTTTTATTCGCTAAAAACCAAGGCGGTACTTTTGTTTGGCGTATTGAAGATACAGATAAAGAACGTGAAGTGCAGGGTGCTGAAGCCCAGATGATGGAAGACTTGGCATGGCTTGGTATTACACCAGATGAAAGCCCAGACCATGGTGGTGATTTTGGTCCTTACCGTGATTCAGAGCGTATGGAACAGGGTGAATACCAAAAGGCAGTTGAAAAACTTATGGCAGAAGGCCGTGCTTATGAATGCTTTGTAACACCTGAAGAGCTAGAAATGATGCGTCGCATTCAGCGTGCTCAGGGGCAAATGCCGCGTTATGATAACCGCCATCGTGATTTAACGGATGAAGAAAAAGCGGCTTTCCGTGCAGAAGGTAAAGAGCCTGTAATTCGCTTTAGATTAGAAGATAATGCATCTGTTACAATTGATGATGTGATTCGTGGTCAGATTACTTTTGAAACGCAAAACTTAGGTGGTGACCCTGTTATTGTGCGCTCTAACGGTGTGCCGTTGTTTGCTCTTTCTGGTACTGTGAACGATATTGCACAAAAAATGGATTTAGTGATCCGTGGTGATGACCATATTACCAACACAGCTGTACAGATTCAGATTTTTGAAGCTTTAGGTACAAAACCGCCTAAGTTTGCACATGTTCCTCTTATGGCAGATAAAGATGGCTCTAAGCTTTCTAAGCGTAAAGATAGCTTATCTGTACCTATTATGCGTGAAGAAGGTTACTTGCCAGAAGCAATTATTGCTTATTTGGCGACACTTGGCTTAGGTACAACAGCTGAAGTGAAATCTTTAGACGAACAAGCGCAAGATTTTGATATTACCCGCTTTGGTAAATCGGTCGTTAAATTTGATATTGACCAGGTAAAACGTTTAAACGCGCAAGCGCTTCATCGTATGAGTTATGAAGAAGCTAAGCCTTACATTGAACAATATGCACCAAACTTGAATGTAGCTGATGTTGCTGCTTTTTGGGAGGTGATTAAAACAAATATTCAATTGTTCTCTGAAATTGAATCTCAGGTAGATTTTGTTTTTGGTGATATTGATACAGCGGCTAATTCAGATGATAAAGATTTTATTAAAGAAGCAGCAACTTTATTACCTGAAGGTGACTATTCTGAAAACACTTGGAAAGAATGGACAGCCGTTGTTAAAGAAAAAACAGGCCGAAAAGGTAAACAATTATTTTTACCTTTACGCTTAGCGTTAACAGGTGTAGAGCATGGCCCAGAAATTGGTAAGCTTTTACCTTTAATGGGTGCAGAAGTTGCACAAAAGCGTTTGCAAAATGCTGCGAAATAATCTGTTGGTTTTGTTCTAAGCATAATGAATTAAATTAAGTAAAAAGCATAAATATAAAAAATATAAGGATAAAAAAATGCCGCTTAACTTTAAACTCTACTCTACCTTAACGAACACAAAAGAAGATTTTGTGCCGATTGAAGCAGGTAAAGTGGGTTTGTATGTATGTGGTGTAACGCCTTATGATTTTTCCCATATTGGTCATGGGCGTGGCGTTGTTGTTTATGATACTTTTGCCCGCTTTTTGCGTGAAACAGGTTGGCAGGTAAAGTACGTACGTAACTTTACAGATGTGGATGACAAAATTATTGCGCGTGCGAATGAAAGAGGCATGGAAGCGACAGCGCTTGCTCAGGAATTTATTGAAGCCTTTACAGAAGATGCGCAAAAACTTAACGAAGTGACGCCAGACGTAGAGCCACGTGTTTCGACTCATATGCAAGAAATTATCGATATGATTCAGCTTCTTTTAGATAATGGTGTTGCTTATGTTGGTGATTCTGGTGATATTTTATTAGATACCACAAAAGTGGATGACTACGGTAAGCTTTCTAAAAAACCATTAAATGATTTAATAGAAGGTGCCCGTGTCGATGTTTCTGATGACAAAAAAACGCCAACGGATTCTGTACTTTGGAAGCTTGCAAAGCCTGAAGAGCCAAAATGGGCATCACCTTGGGGTGAAGGGCGCCCTGGTTGGCATATTGAATGTTCTGCCATGTCGGCAAAGCATTTAGGTAAAACATTTGATATTCATGGCGGTGGTATGGATCTTATATTTCCGCATCATGAAAACGAGGTGGCGCAATCTGAAGGGGCGCATAAGTGTAAATCGGTTAATTATTGGATGCATTTAGCCTTTATTAATTTTGATGGTGAGAAAATGTCTAAATCTTTAGGCAATTTTAAAACGATTCGTGATATGTTGCAGCTTGTAAGCGGCGAGGCGATTCGTTTATATATGTTGGGTACACATTACCGTAAACAGCTTAATTTTACAGTAGATGCTTTACAGGCATCTGAAACAGCTTTAGAAAAATTGTATCGTACACTTAAGCGTGCTGTCGATTTACCGCAAACAGATGCGCAAGATTTAGAGCATTTTTATGGTTATTTAGCGGATGATTTAAATACACCTAAAGCGCAGGCTGAAATGTTTAATACAGCAACAGATTTAAATGCGGCGCTAGATCAAAATAACCTTGAAAAGGCGGCTGTTTTAAAAGCTAAGCTGGTTAAAATGGGTGCAAGCTTAGGTTTGCTTACTTATGAGCCTGTTAAATACTTAAAAGGTGGCTATAAAGCAGCACCTGAAGGTGCGATGAGCGACACTGATGTTGAGAAGTTGGTACAAGAGCGTACAACAGCTAAAACTGAAAAGAATTGGGCGCGTGCGGATGAAATTCGTGATCTGCTTAAAGCTGAAAATATTTTGCTTGAAGATGGAGCAGAGGGCACCTCTTGGGTAAGGAAATAACAAGCAGATGTTAGAGACGATTAAAAACAGACGATCTAATGCTTATGTGCTTGATAAACCGCTCGCAAGCAAGGACTTAGAGCAGATAATAGAAGCGGCTTGCTGGGCGCCTACACACCATAAAACACAACCGTGGAAGTTTGTTGTGTATGAAGCAGAAGGCAGAAAGAAGTTAACTGATTTATATGTTGCTGCTGTTGAAAAGCAAAAAGATAGGTTAGATGCACAAACCTATAAGCAGCGTCTGGAAAAGGCAAGAGGTGCGGCTTATAGGGCGCCTGTTGTTATTGCTGTTTCTTGCCTTGTAGGGCGTTCTGAGCTTAAAAACCCACCTGCATGGGAAGATGAGGCAGCGACAGCTGCAGCCATACAAAATATGTTGTTAACGGCAGAATCTTTAGGCATTGCTAGCTACTGGCGTACAGGTTGGTTTACAGAATTGGAAGATGTGCGTAAGGCTTATGGTTTAGAAGCATCTGATAGAATTATGGGGTATATTTATTTAGGTTATAAAGACCCTGATAAACCAGAACCTATACGACCTACGCCTAAGGTTTCAGAAAAAGTCGAATATGTTAAATAACTTTTCAGCCTAGCAGATATGTGCTAGGCTTTTTTCATATTTTTTATACCTTTTGGGGGTAGATATGGCTGCTTTTAATGAGTTACTTCATGCTAAGGCAGTGCTTTCTCTGCCTTATCTTTTCAATATACCAGAAATGGTAAAAAACTTAAAAAACCACCAAAATGACGGCATTTATGCTGAATTTATTTTGGGGCGATGGATTACACCTGCTTTACAGCATATGGTTAAATCTCATCCGTATATTCGTAAATTAATGTGGGCAACCGACCCTGAGTATGTGGGGACAGATGGATTGAAGTCGATTGTTAAAGCAATAGACTTCTTTTCTGAAGAGAAAAGCGACTACTTGCTTTTAATGTCATACCCAAAAACAATGGAGATAGACTATGTTTGGGCGCATGATTTTCGGATAGATGATGTTCAGCTTATGTTGTGTAAAGCTTTCTTGAAATCAGGGGGTAGAATAGAAAATATTCTGCATTTAGACCCTGCTTTAGGGGTAAGTGTTGTACGTACGGAATATATAGAACAGCCGAAAGTTATGGGCCGTTACATTATGCCGCTTTCAACAGCTGAAACATTAAAAATGCAGGATGCTTCGTTTAAATTTCTCGAACAAGAAGTGGATGCAGTTGCTATGCCCTTTTTTTGAGCGAGATGAGGAGGTGCTTTATGACTACTATAATGAAAACAGACGCACTTTACTTTGGGGTAGACTTTCAGTCTGCTGATTTAAGCGCGGTAAGAAATCGTATTTATAACGATTACGCTAAGACTTACCCGAACGCAGAGTTACTGCGTATGGATAATCAGGCGTATGTAGAAACCGCAATTAACATCGCAAATAAACAGAAAATTGCTTTATGTAACGCGCTTATGGCGCAGGCATTAGCAGAAGGCTGTACGGTTATTAATTTTGTAGTGCATAGCGCACATACTTATGCGTTAGACTCGAAACTGCAAAAGATGATGACATTTGTACAAGAGCAAAAGCCCGATGTGACTGTTTATGTATTGAACGAGCGTAATGAACGCAAAAAAATATCGATGTAAATGATATAAATTTAAAGCCGCTAGTTATAGCGGCTTTTTTTATTTTCCGAGGAGTTCTTGTTTCATATCTTCATCGGCTTCTTTGCCAAGCCAAACATCAAAGAAAGCTTTAGCAAGGGGTGCTTCTACATGCTGGGCACGTAGTTTATCGTTATGGAAAAAGATTAAACGGGGCCCCAGTTTGAGTATGGTAATACTGTCGCCATCTTTCACATCGGGGAAGATACCAGCTAATGTTTTTTGCCAACTTGGGTAGTTCACATTTAAGTTTTGTTCTTCTAAAGATTCCATAAATGAATCTAGTCGTTTTTTAGCGGTAAGATCCATATGGTATGTAATGTGTAAAATTTCAGCTTTAGGGGTGATAGATGTATGGTACTCAATATCATATACATCCATAAAAAAGACAGAATAGTCACTTTTGCCGATCAAGTTGCTTTCGGGCACAAAGTCTTTAACTGCTGTAGGAAGCGCCCAAGCAGAAGCGGATATCGTGATAGATAAAAGAGCTAATATTATATTTTTCATACCTTTATTATAATCATGCTAAGCCTTTGATGCAAGAGACATAAAAAAACACCTACCGAAGTAGGTGTTTTGTAAGAGGGCGATATTTAAGCTGCAACAATACTTTTGGCAAAGTTGCCTTCAATATGTTGCACCATCTGGGAATCCAAAGAGGAGTACAGCCTTTGTTTGCTGTCATTCTTATTGAACATCTGCCCGAAGGTCAGGTATTCAGGGTGATAGAGCCAGCACTGGTTTGGGTTGGCAACATCGGCAATCAGCTGCTCCAAAAGCAAAGCATGCTCTTCCGGTAAAAAGGCACCACTTGCCAAGTGTTGCGGGTAAAAACCAGCATAAATTGGCATAGGTGTGGCTTCCATATGCGGCGCGATAATGCTTGCCGTAATGGTTGCATTATCGGCATCCAGGTTAATGTCCTCAATATCTTCCATATAGGAAGGATTGATGATAATGGGGTAAAAATCCCCCAGTTTTTTACCAGATGTGGTGGCTGCGTGGTTCATGCATGCTTCCAGAATTTCTGAATGCATGTGGCTTGCCTTTAATGGCAATTTATCCACGCCATAGTAGCTTGCATCACACAAGCATTCTGGCATTAACACCAGCACTGGTGTTTTACCCTTAAGGTTTTGCAGAATATCTGCAAAACGTTCGGAGCCTTGTTGCAGGCTGAAGGTATCAGTTTTTAAGGTCATGAGAGAATCCTCATTGGTAAAAGAAAAAAGATTTCAAGCTAATCTAGGTATTTTTACTTGTTAAAGTATATGGATTATATAGAGGTATACAATATGCTGCAATAAAAAAAGTAGCCCTTTATTATAAAGAGCTACTCTAAGAGATTTGGTTGAAACAGATAAATGGTTTAAGCAGAGATTTTTTCTTCTAACAAACCCTGTTGGTGCAGAGCAAAGGTATCGTCACAACCGCCAATGTGCTCACCATTAATAAAAACTTGTGGTACTGTGCGTCCGCCATTGGCACGCTCTACCATTTCCATGAATTTTTCATCATCATGCTCTACATCAATATTGTTGTACTCAACACCTAATTTATCAAAAAGTGCAACAACGCGGTGGCAAAAAGGGCAATAGCCTTTTGTGTAAACATCTATTTGAGCCATAGAAAAATCCTTTAACTTAGTTAATTGTTACCCTCATTATAAAGGGTATTATTTATCCTGCAAGGGGGTAAAGCAAAGAGTTATGCAAGTTACCTTTGTAGCACCTGATTTTTTAAGTGCTTTAATGCAAGCTTTAAGCGTTGCTCCAGTGGTTAAAATATCATCTACAAGATAAACATGCGTTCCCCTAAGCTCCTCTGCGCAGCTTATACTTTTACTTAGGTTTTTTGCGCGTTGCTGTTTGTTTTTATCTGTTTGTTTTTGGTACGTTTCGCGCTTAAGTACAAAGGGTTGATACGTCATATGGTTTTGTTTTGCAAAAAGTAGAGCCAGCTCTTCTGCTTGGTTATATTTGCGTGCTATGCGTTTTAAGGGGTGCATAGGTACAGGCACAACAAGTTTGGGCTCAACCATGTTATGTTGTTCTTCTTGCTTAAATTTAGGGAGTATTTGTGCAAGTTGTTTACGGTGTTCAATCGCATCTTGAAATTTAAAACTTAAAATAAGCTTACGCAAAATACCTTGGTATCTGTAAGATGTATATATGTTTTCGGCGCCAATATCTGTTGCAATGCGCTCTATTTCTGCTTTATCAGATTCTGTGAGTTGATCAAGTTTAGAAAAGCAACTGATGCAGAGTTGGTTTGTGGCATCGGCTACTAAAATTTGTCGGCAGGCAATACAGTGTTTTGGTAAAATACTGTTAAAGAGATATAGGCCGATGCTGTTTAGTCGCTTGATTATTTTTTTCATAACGTAGATAATGCCAGAAAAATAAGGAAGACTCATGCAAAAAATACACCCTGATGCACAAAGTTTATATCAAGAAGCTTTGTGGATGCTTGAAGAGCGTTTAGATGATTTAAAAGAAGCCCCAAAGGAAGGGGTGCGTTTGGCTGATTTTGATTTAGCTGATTTTACATTTAAACAGCACTTTGCGCAAAAACAACTGAGTGATTTGCCAGAGAAGTCCCAAACACTTATTATTTCACATTTACAGTTACAAAACGCAAAAGACCCAAGAGCGATCCTCTTACGTTTAGGTAAGTCTCTGGTGGGTGATGGTTTATTAATGGCGACTCTTTTAGGTAATGAAAGCTTTAAAGAATTTAAAGAAGCTTTTGCAGCTTTAGGTGAAACAAGAGGTGCGCCTCTACCCGATGTACGAGATGTAGGTGGGTTGTTAACAAATTTACAGTTTGCCTTACCTGTTGTTGATCGGGAGTTGATCAGCTTAGAATATCCAGATTTTAAAAGCATATATGCCGATATGCAGATATTAGGTTTGAAAAACTCTGCGCCATTGGGTGCAGGGTTACAAGGCAAACAAAAATGGCAAAAGATGGAAGAATATTACAAAGCGAAATTTATGACAGCAGAAGGCATGCTTAAAGTGAGTATTGAGCTTATTTTTATTTCTGCCTATAGACCACATAAAAGCCAGCCTAAGCCGTTAAAGCCAGGGGCTGCGGAAATTTCTTTAACAGAAATACTGAATAAATAACAGCTTAAGTAAAAAAAGAAACCCCCGCATTTCTGCGGGGGTTAAAAGTATCGATTGTGCATATTATGTTGGGTCCGCTTTTTGGTGGAATGATGCGCCTTGGTTTGTGTAGGCAATTTTTTCGAAACGCTCACGCCCCCGATGGCGGCAATGCCGCTGAAGCGACCCTGAAACTATGTTGTTATTTAACATCATATACAGAGTACGCCCATCCAAACGCTCATCCATAGTATCTTCTATAGATAATGTTGATGGTGCGCTACCGCTTATGTTTAACAAAAATACGCCATCTTCGGGATGCTTTGGTAAAAAATCGGGAGCATCTTCCGGCGTGAGCACATTGCCCAGTTTGAGGGTACGCCCTTCATCTTCCAGGCTAGCGATGCGTAAGGGTGTTTTGTATTCCATAATAACCTCCTACAGGTTATTGGGGTGAAGCGGTTTATGCGAAAAACCACTTTTTATGGTGTGTTGAGAGTTTACGGATATGAAAGTTTTCATCGGCATCCATAAGCAGGCAGTCTTTTCCTTCGGGCATCATGGGTTCCCATTGGCTGCGTTGGTCGTTGACCAAAAAATTGCCAGAAAGCAGATGGTCAATAACGCTTTCTGGCGTTAAATCCATTTTTTTGCAGCCGATTACTTGGCGGTCTTCTTTAAATACCATAGGGTAAGTAAAGTAGAATTTCGCTTGCCATTGAGATGGGCGATTAAGTTTTGCAGCGTTTTGCTGCAAAAAGATTTGGAGCTTTTGGATAAGCTCTTGTTTTGATGCCATAAGGCACCTCCTAAAGAAAAGTGAGTGATAAAGTGAATAATTTAGATCACTAAGTATAATTGCATACAACCTGCTTTGCAAGGGGGATATTGTGTTTTATTGGAGAATGTTATTCTGATTTAGGTTTTGGAACAATTTTACGCCAATTTTCTAGGGCAGAAGCATCGTCTGCGTCCACATATAAATCCTTATTCATAATATTGCCTGAGCCTAAAATTACCTCTTCAGGAGTCATTTTACCTTTAGGGTAAACAAAAAGGCCTTTTACTTTGGCAATAGCAAAGGTTTTACTGCGGTCTTCATTTACAAAAGTTTGCGTAATGTAAAAGTATTTATGGTCAAAGTGGTCAACCTCTGTGGTGAGAATTACTTTTTCAAAAGGCTTAATTTCCTTGATAAATTTAATATCAATATTGCCGACGATAGGGCTCCATTTATCTTTAATTAGGTGCTTAAGTAGGCCTGTTTTGCCTAAAAAGTCAAAGCGCCCCAAATCCATAAAAGAAAGGTAGCGTGCGTTGTTTAGGTGTAAGTTTAGGTCTATATCATTAGGAAGAGGGCGGAATGTTGTTTCTGTTTTGCTATATATATCAACCTTAGGGCAGAACAATAGTTGAAACAGCTTAATAAAGAGGCGGATATATAAATTCACGTTTTAAATCTCTTGTTTGTTATTTGTTTGTTATCTTATTTATGTTTAATAACACCCATATAGCGCAAGGATAAGTCTTTCTGGCGGTGCCAGAATTTTGATTGCGGGTCAAAAAATACGCCTTGTAGTGTTGTTACTTTAAGATTGTGCTTAGAGAGTGCTTTTTTCAATTCTTTATGAGAAATAAAATGCTTTGTTGTGAAATAACCTTTAGGGAACCAGTGGAGTAGTTGCTCGAGAAGTCGTTTAAAATAAAGTTTGGCAAGGTTGCTGCTGCTTATTGTTGAAAAGATGATGATGCCATCTGTATTCAGCATTTTATGCATGGCCCAGATGAGTTTGTCCTTTTCTTGAACTGTTGCATTTTCTAAAATGTCTAGGCATAAAATAATGTCGTATTTTTTATTATGTGCCACTAAAGATGTTGCATCTTCTGTTGTAAATTCAACAATGGCACCGCGTTGGTTGGCTTGCTGCTCTGCTTGCTCTATAAGTTGTTTGTTTGTATCTACCGCTAAAACATCTGCACCCCTAAAGCAAAGCTCTGCCGCAAAAGTACTGTCGCCGCAACCAATATCTAAAAGTTGAAGACCTAATAATGGCGCAGGCTCGTGCTTATTTTTTTTAAAGTGTAAACAAGCTTGGCGCATAATATATTTGCGACGCACCATATGGTAATCCAAAAAGCCAGTCTTGTTTTCTGCAGGTTTTGTAAGTAATGCCCAAATATGTTTAAGCTTTACTGTAAAAGTTGCATTTGTTGGTTTTGTAGATGTTGGCATTTTGGTGTTCCTGAAATATCGTATTTTTGTTAGCTTTTTAACATTTAGTTAAGTATAGCAAATAATATAGCCTAGGTGGGTAAAAATACTTAAAAAACATGATCGGTTCAAATAGAAAAGTGATAAAAAACTTGCATTTTAGTTTAAAAGAGGCCATATACTAGACCGTGCTTTCATTTTTGGTGAATGAAAGTTTAAATGTATCAACCTTTTAGATCAAACTAGAAAGGGGTGATTCGGATGGTTCGTGTAGATGTTAATGATAACAACGTTGATCAGGCAGTTCGCGCTCTGAAGAAAAAGCTAAATCGTGCTGGTTTCTTCCGTGAAATGCGTAATCGTCGTTTCTACGAAAAGCCTTCTGAATTCCGTCGTCGTAAGAACATCGAGTCTTACCGTCGTGCGCGTAAAGCAGAAGCACGCCGTGTAGCGGCTCGTGGCTAAGATGACACAATGCTTTTGAAAAAGCCCGCCGTATCGGCGGGCTTTTTTTATCTTCTTTGTATTTGCTTAAAAAATCAGGTAAAATGCCTAAAAATAATAAATTATTTAAATTCAGTAAGTTATGGTTAGGTTTTAGTTATGGTTGAACAGATGCAAGATGATTTCTTTGGCTTGAGTATTGGCGAACGCCTGCAAAAAGCAAGAAAATCGAAGAAAAAAGACATTGCTGATGTTGCGAAAGATTTGTGCATTAATGCCTCTCACCTAACATATTTGGAACAAGATAAGTTTGATAAACTACCAGCCGCTTACATTATTGGTTTTTTGAGGACCTATAGTGATTATCTGAGCTTAGATACAGAAGAAATGGTTAAAGAAGTTAAGAATAAAGCGGAACTTTTTGAAGATGAACATTTTAAAGCTATTATGCCACAGGTAGAAGCAAAGACGCCTCGTAAAAAAGTTGTCTGGCCACTTATTGCAGCTGTTGTTGCAGTATTAGTTATTATTTCTGCTGTGTTGATGTTCTCTAAAAAAGAAGCTTTAGAGGTTCCTATGGCGCAAGACTTAAATATAGAAATAACTGAAGAACCTCAAGTCGCTAAAGCTCAGGAAGAACTGACGGAGGTAGCGCCTGTAGAAGAGAGTGTTGCTAAAAAAGAAGTTATTGCAACAGAAAAGGAAATAGAAAAAACGACAGAATCAGGTATTAAATTACCGCCTGTAGAAGTTGTTGTTGAAGGTCCTGAATTTGTAAACGAAAAGCCGCAAGGCGCACGTGTACTTCTTACGGCAAAAAATAAAGATGTGTGGTTCCAAATTAAACATTTAGAACGCGACCGTGTTTATGTAAGCCGTATTCTTAAAGCAGGTGAAGCATATTGGGTTAAGCCTTGGCGTGGTGTTTACATTGATGTGGGGCTACCACAAGAACTTGATGTTAAAATTGATGGTACAAATGTAGGTGTTATTGGTGTTTCAGGTAAGCGTGTGCGTGACTTGAGCTTAAATGCAGAATATTTAAAGCGTATGTATTTTGGTGAAAAACATCACTTAGATAAGACAAAGGACATTCCACGCACAAAAGAACAGCTAGATATTTATGCACAACGTGCGGCAGAGCAGGCAGAAACAGAAGCCGAAGAAGTTCAAGAAACGCCAGAAACAGTGGATGTTCAGTAGTTATTAAAAAAGATAACGTAAATAACTTAAAAAGCAGGGATAAAACCCTGCTTTTTTTTGTGGAGAATTCAATCACATAGGGGTACACTTATGTTTATATTTATGTAAATAAAAATAAGGTGCTTTTTTACAGTTATGTACGAAACCTCTTTTGTATTTGGTGTGGATCATAAACTTTGCCCAGTTGACTTACGAGAAAACTTGGCGAAGCTTGCACATGATGATATTCACCAAGTTCTAAAATTAGCATCTGTTGAAGAAACAACGATTTTATCGACGTGTAATCGCTTTGAAATTTATGGGCAGGCAAAATGCCCCGCAATTGTACCAATGGCGATGTCTCGGCTTTTGGATCATTACCACATGCCTTCTCAATCTTTACAGCAACACGCCTACCATAAAGTAGGGCGCACAATGGTTGAGCATGGCTTTAAGGTTGCTGCTTCTTTAGAGTCTATGGTGGTTGGTGAAAACCAAATTTTAAGCCAAATGAAAGAGGCTTATAGCCGAGATAAACAGCAAGGCCATGTTAAAAATGTGCTTGATCGTTATTTTAATACGGCATTTAAAGTGGGCAAACGTGTACGCACCGAAACGGCAATTGCCTCTGATGTAACTTCTGTGGCATCGGCAGCTGTTAAGCTTGCTAAAGAAATTCATGGTGATTTAACAGATAAATCTGTTTTGCTTATTGGTGCGGGTCAAATGTGCCAGTACGCTGCCGATAATTTAAAACGTGCAGGTGTAAGGCATGTTTCCGTGATCAATAGATCGCCAGACCGTGCAGCTGAATTAGCCCAACTTGTTGGCGCTAAAATATATGCTTGGTGTGATATTGAAATGGCGCTAGAAAATGCGGATATTGTGATCAGCTCAACAGGCGCAACACAGTATGTTGTAACAGCGCAAATGATGCACTTTGTTATGCGTAGGCGTAAGCAAAAACCTATTTTTATGATAGATATTGCAGTGCCGAGGGATATTGACCCTAAAATTCATAAAATGGATAATTTATATCTTTATGATATTGATCATCTACAAAATTTGTTTACAAAAGCGCAAGAAAATCGTACACATGAAACAGAGGCCGCATACCGTATTGTTGAAGCAGAGGTAGAAGGGTTTATTGATTGGACCCAAAGCCAACGACAAGCCGCCTTAGTAAAAGAAATACGCGAACATTTTGAACAGCAGCGCCAAGAAATTCTTAAAGAGAATTTATCCGCTGAAGAAGCGACACGAAAACTTATGAACAAAATGTTACATAACCCCACAGTTTACGCCAGAAACTTATCTGACTTAAGCGAGGGGCGTAAAAAAGAAGCGATGCTCCGCAAAATGTTTGCACTAGAAAAGTAATGCAGGAAAAAAATGAACTTACGACCAAGACTAGAACAGCTTAAATTGCGCTTTGAAGAAGTGCAAGAGTCTCTTAATGACCCAAATGCAACGAATGATATGGATAAGTTTACCGCTCTTAATAAAGAGTTTGCAGAGCTTACACCTATTATTGAAGCCTTTGATGATCTTGTTGCAAAA
>JAAZVW010000007.1 GCA_018623135.1 Pseudomonadota bacterium
CAATTGCTATACCTAAGCAGTGGCGCGACTTTGATGGTGTTCAAAAAATTACAGGTACCGATTACATTACCTTTACAGGTGTTTATGGTGGTAAAAAGGTGGATGCTGGATCTGAAGCTTTAATTGATTACCTTAAAGAAAATGTAAAACTTTTTGGTCATGGTGCTGATTTAGGTGCTGGCTGGGGTTACTTAACAGACCAAGTACTTAACCATTACCCAAAACTACGTGGTGTTGATGCTTATGAAGCTGAAGGACGTGCCTTAAAAGCTGCTGAAAAGAATGTTAAGGATATAGACCGTGCGCGTTTGTTCCACTGCGATGTTGTTGGAGAAAGCATAAGCCGCAAGTACGATTTTGTTGTGATGAACCCACCATTTCATAATACAGAAGAAGAAGATATTGATTTAGGGCGCCAATTTATTGCTAAGGCCAAAAGCATACTTAAACCGCGGGGTACAGTATATATAGTTGCCAATAAGCACCTACCTTACGAGAAAAACTTACGTGAATTGTTTACAAACGTTGACGTAATTCCTGTAAAAGGCTTTAAAATTATAGTAGCTAAATAAATATATTATATAGAAGCTATATTTTACATTTACAAATTTGAAGGAAGCAACAGCATAAGATGACTATATTTAACTTATTTAAAAAAAATAAAAAACGTAAACCTTCCGAAGATTTAAAAGAAATTTTACGTAATTCCGTACAAGCAGCCTCTGCCATGGTAGAGGTTTCTCTTGGTGCCTCACAAGTAAATAAAACCGCTATTCAGCTTAAAATGGTTTCTGAAACAGCTGCAACGGCATCTAACGAAATGTCTGCGACTGTTTCTGTTATTGCTGATAATGCGTACCAAGCGTCAGAAAATATTAAGCAAGTTAGCTCCACCGCACATAAAAATGTAGAAAACATGCAGCGGGTAGAATCTGCCATGGCACAAGCGGCAGAACGTATTACTGAACTTGAAAAACACTCTAAAGAAATTGGTGACATTGTCACAACTATTGATGAAATTGCAGACCAAACAAACCTATTGGCACTTAACGCCGCAATTGAAGCTGCCCGTGCTGGTGATGCTGGCCGTGGTTTTGCCGTTGTTGCTGATGAAGTCAAAAAACTTTCTCAGCGTTCTCAAAAAGCAACTGCTAAAATTAATAGCATGCTAAGTTTTGTGCAAAACTCGATTAAAGAGAGTTCTGAAATTATTAATAACTCCAACCAATCTATTCATGCGACCTCTGAAACAACGGAAGCTGTGTACACAACACTTTCTGAAACTGAGAGCTTAGTTGGGGATATTGCAAACTCCACAAATGAGCAGCGTATTGCATCGGAAGATATTTCGAATTCTGTTACTGAAGTTTTACAAGTTGCAACAGAAAATGAAACAAATGGCCGCCATATTACGCAGTTAATGGATGCCTTGAACATTGCGATTGAACAACAACGTGAAGCCCTTTCTAAAAAGAACATTAAAGATAAGGTTATTTTACTTGCCCAAGCAGACCACGTACTTTGGAAGAAGAAGCTTGCTGACTTTGAAGGCGGTAGAATAAGCTTAAAACCTGAAGATGCGGGTGACCATACAATTTGTAGGCTTGGTAAATGGTACTATAACCAAGGCATAGAAGACTTTAAAAATAATGATATTTTTAAGGCAATTGAAACACCACACCGTAAAGTACACGATGCGGCACGTTCAGCTATTTTAAAACGCCAAAAAGACCCTAACGCAGATATTTTACCTGAAATGCAACAGCTAAAGGACGCTTCTGCTGAGGTTGTTAAACTACTACAGCAGTTAGAAACAGAATAAAAAAAGAGGCGTTAGCCTCTTTTTTTATTCCTTGCAGCCTGCATGCATATTTAAAGGTAAAATGCGCCAGAGCAGGCTGCTTCCCATGCTTGATAGAATTCAGCAAAGTGGGCGCGCTGGCCTTGGTGTTCTTTAATAAAATCAATAACCGATTTTATAGCAGTATTATAGTTTTCTGTGCTTAGTGTACCTGTATGGTGCTGGTATCTTAAATAAACCAAATAGGTGTTCAGCACATCTGTTTCACAATAATCTCTTATTTCTTCAAGTTGGCCATCATCGTACATTTGGGACACTTTAGAGCCATCCACCCCAAACTTGCCAGGAAAGCCCATAATAGAACAAACCTCGTTAAGCTTACAACGAGCTGACGCACCAAAATCGGAAAGCGCTTCTAACAAATCGCAATGCCAGTCTAACGAATAGCGCTGCGTGTATGAGTTCCATTTATCGCCACTTTTAAAAAGTGCCGCGGCTGTTATGCCATGTTTCATCGCGCGGTATTTAAGAACAGGTAAATCAAAACTACGACCATTATAAGAAACAAGCCTTGGTGTTGAACGTTCCATAAACTGCCAGAACCCATTAACAATATCTTTTTCTGAACTATCAAGCTCACCGCCTGTGCGAATGTCCTTTAAAATATAGGTTTCACCTTGTGCATTGCGTTGAATTTCTGCATCTAGATAAGAAAGAGCGACAACTTTATGAAAAGGTTGTCGTAAAAAATCGGAACGACCATCTGTAATGTCTAAATGATAATCTGCAAGGGCTTTGCGTTGCTGTTGCACATCGGTAGACGTTTCTCCCATAAGGGCATGTGCCGCCTGCTCATCTGGAATTGTTTCAATATCAAAAACAAAAAGTCGGTTATGTTGCATCTTTCATCCCTTTATTTTTAAGATGTTGCAAAGCTTAACCGACTTTATGCTGCTTGTAAATTAGTCTGCCTGATTAAAAATACTTTTGATCTGGTTTTCAAGCTGGGCAGAAAGAGCTCCGATTGCTTCTGAAGCTTCTGCAAAGTTTTCTGATATTTCAGAAGATGCCGCACGTTGTTCCCGCATTGCTTGGCTAATGGACTGTGTTGTGTCATTCATTATGGCTATATTTTCTGAAACAGCCTGAATGGCGTGTTCTGTTTCTGATGTGCCGAGTTGAAGAGATTGAATTTTTGATTGTACTTCTTCTGTCGCTTCATTCGTACGTAAAGCAAGTTTTTTAACTTCATCGGCAACAACCGCAAAACCACGACCACTTTCACCTGCGCGGGCAGCTTCAATAGCGGCATTTAGTGCAAGCAAATTGGTCTGATCTGCGATATCACGAATAAGGTTCATAACGGAGCCTATTTCTTCGGCCATTTTATTAAGTGAGCTAACAACCTCTGTTGCTTGCTGGGCTTTTTCTGTTGATGTTTCTGCTAAATGTGATGAAGACTCTAACTGTTCTGATATGGATTGGATAGATTGATCCATCTCTTCTGACGCAGCTACGGTAGAATCTAGCCCTGAAGCAACTGATTTTGAAAGATCATTAGCCACATGCGTCACTTCTTTTTCTGTACGGTTTTTGGTGTTTACATAGTAAGCTTCAATAGCATGCATAAGATCCATCGTAATAACTTTTGCAAGGGCTTTTAATAAAATTTCCAGCGGTTCTCGCTGCCAGCGACTAAAATGTGCGCAGGCAAGCTTAATAATTTCTTAGTGTAACATGCCGTAACTTGAAATATACATATGCGGCGCAAGCCCCACTAAAGCATGTGCCATACCAATACGCGCCATGCGCTCGTAATACCTTGGGGTGTGACCGTTTAAAAAGATATCTTCCCAATGTTCTTTTTGCGCTAATTTTAAATGATCGAGTGATTGGTCTGTTAATAATTTGGACATTTCTGGATGATGAGAAAGCTTTGTATAAAAGTTATCTAAAATATCGCTTAAATTCTCATTAAGAGTTGGCCAAAATGTTTTAAGTGCGAGCCGGCCACGTTCCGTGACATCTTCTACCATGCTTTGTGTTACAGACATATTTTCTTACCCTCTAAAAAAACCATAATATTTTTATGACTATTTAAATAGAACACAATATGATAAGTATGAAAACACAAAAATCGTATATTTATAATATATTACACATTAATCTCTATAGGGGTGAGGCAAAAATGCAGTATTCGGGCAAACTTATACAAGGTAAGTTTTTGAAAAGATACAAAAGATTTTTTGTAGACGTGTGCTTAGACAACCATGAAATTGTAACAGCGCATTGCCCAAATACAGGCTCTATGATGGGGCTAAAAGAAGAAGGTTTTTTGGTGCGACTCACACAAAACAATGACCCCAAACGCAAACTAAAATTTACATTAGAGCAAGTAAACCCAGGAACGGGCTGGGTGGGCGTAAACACCAACTTACCAAATAAGGTTGTAAAAGAAGCTCTGGAACATAAAGAAATTCCAGAATTAAGCCATTATGATATTATTGAAACTGAAAAGAAATACGGTAAAAACAGTCGTATTGATATTTTGCTGACCAACAGCAAAAATGGTGAGACCTGCTATGTTGAGGTTAAAAATGTAACTTTAAGCCTAAAAGATAAAGTAGCCGCCTTCCCTGACGCCGTAACAGAGCGTGGGCGTAAACATATGCAAGAACTTACAGAAATGGTAAAAAAAGGCCATAAAGCGTGCATCTTTTACCTGATAAATAGAACAGATTGTGATAAAGTAACTCTTGCAGATGAAATAGACCCCAAATATGCCGAAGCTTTTAAAGAAGCCACTGCTGCGGGTGTTATTTGTTTAGCATACTCCGCTAAACTCACAGAAACAGAAATTAAATTAGAAAAGAAAATAGACGTTACCTATGGCTAAAATCAGAGCAAAAAACAATGTTGAAATCCAAAAAATGCGTGCAGCTGGTAAGCTTGCCGCTGAGGTACTAGACCACCTAACACCACAAATTCGTGTAGGTATGACAACCGAAGAAATTAACCAAATCTGCCATGATTTTATTATTGCCAACAACGCAACACCTGCGCCTTTAAATTACCGTGGGTTTCCTAAATCTGTTTGTACAAGCTTAAACGAGGTTGTATGCCACGGAATTCCTTCTGAACAAGATGTGCTTAAAGATGGTGATATTATTAACGTGGATGTGACGGTTATTGTAGATGGCTTCCATGGTGACCACTCTCGTATGTATTTAGTGGGCAATGTTACAGATGAAAAACGACAGTTAGTTGAAGATACTTACGAAGCGATGATGCTGGGTATTAAAACAGTTAAATCGGGTTCTTTTCTTTCTGATATTGGTAAGGCGATTCAAACTTTTGCAGAAGGCAAAGGCTACTCTGTTGTACGTGAATACTGTGGCCACGGCATTGGGCGTATTTTCCATGAAGAGCCAATGGTATTGCATTACGATCCACAAGACCCTAACTACGACATGCGCCTTAAAAAAGGCATGACATTTACCATTGAGCCGATGATTAATTTAGGCGTTGCTGGTAACCACGTACTTGAAGATGACTGGACTGTAATTACAGATGACGGCAAAGCTTCTGCACAATTTGAACACACAATTGTTGTAACAGAAACAGGTTGTGAAATTTTAACTCAGTCCCCTAAGGGTTTACATAAACCACCTTATAGCGCCGCTTAACATAAATTAAGCGACACTTTTAATAAGTTAGGTAAAAAATGGCTGAAAAACCGCATCATTTAGGACATAGAGAACGCTTAAAGCTCCGCTTTTTAGAAGGTGGAGCACAAGCCGTTGCTGATTATGAGCTGCTTGAGCTGTTACTGATGCAATCTATTCCGCGTAAAGATGTAAAACCACTAGCAAAAGAACTTTTAAACAAATACAAAAGTATTGCCAAAGTGCTTTCTGCCCCTAAAGCAGAATTAAAAAGCTTTAGCGGTGTGGGAGATTCTGTTATTACACACCTTAAAGTGATTGAAGCAGTTGCGATAAACAGCAAACGTGAAGCCATTATAAATAAAGAAAAATTAAATGATAAGTTAGCTATTTTAGACTTTTTATATTCTAAAATGGCGGATCTTAAACATGAAGAATTTCATGTACTTTATTTTGATAGCAAAAATAATTTACTGAAAGATGACTCTTTATTTAGAGGCACGGTTAACACATCTGCCGTATACCCGCGCGAGGTTATGAAAGAAGCGCTTAGCTTAGGTGCTACCGCTATTTTAATTGCGCACAACCACCCTTCTGGTGACCCTAGCCCTTCGGTACAAGACGACAATTTAACAACAGATATACAAATGATTGCTCATGCTATGGGCATAAGTTTACATGACCATATTATTGTGGGAGATGGTTTACATTATTCTTACAGAGATCAGGGGAAATTAATTTAAATGATGGAAATACGTTTAACGCCCTTGGCTTCTGGTTCTAAAGGTAATGCAACGCTTATTCAGTGGCAAAACAATTGCTTGCTCATTGATTGCGGCCCAAATGCAAAAACATTAGATGCCCGCTTAGATGACTTGGGCTTAACAGGTGCAGACTTAACAGCTATAATTGTAACCCATGAACATAGCGACCATATAAACGGTGCGCCTGTTTTTGCACGTAGACACAACCTCCCTATTTATATGAGCCGTGGTACTTATATGGCGGCTTCTCATAAGTTTAATGGCCAAGAATCTATTGCTTTTTTTGATATTCATAGCTCTTTTGAACTTGAGGGGTTACATATTCATCCCTTCCCTGTGCCGCATGATGCCAGAGAGAACTGCGCCTTTACTTTTAGCCTAGAAAAAGATGCCGATGAGCATTTAGGCTACCTAACAGATTGCGGGCACATTACCCCACATATTGTTGAGGCTCTGCAAGCTTGTACGCACCTCGCCCTAGAAGCAAACCACTGCCCTAAAATGCTACAAGTCGGCCCTTACCCTGCCCAACTTAAAAAACGTGTAGGTGGGGATTATGGGCATTTAGCCAACGAACAAGCAGCGGCACTTTTACAAGCATTGCCGCAGGTAGAAGATGTGCGTTTAATGCACCTAAGTGAACAAAATAATGCGCCGGAAAAAGCATTAGAGATTATTCGACAAGCGGCGGATGCGCATGTTAACATATCTGTTGCATGGCAAGATAAGCCATCGGATGTTTTAATTTATAACCCCAAAAAGGCTCTGTTAAAACAAGCGAGCTAATAAAAGAAAGAACCTAGACTTATGAAAAAACTTGCCTTGTTACTAAGCCTTATTCTTGTAAGCCAACAAAGTTTTGCGCAGAACTTTACCTTCCCTAAAAACTTTAACGGTGAGTACGTGATTAACACAATGATGGAGTGTCGTGCTTTTTACCTGCTTAGTTCACAAGCAACAGGACAAGTTCAAGGGTTAGATAACGCTGCTGACGCCCAGCAAAAGTTCCAAAATGTTGCGGATAATTTTCTTTCTATGATCAATATTATTGCGCAACAATCTCAAATAGATACAGAAACACTCAAAGATTTACAAAAACGTAAAATTGAACTTATTGTAAGTAAAGCAAGGCAAGATACAATGCCTGTTGTGATGAAGGATTACGGTCCGAGTTGCGCTAAAATTCGCCAAACAATGGTCGATAGTTTACAAAAGTTTCAACAATAAAAAAAGCAGCCAACCGGCTGCTTTTTAACGCATTATATATTTTTTAACCTTTAGTAATTTGCGCTTTCCAATGGCCTTTAAGCTCTGTACCTTCTAGTACCACAACAATCATTTCATCTTGTTCCTGATAATAGCGTACCCACTCTAACGGAAAAGGCTTAAGTTCAAAATACTCTGTATGGCCTGTAAACATAAGGCGTGCCAAATCGTGGCTAACACGCGCATAGCATTTTGCATCTGCTGGTGGTAAGTCATCTAATTTAAGAGATACAAAAGGTGTGCCATCTTTTTTTTGCATCATTCTAAAAGCAACAGTTTTGCGGGACATAATGTTTTAACCTTTAGCGTTTTGTACAATAATTTCATCTATCGCCTGCAGTAAGTCTACAATTTGCTGCGTATTTTGGCTATAGTTTTTAAAAGCTTCTTCTGCATAAGGGGCTATGCCACATTCAGAAGGAAGACCATTTCCTTGCTCTAAAATAATTTTAAACTGTGGAATTAAAACCCAGCAGAGCCATTCATGAAACTCCACCTCTCCATGACCAAAAGGCTGTGTAATATTTAACCCAACCTTTGGGGGGCTGTATAGGTTTTGCTCACGGAGTTCTTTTTCCAAAAAAATAAGTGTTTCTGCAATACGTGCATATGCGGACATATTATTTTTCATCCTCTTTAAAACCAATCATATGTGGTTCTATTTTAAGTTCGAAACCTGTTAGCTGTTTAACTTTTTGCTGTATTTGTAACGCAAGATTATAAATATCTTCTGCTTTAGCTTGGCCTGTTTTATTGACCATAATAAGCGCTTGAGTTTCGTACATTGCTGCGCCACCAACTTGGTAGCCTGCAAAACCCATAACATCCAACAATAATCCTGTTGGAATTTTATAGGAATCTCCCAGAACAAATCTCTCACATACATTTTTATAACGCTCGAGATTTTCTGCTGAGATATGCTTTTCAAGTGCAGTTACAGAAGCAAGATACCCCTGCTTATCGGTAATAATATTTTTAAAAAATGAACCTGCCGAGCCTAAATCGTCCCAATGCGGTAGTTTAGAAAAACGAATACTACTAATGGCTTGGCGCATTTCTAATGGGTCTTGCGCTTCTTGCCCGCCTAAGTAGGCTTCAACATCGGGGTAATGACCGCATTGGCTACCGTTTTCGTCTAGCTCTAAACAAACAGAAAGCACAACATAACGCCCTGCATCCGTACTATTAAAACGGCTATGACGATAACCAAAATCGCAATCATCTTTTAAAAACGTCACAATTTTATCTTCTTCAACATCGTATGCTTGGCAACTTACAAAAACATCTGCACACTCTTGACCATAAGCACCAACATTTTCAATAGGAAGCGCACCGACAAGACCTGGAATAGCACTCATATTTTCGATACCCCAAAGCTTTTTGCGGCAGCACGTTTCCACAAGATCATCCCAGACTTCACCTGCTTCTGCTATGACATGAACTTTACCACCTGTCTGTGGTTTAAACTCTATTCCTTTAGACTGCACATGAATAACAAGACCTTGGTAAAGATTATCCGAAAAAATACTATTACTGCCACCACCAAGAACACGCCAAGAAAGCTGATTTTGGCGTGCGTACAAAATGGCATCTATTATGTCTTTAGATGTGTGAGCTACAACAAAGTGTTGGGCTTTACCGCCAACTCCCATTGTTGTAAGGTTTTTTAATGAAACCTGCTGTTGAATTTTCATAGAGCGCAGTTTACGCAAAAAAAAAGCTAAGATCAAGCAATTATGCTGAGCTTAGCCTTTATAAAACCCTTTAAAAAACTATGGGTTATAGGTATTCATCCCAATAAGGGACTTCGCCAAAATGTTTTTGCAAAAATTCTACAAACAAACGCACTTTGAGAGAAAGATGGCGATTTTCTGGGTAAATAACATGTACATCGGAACCTGGCTCTGGTGCATACTCTGTTAAAATTGGTGTAACCACGCCTGTTTTAACATCTGGCCCTAACACAAAAGTTGGTAGCAAAGCGATACCCATACCCCCTAAAAGCGCATGACGCAAAACATCTGCATTATTCACTTTAAGTTGGCCTGAAACAGGTACAGAAATACCTTTGCCATCTTTTTCAAAGTACCATGAATTTGTATCGGAAAGCAGTAGGCAGTTATGGCGTTCTAAGTCTTCTACCTGTGTTGGTGTGCCATATTCTTTTAAATAACTCGGTGTGGCGCAGAGTACATATTTACATGGAGAGACAAAACGCTGAATCAAAGATGTATCTTGATGACGGCCTGTGTTAACTTGTAAATCGTAGCCTTCTTCTAGCATATCTACAGCACGATCTGTAAGGGTAATATCTAACTTAAGATCAGGATATTCTAGATTAAAAACAGGAAGAAGTGGCCCTAAATGCCTTAAACCAAACACCGTTGGGCAAACAACCCTTAGCGTACCACGTGGGTTTTGGTGTAGGCTATGTACTGCGTTTTCAGCATCTGCAATCTCATCTAGAATACGCGCACTGCGTTCATAAAAAATATTACCTGCTTCTGTTAAATGGATTTTACGAGTGGTTCTGTTAAGTAAGCGAGCGTTAAGCTCTTCTTCTAATTTAAGAATATGCTGAGACACCGCAGATTTAGACATTTCTAATTGGTTAGCAGCTGCTGTAAAACTACCAGAATCTACAACTCTTACAAAAACCTCTAATCTTGTCAGTCTACTCATTCTTTTTACCTAACATATACTCTTACTTGACTGGATTATCATTTATTTTACAGCCAATAATTGGGTTTGTACAACACCATCTTTTAAATACATCAGTAATACAACCATTGCAAGATATATTATTAATTTTATGCATCTATTTCTCAATAAGATAGCTATATTTTATGCAAACTTAACACTATATTTAAACCTTATAAAAACACAATTATGGCGGGCTAGCGTCCTTTAAGGGTATTGAACCTTGGTAAAATAAAGATTTTGCGTTAAAATAGCAGCCGTAAAAATAAAAAATAGGCAAAAGACAATGGATAAGTTACTCAATGACGCACTAGAAACGCACGAAGCAGGTGATATTAAAAGTGCGATTGATAAATATGAAGCTTATCTGGCACATAGCCCTGATTCTGCGGAAGGCTACCGCTTGCTTGGCCTTGCACAATACCAAGAAAAAGATTTTTTACAAGCGGCGAGCTCTCTTTCCCGCGCGTTAACACTTAACCAACAAGATGGTCGTATTTATAGCTCATTAGGGATTGTGATGCGTGCACAAGGAAATTTAGACCTTGCTGAAAAGCACTTTTTAAAAGCAATAGAACTAGACCCACAACGCCCAGATAGCCACAATAATTTAGGGATTGTGTATCACCAAAATCAGGATTTTAAAAAGGCTGAAAAGAGTTTTAAAAAAGCTTTAGAGCTTAAACCCCAGTCTTGCCCTATTTTGGTGAATTTGGGACACCTTTATAGAGACCATCAGTTTTTTGATTTAGCAATAGAAGCCTATAGGCAAACCGTTGGTTTAGAACCAGATAACCCAAGGCATTTAATTAATCTTGCCCATGTGTATATGGAAAATTCACAGCTTGACTTAGCCATTAAAACATATGAAAAAGCCCTAAAAGTAGACCCTGAGAACGCCACTGTTTTACATATGATTAACGCCTTAAAAGGCACACAAACAGCGCACCCACCGCAAGAGTATGTACAAGAGCTTTTTGATTATTATGCTGATAATTTTGATGCCAGCCTAAACGCTTTAGGTTACGATGCCCCTGAACGCATTGCTAAAATGCTAGAGAATTTTCCGCAAATAGATTTAAAAAACAAAACAGTGATTGACCTTGGTTGTGGCACAGGTGCTTGCGCCCTTAAATTAAAACATACTGGCGCCAAATTTTACGGGGTGGACCTTTCACCAAGAATGGTCTCTATCGCACTGCAATCTGGTATATACGAAGAAGTGATTATCGCCGATGCTATTACGGCACTTTCTGCGCTTTCTGAAGCTGTAGACATGATTATTGGCGCAGACTTTTTAATATACGTTGGCGCCTGTGAAGAGCTTTTTAAACTTGCAGAACACAAGCTTAAAAAAGGCGGTTTATTTATGCTAACCGCGGAAGAAGACCCAAACGAAACTCATGGATATAAATTACAACATTCTGGGCGATTTTCTCATACGCCTGCGTACATGGCGCATTTGGCAGAGCAGTTTGGGTTTAAAATAATTGCGGCAGATCAGTTCCCTCTACGCAAGCAAGGTAAGCAGATGTTACCTGGGAAGCTTTATTTATATCAGCGCCTTTAAATTAAATTTACGCTGAAAAGACAAAGCAACCTTTTGTTTCTTTAGCTTTGTACATGGCTTTATCCGCACATTTAATAAGAACATCTTTTTCTTGAGCATCAGTCGGGTAATTTGCAATACCAATGGATGTACCGATTTGAATTTTTTGTTCTTCTAATATAAATGGGGTACATAAAGCATCTATAATTTTTTGGGCAACGATTTGGCAATCTTCTTTATTTTTTGCATCTTCTAAAATAACGGTAAATTCATCGCCGCCCATACGTGCGACTGAATCACTTTCACGCAGGCAACTTTGTAGGCGTTCTGTGACTGCAATAAGGAGATTATCCCCCGCTTCATGCCCCAAAGTATCGTTTACTTGTTTAAAGCCATCTAAATCTAAAAAGAGCACATAAATATCTTTTTTATCTCGTTTAGCGCGCGCCATGGCACGTTCTAATAACGACATAAACAATTGACGATTCGGAATGGCTGTAAGCGGATCATGGTTCATGACTTTTTGTAAGTAGCCCATTTGCATGCGCTCCCTTGTCATATCCTCAAAAAACAACAAAGCATCGACATCTGATGTTTCTTCGGTTGGTACAACGCGGTAGCTTACGGCAAAATCATGCCCTGATTTAGATTGAAAGAACTCTGTCTGCGCTGAATAATAACGGTGCTGACGACAAGCATGCCCTATTGGAGACTCCTCCCAAGTATAAGCATTATGTTCGGCATCAAAATCTTGCACAATTTCCGATATGGGTTTGCCTAACATTTCCGCACTTGTAAGTTTAAGGAGCACTTCTGCTGCTGGATTAGCAAAACAAATGATACCTTTATCGTTAAGGCCTATAACAGCTTCTTTAATATGTGCGCACACCCAATCTGTAACTTGCTGAACCATATTAATACCCCTACTTTGCATCCATTTTCTTTTTATAGCTCTTTTTATGTAGTGTAGGTAAAAGACAGCCTATAAGCAAGAAGTGTTACAAAGATTATCTTGGTCTTAATATTGCTTGATTATGTATAAAAGATAAAATAACAACCCTTTTATGTTTCAAAATTAGTCATTTAGATCAAAAGGTTGAATCTTTTTGAGACATAACCCGCAGGAGGTAGCACTCAATGTTTATTATCCCGATGCATGCCAAGCAAAAACTCAAAAAACATTTAACAGAAATAGAAGAATGTAACAAATCAGCAGCATATAATGCCTTATACCTTACTTTAAGTTGGTTAAATTTAGATGAAGAAAGCTTACGCGGGCTTTATTTACTGATAGAGCGTAAGCTTGAGTATGAGTTTGGTCATACTTCTGGTTATTGTTATATTTTTAACAATGCAGATATTCTTATTTTATCTTCAACCCTTAAAGCCAAAGAGTTAGAAAAAATTGGGGCTTTTATCCAGGATATTTGTTTGGAAGATGCAGAACAGACATCCGATGAACTTTTGTATATTAAAATCAACCCTCAGACGAACTGGCCGACTCTTATAAAACTTTGCGATATGACAGAAGAAAAAGATATCCCCCCCATTTATATGCACCCACAGCAAGACGTACCTGTACTTAATCGTTTAAGGCAACGACGCAACATGCCTTTATGCCTTGTTGTAGAGGATGAAACATCTTACAGATTCCAGCTGGCTTCTTCTTTAATAGAACATGCAGAAGTACTAGAATGCTACGATTTTCAGGACGCTTTGGAAAGCTACCGCTTGAACTTGCCTGATTGCGTGTTTTTAGATGCGGCCATGGCACAGGGTACCGGTTTAGAGTTTTTAAGCCTATTATTAACCTTAGACCCTGAAGCTTATATTATAATTATCTCATCTGAAACGGATGAAAATATCATACATAAAGCACAAAGTTTAGGGGCTAAAGGGTACCTCACAAAGCCATTTATGAGCGAACAAATTAGCAACTACCTCCAACTATATAAAGATAAAAAAAAGTGCAAGCATTGACTATAAAAACGAACAGACCTACCATATATGTTATTAATAGCCAAATTGTGGCTAAATGAAAAATTAATAAGAACTAAAAAATAATAAATAAGGGTTCGCTTTCGTATCATGTCTAGCACAACATTAGAACAACTTCAGCAACAGCTTAATAACTTACAAGAGCAACTTAACGGATTAAAACAAGCTGAACCAAATGATGCGCCTGACATCGAAACCTCAGTTTCGGAGGAAGACATGATGGCTGCAATGATGAACGAAGCTGAACAACAACCTTTAGAACAAGAGGCAGAAACACCTGAGCCGACGCAAAATGCTGAAGAAAGTACTTACGGTGGCTTTGATGCGCAAGCAGCTATTGATTATACATCTGAAAAGCATGGTGGAAACAACACCCAGTATTCTGAACAAACAATCGCCTTCTTTAAGCACGAAGATACCCTGCAACGTATAATGCACGTTGTAAAAGATGGTATTTTATTAATAGACCAACATGGCGTTATTAGAGGCTTTAGTAAAGGTGCTGAAGATATATTTGGTTATAAAGAAGAAGATGTTATTGATACGCGTGCGCAGAAGCTTTTCCCACAAGATGAACGTGAAAAGTTTAAAAAGTTCTTCTTTAGGCTTAATGAAGAAGCAACATCTGCTCTTGAATCACAAAGCGAACTTCCTCAAGCCACAACAGAGCTTGATGCCAAACATTTTTTACATGCTGATATGCGCCGCGTAAAGCTAGATATGCACGCTATACCTTTTGACGATGCTTATTTTTATATTTGTTTAGCTCAAGATATGCGACAAGTTTTAAAACACAAAGAACGTATGCTTGAACGTAGCCAACTTGCGCAACTACTTAAAGAAGTAGCACGTAGCCTGAACCACGCCCCAAGCATTGAAGATGCTATTTGCAAAACATTAGAACTTTTGGGCGAGCAAATTCATTTTGATTTAGGGCATGCCTATATTTATTGCGCACAAGAAAATACATTTAAAAGCCATAACCACTGGGTAAAACCCAAAGGTGGCGAATTTGCACTTTTTAAAAATACCACGGCACAAACAACATTTAACGAAACAGAAGGCCTTATCGGTGTAACCTTCCAGTATGCTGAGCCACAGCATTTTGAATATTTAGATGAAACGCTAAACGATGCGCGTTTAACAGCCATGAAATCAACAGGCTTTAAGCAGGCGATTACTCTGCCTGTGCTGGTAAAAGATATTCCTGTTGCTGTTATTGAACTTTATCTACGTGAAGAAATTGAAGTTGATGAGCACATGATTGATATTTTACACAATATTGGTTACCAAGTTGGTCATACTTTACGCAGGCTAGAAGCAGAACACCGCATGAATGGTACAGAAGATGAAGCACATTTAGACCATATGATTGCCACAACATGTAACAATGCAGACAAATCAGAACAGAGCTCTGCCGAGAATATGCCGGCTGAAGCATTTGATATGGACACAACAGAAGAAACGAGCCTAGATTCTGGTGTAGAAGACATGATGGCTGAAGCAGCCTTTGAAGACACTGCTGAGGGTAGCACTGAAAATAATACCACTACAGAAATAACTGAACCAAGCTCAGAAACGCCTGCGGAGCCAATGCTTAATATGGGCGTTGCTGATTTAATGGACGAAAGTCCAGAAGAAGAAAGTCCTCTAACAATACCAGAGCCTGAAAGCTTAGAAGAGGCTCCTGCAGAACAAGTGATAGCATCTGACATGGACATCACAGAAGACACAGCACCTAACATGGTTGATGAGCCTGTGCCGAATTTAGATGACATCTCATTTGAAGAGCCTGAAGATACAACTTTAGCAGATATTTCTTTTGACGATGCTCCTGTAGAGGCAATGCCTGAGCCTGAAAAGGTTGTTGAGGAAGAGGAAGTGCAAGATCTCTCACCTTTACAAAAACTAGCTTTAGAAGCAGAAGAATCAAAATACGAATATACGTCCGAAGGTGCTGCTGTTAAAAAAGAAGAATCCGCCTTAGATATGTCTTTACCAACACTAGAAGAAGACGCGTCAGCTACTGAGCAAACAGCCGAAACAAATACCATGGCTGAAACGACAGAAGCAGAATCAGCTCTTTCTGCATTAGAATCCGTTGCACAGGAACAAACGGACACCGCATCTTCAACAGAAACGCCAACAGATGAGGATTCCGATGATTTTGTATCGGAAGAAGACCGACGTATTGCAGAGCAAATGATGGCTATGGAAAGTTAGCTTAAGCTATTTAAAAATAAAAAGGTCGGCTATGCCGACCTTTTTATTTTTAAGCGATTACATTATGAGTAGAATCTGTAAGCATTCTTACCACCATTTTTAGCCGCATACATCGCTTCATCTGAGTTACGCAACAGGGCTTCAGGGTCTTCACCATCTGTTGGTGAAACAGCCACACCAATAGATGCACCCATTTGCACACGCTGGTCTTGCACCCAGTAGGTTTCGTTTGTACGGTCAATAATTTGTTGAGATTTCTTCTCTAAAAATGCGCGGTCTTCTGGTACATTCCAAAGCATAATCACAAACTCATCACCACCTAAGCGGCAGACCATATCACCACGACGCACGCAAGATGAGTAACGTTCAGATACAATTTTAAGCACATCATCCCCTGCTTCATGGCCGTAAGTATCGTTAATTGGTTTAAAGCCATCTAAGTCAATAAACAATAATGCAATGCGGGCATCTTTCGCTTGTGCCATTTGAAAACGCGTTTCAAGCTCTTCCATAAGTGCACGACGGTTTGGTAGCCCCGTAAGTGCATCTGTTTTAGCCATTTCCATAGCTTCGTCTTTATGTTCTGGCCCTTGAATAAGCTGATTAATAGCTTGCGCTAATTGCGCATGCGCACTTTTACCCTTAACAGGAAGAGGTTCTGGCTTACGGCCTTCTTGCAAGGTAAGAGAAGCGGCACGAAGATAAGAAATAAAGCGACGAATAGGCTTGTTTTCTGTACGCACACGAATAATAGCGTAAAGCAGTGCCAAGACTAACCCAAGTGGAGAAATTGTTAAAATTTGCTGTTGCGCATCTTTATACGGGGCTAAAAAGTCTTTCTGCCCTTGCTGCAGCAAAAATGCTAATGAGTATTGGCCTTCTTTTACACGAATATCGAAAGGCAAAATACGTGAAACAAACAGCTCACCCATCATATTAAGCTCAAGGTCTTGCGCTGTGTCAAAATCAACTGTTTGCAATGCCTGAACAGCTATATTTGCTTGCTCGCGTTGCAGGGTTGTTGTCATTAAGCTATCGATACCTTGGTAGGGTAGTTCAACTACTGTAATTTCTAGACCTGTTGTTTCGTGTACACTAAAGGCGATACTTCGCGCTTGTGTTTTTACACCTGCTGCTGTGCGCTGCTCACGCAGAGCATCGGAAGCAACCTCTTCAAAGGCTGCACTTCTTTTTTCAATAAGCTCAGCAATTTTTGTGTAAGAAGTTTCCTCAGCCGTAAAACCTGTAAGTGCATAAGCACCAAAAATAACAGCTGCTGAAAGTACAAGAACTGATAAAAAGCTTTTAATGAACGTTAAAATAGCCATACGTAATTATATCATCCTTTAATCACAAAACTTACGCTTTAACACGTTTAGAGTCTATTTCTACATCTACAGTTAGACCTTGTTCTATACCAAATAGTGCTGGTGAGAAAAGATCCACCTTCTGGTGCATTTTAGATTTATCACCTCGGCAAAGCATAAAGCAAAAAGCTGCCGCACCACCTGTTGGTGTTACACGACATGGGTAAAATGCGAAATCTTCTGAGCCACCACCCGGTAGATCAACAGCTTTAAAATCATACATGGGTTCAAGAAATGAAATTTGCTGTGGTGCCAAATTAAGTTGAAGGGGTGCTGTATAAAAACTTACTAAGTCTAGCCCTTGTTGGCGGAACTTTTCAACAAGCTGTTCATATTCTTTTTCTAAGGCATCAACATCTGGGTGAATCCCAAGCTGAGCGTTGAATTTAAGTGCGTCTGACATCTGTATTAAACCTTATTAGATATATCTTTTATTATTATAGGTTTTAATCTTACTATAATAATGCGCAAATGTAGAGCCTAAAAACATAGACTTAAAGGGAAGTTGTTGTCTAAATACCACATTTTTATAAAGTGCTTGTTTAAAAATAACTGTTCTTTTTATAAAAAGTCGTTCAAAATCTTTTATTATGAATAAAGTACAAGAAAAAAATAAATTCCAGTTTTATGTTTCTGACATGCACTGCGGTGGTTGCGTGCGCAAAGTTGAGGCCTGTTTTAACGACAATGAGGCGGTTTCTGTAAACCTTGCGTCTAGGTCTTTATGGGTTGAAACAGAAGACACAGCAGATGCTATTATAACCCGCATTAAAAACAAAGGCTTTACCGCACAAAAAATTGAGCCCGAGCAGAATAGAAAAACCAGCAAAGAAGACCATAGTTTATTTAAAAAATCTGCCCTATTAATTATAAGTGGCTTTGCATTTATGTTTGCAATGCTAATGCATAGCTTACCCCCTTTAAATTCCCCTATTTGGCTTATGTTAACAGCCTTAACACTTGGGCTTATGTTGCTACTTTATAAAGAAGTATATGTAGACGCCTTTAAAAGTTTTAAGTACCTACGCCCTAACATGAATAGCCTTGTCGGCTTAGGTACATTAAGCGCCTTTATTTTTTCTGCCTACCATATTTACCTGGTACAGGTGCTTAAACAAGATGTTTCTGGCATGCCTATTTATTACGAATCTGCCTTACTTATTTTAGGGTTTATTGCTTTTGGACAAGGGCTTGAAGCACGTGCACGACGCAAAGCGCAAAAAGCTATGGAGCGCTTACTTTATTTAACGCCACAAACTGCAAAGCGCCTTATTGGTACAGAAGAAAAAATAGTACCTATTGATGAAATAGAAAAGAACGACAAAGTAAAAGTACTTGCGGGTGAGCGTATTCCTGCTGATGGTATTATTATTGAAGGCACATCGGATGTAAGTGAAACATTTTTTACAGGTGAACCTGGTGCGACTTATAAAGAACCTGAAGACAAAGTGCTTGCAGGTAGCCTTAACCATACAGGAACATTACTTATAAAAGTAACACACACAGGCCAAGCAACAGAAGCATCTCGCGTGATTCATCTTATACATAAAGCACAGAGCGAGAAACCACAAATCGCTCGTACTGCAGATTCTATCGCTGCTGTATTTACGCCTATTATTTTAGTGATTGCCACAGCTACAGCTGCTATATGGCTTTACCAGACAGGCCAAGTAACAATTGCCTTTACAACAGCACTTTCTGTACTTGTTATTGCTTGCCCTTGTGCTTTAGGTTTGGCAACACCTATTTCTGTTGTGCTTTCTATGAGCCAAGCTGCACACTATGGACTTATTTTTAGGCGTGCCTCTGCTCTTGAAAAGCTCCCTAAAATTACACGTATTATTTTTGATAAAACAGGAACCCTTACAAAAGGTGAGCCTAGCATCGCAAGTTTTCATCCAGAAGAAGATACCAATCCGCAAGAAATTAAAGAAATCTGTTATGCTTTACAAAAAGAGAGCAAGCATCCTCTTGCTTTAGCTTTTACAGATTTTGGGGTAGAGAGCGCTAAAGCTGTAGAACAGATGCAAACACTTTCTGGCATGGGTATTTACGGTGTCGTTAATAACAACACCTATTATCTAGGCAACCCAAAACTGATGCAAAAATATAATATTAATTACAAAAGCGAGTTGGCTGATGTGCTTACACGCAAAGGTGAAACGCTTGTTATATTAGCCAACAACGAACAGGCGATTGCCTATTTTGGTGTGCAAGATAAAATACGCGATGATGCCCCTAAAACAATTGAGTATCTAAAAGAACAAGGATACCAAATAAGCTTACTTTCTGGCGATAACGCCGGTGCGGTAAAAGAGTTTTGCACCAAAGTTGGTATTAAAGATTTTAAAGCTGGATTAAGCCCTGCAGATAAATTAGCTGAAATAGCAAACTACCAAAAACAAAAGCAAAAAGTACTTATGGTTGGAGACGGCATAAATGATGCCCCTGCCCTTAAAATGGCTGATTGCTCTATTGCTATGGGCACAGGTACAGATACAGCTATTGAAGCGGCAGATATTACCTTAAAAGGGCATAACTTATGGTCTGTTATCTTTGCTTTAGAACTAGGTAAGGCCTGCCTTAAAAACATTAAACAAAATCTATTTGGTGCCTTTATTTTTAATAGCCTTGCCATACCTGTTGCCGCTGGTGTTTTTTACCCCTTTACAGGTTGGTTGCTAAACCCTGCGCTTGCAGGTGCTGCTATGGCTTTATCTTCTGTTACAGTGGTACTCAGCGCAAGCCGTATGCGTTTATGGAAAGCGCCCGTTTATAAAAAAACATACAAAAAAAATCGGTAAATCACGTATAAGATGTTTGCTCCTAAATACCATTTCGAATCTTTTATTGATACTTACGAATTACGCTTTATGCAAACCCGAGATGCACAGGCAATTGCTGATTTTTATGCCAAAAACTTACATCTGATTCAAAAATGGGAACCTAAACGGCATAAAAGCATTACAGAAAAAAGCCATTGGAAGCGTAAAATAAAAATAGCCTTAGATTTGCAAGACAAAGAAGAAGCCTTTTCCTTTGTATTAGTTAAAGAAAAACAGGTTTTTGCAGTTATTCATTTATTTGCAATTACACGAGGATCCTTTGATGCAGGGCGTATTTCGTACGCATTAGATGCAGATGTACAAGGCCAAGGCTTAATGCATAAAGCCCTTGCAGATATACTCAGTTTTACATTTACCCAGCTTAAATTACATCAGGTACTTGCAGCCTATATGCCAAGCAACACAAAAAGCGAAGCCACGCTTAAACGACTCAATTTTAAAGATATCGGTTTAGCCCCCAAGTACCTTGAAATTAATGGTAACTGGGAAGACCATATGCTTACTCAGCTACTTAACCCCTTTAATTAATGCTGTACCTACACCATCTGTTTAGGGTAAGATAATAAAAACAGAATATATATAAACAATAATAAATTTCTTAATTTTTTAATAAAAAAGCGTGGCGTATACGATGGCTCATATCCTTATATCACTTGATTTTACGGCACATGCAAAAGATACCTTTTTGCATGGTCTTAAGCTTGCCACAGCTTTAAATTTAGATGTAAAAGCCATTCATGTTTTACATGGCCCTGCAGAAAACCCTGGGTTTTATAGCGATTACATTAAAGAAGGCACACCCAAACCTTTAGATGAAATTGCAGAAATAATGTACGTTGATTTGGTGCAAAGCATTACAGATGAAAAGCCCGAATATAAAAATGTGTTAGACAACGTCGATTTTAAAGTTATTGAAGGTGTACCCACAACACGCCTTTTAGAAATTATTGAAGATAGCATGCCTGAGTATGTTGTTATGGGGTCTCATGGTCGTAGCGGTATGCGTAAACTACTCGTTGGCTCGACAACAGAAAAAATTGTAAGCAAATCCCCTGTGCCCGTTCTTGTGATAAAACCAGAAAGAATAGAAGATGAAGAAAGTTAACTTAAGTAACCTTATGTGGGCTGCCTTAAGTTTTACACTTTTTGTTTCATTATCTTTTATTGCAGAGGCGGCACCACAAGTAAACCCAGATTCTCCCGAATGGTTTAAGATGTTTATTGGGCTTTTTGGTGGCTTAGCTTTGTTTTTATATGGCCTTAACAAAATGAGCTTTGCCTTAAGGGAAGCTGCAGGCGACCGTCTTAAAGGTATTATTTGGCGCTTTACACGTAATAGATTTTTAGGGCTTATTACTGGCGCAACAGTAACGGCAATGGTGCAGTCTTCTACCGTTACCACTGTATTACTTGTTGGTTTTATTTCAGCTAATTTAATGACTCTCTCACAGGGTATTGCTGTTATTTTAGGTGCCGATATAGGTACAATTATTACAGCACAACTTATTGCCTTTAACTTAAGTGAATACGCCCTGCTACCTGTTGCAATAGGTTATATGTGTACTTGGCGCAAACAGTCTTCTTTATCTGTTTATATTGGCCAGGGGCTTATGGGTATTGGTTTGCTCTTTTTTGGTATTGGCCTTATGAGCAGCAGCATGGCACCACTTAAAACATATGAACCATTTATTAACTTTATGGCACATTTAGATGGTATGTTGCTCTCTCTTATTGTTGGGGCAATTGTTACCATTTTAGTTAATTCAAGTGCGGCCACTCTCGCTATTATTATTGCTCTAGCTACACAAGGCTTAATTAGCCTAGAAGCGGGCGTTTTACTTACTTTTGGCTCTAACATTGGTACCTGTTTAACAGCAGGATTAGCTGCCATTGGTAAACCACGAGAAGCAGCACGTGCCGCTGCAGCCCATGTTTTATTTAAAGTGCTTGGTGTTATCGTTATTCTACCTTTTTTCACAGGCTTTGTAGAAAGCGTGCTTGCGATATCACCAACCACAGGCGATATGGCCTTACCACGACAAATTGCCAATGCTCATATGCTTTATAACTTATTATTGGCCTGCCTGTTCTTACCTTTTACAACACAGTTTGCTCGCTTTTTAACATGGTTGATTCCGGATAGACCTCTTAATGAAGCACTTAAGATTAAACCTAAGTTTTTAGAAGATATTCTACTTGAAACACCAAGCCTTGCTTTAAACGCTGCCCGTAGTGAACTTAAGCGCATAGGTAAACGGATTAACCTGATGTTTGAAGATTGTTTAGATGCTGTGATGCTCTCTGATAAAGAAAAGCTTAAACAACTTAACACTTTAGAACAAGAAGTTGACACATTATATGCAGATGTTGTGCACTATTTAGGTCGTTTAAGTAAAAAACGTATTTCAGAACAGCAATCTCAAGAGCTGTTACAGCTTATGCAAGCTGTTAATGCACTAGAAAATATTGGCGATATTATTGAAACAAACTTTGCCGCTATGGCCAGAGCACGCGTGCGTAACCAAGTAGAAATTAGTGAAGAGACTGCCAAAAAACTTATGAAACTACATGAACGTGTACAAGAGCAACTTGCCAATGCCATTGAGGCCATTACAAGCGAAGATGCCAATATGGCTGAAGACGTTTTAGCGACCAAGCCAAAGATGAAGCGTTTTCTTGCAAATTTAGCCAAGCATCAGGCTTCCCGACTTATTGCTAATGCAGATAATCGTATACCAACTTATGCTTTAGAGGTTGATCTTATCGACAAACTACAAAGAATATACTACAATGCGCGGATGATCGCCAGAATGGCACTACCCGTAACCTCGCCAAATACAGGCGCGGAGGCTGAGGAAGCCTCACAAAAATAGGATAAAAAGACCATGCTTATTACACAGCAAGCCGACCTTCTTTCTTTCATTGACCAGATTAAAGATAGCCCTTATCTTGCGATAGATACTGAATTTCATCGCGAAAAAACATATTTTGCCCAGCTTTGCTTAATTCAGATTGCTACCGATGATCATATCGCGGCGATTGACCCTCTTGCACAAGCAATTGACCTTAAGCCTTTATATGAATTACTTGCACAAGACTCACAAGTTAAAGTGTTCCATGCCTGTAAACAGGATTTAGAGATTTTTTATTACGAAGTTGGTAAAGTTCTTTCCCCTATTTTTGATACGCAAATTGCTGCTATGGCTTTAGGCCTTGGCGAGCAAATTTCTTACGCGAATCTTGTGCATATGCTATTAAAACGTCCACTCAATAAAGCACAACAAATGACTGATTGGCGCAAAAGACCACTTACAGACAAGCAGCTTGACTACGCTTTAGACGATGTGCGCTACTTACGTAAAATTTACCATATGATGGATCATCAGCTTGAAGCTAAAAACCGCAAGCATTGGTTAGATGAAGAAATGCATCGCCAAACATCCGAAGAAGGTATTATTACCCCCGATGACCAGCTATGGAAAAAAATTAAAATGCGTGACAAAACGCCTAGCGTTTGTACTGCACTACGTGAACTGAGCATTTGGCGAGAAGAACAAGCACGTAAAAGAAATTTGCCACGATCTTTTATTGTACGTGATGAACTACTTTCTTCGATTGCCCGTTACCGCCCTCAATCTGCCACTGACCTTATGGAAGTACGCGGAGTAACAGAAAATTTTGTTAAGCAATTTGCTGAACCTATTTTAGAAGCAGTAAAACGTGCTAAAGATACGCCTGAAGAAAACTGGGCACGCTTAGACAAAAAACCACAAAGCCACGGGCCTGATTCTCTCGTATCTCAACTAGCGCAAACACTTTTACGCCAACGCGCAATGGAGGAAAATGTGATGCCAAGGCTTATTGCTTCTAATGATGAATTAGATAAATTCCTTTCTGCACGAGACCATCAAACATTACTTGATTCTGGCTGGCGTTGGGACTTAGTTGGGAAAGAACTAGATTTACTTAAACGAGGTAAACTTGCTCTAGGCGTTAAAGGCCGTAAAATGATTATTTATAAACTAGATGAAGACAAAAACCTACAGCCTGAACACCATTCTAAATTAGAGAAAAAAGTAGATAACGAAGCTTAAAACCTAAAGTTCTCTAGGCCTTTTAGGTTTACAACACGATCTACTAGGCCATCTAATTTTTGTTCTCTTAAATAAGATTCGTTAACAACAACCATATTGTTTTCTTTATCTACTGCTGTGCAGACACCATCAACACAAGTTGCGGCAACGGCAGTTGATGTGGCTTCTGCTGCTGTACTATGAGATGCTACATTGCTTTGATTATTGTTAGCGCTTGCCGCTTCTGATTTTGGCGTAGAAGCTTTAACGGAATTCATTTGTTTTTTAGCTGTTTCTTTTACAGCTTCTGTAAAGCGTTCAAAAAATTTATCAACCACAACTTCTACTGTTGATTCATCTATATTTTCTACAAGATCATCAAATGTAGGCTCTGGTACCTCTGCTGGTGGTGTTACTGGCGCAACAGGTGGCGGAGGTGGTGGTGGCGGCGTATACTGCGTAAAGACAACAGGGTCTGTTGTTGCTGTAATAGATGGGTCTATCGTTAAGGTCGCCGCTTCTACATTTACACTACCTAAACCATTTAATAGGATATCGTTATTAATAGTGACTGTTTCTGTTGCATAAATATTAATATCATTCGTATCAAGATCTGGGCTTGATGGCATTACTGGCGTTTTAAAACAGAACCAGTTACAGGTATTTACAGCATAAAATTTGTTTCTGTACGTGTTCATTGTATCTGTCGCAAGAGAATGATTAATAGAGCCATTAATTTCAACATTAGGGGCTCTTAATTCTACGGTTGGTGCAAAATAATATTCATCAAAACCTTGGTTTTTATGAACCGTTCTAAAAAAATCTAAATCAACGCCATTACCATCTATATAACCAAATCCAGTATCATTAACGACTCTTAAAGTGCCTTCTCTTTGAACAAACGTACGTTTGCCAGCGATTTTAGATGCTCCATCTGCGTTAATCGAAAAACGAATTGAATCCGCTTCTACGTATAAATCACCGGCAACAATATTACCCTGATATGAATACAAGTTCCCATCTAAATGACCACCAGCAATAAATTTAACATCGTAGTTACCGCCTTGATACGACAAATCTTTATCTATCGTTTGAAATAAAATTTGACCACCAAACTGAATATCGCCATCCAATTCAATATGAATAGCTGTTTTTAATGGATCTGTGGACTTTTGAGAAAAGTTTACAATAGGGTCAAAACCTGCAACACTAATGCTACTATCACCTAATTGGATAAGAGATTCCATATTATCCTGAATGCTCACAGCTTTGGCAATCATTTCTAAACGTTCACCGCTCATATCCGCGGTGCCGTAGCTACACCCCCAACTACAACTACCAATATTTTCTACTTTAATACCTAGTTTTTTTACCATCTGGCACATCAATATCTGCCTGAGCATCTGGTAAGTCTACTGTTATGTTTTGTGATGCATCAGCTGTAACATTTACCGTATTAACCGCATAAATAAGTTTTTCTTTAACATTTGAAAGATCTAGAAGCCCTGATGCTTCAAAAGCAATATATGGTGAAATAACCACCATTTTATCAACATTACCAAAATCTGAACCTACAAATTTAATTTCTGCATATTGTTGAGCATCTGCCAAACCATTAAAACTATCAATGGTGCTCGCCATAAAGGTTGGCATATCCACAAAAGATGTGCCTGTAAATGTAATACCCTGCTCATTAATAAGATAGACCTGACCATTAGAGGTTAAGTTACCTGCAATGGTACTGGCTGTGCCAGAAAGAACCCTGTTTACAGATAAAGCTGAGGCTGTTGGTAAATTGAAGTGGACAGTTTCACCTGAAGCGATATCAAAATCAGTCCAGTTGATTTCTGCGAGATTAGAGGTTTGATTAATTGTTGTTGTGACCCCGTCTATATCGACGATTGTTGCTGAACCTGAAACAACTGTACCCTACGCGCTTGTAGGCATCGCATAAGTGTTAGCACTCATACCTGTCGCAAATACAGCGAAAAGTGCTAAGCTTGTTATTGTTGTTTTGTTCACACTATTCATATCAAATTCCCCTTCTCTACTTATATTATGACAAAGAGTATTAATTTAGATATATGCAAAAGTTGACATTTTGTATGCTTTTAGGGGTATTTTTGTTGCTATTATCATCACAATACGTAAAATGGCCTGCTAAACCCAATAACACTTACCTTTTTACTCAAGGAATTGATATGAAACCTCATAATTTTTCCACTGTAGAAGTTCCTGGGCATAGAGAATACATTCTATCTCTACTTGATGCAGAACGAAAAAGACCTTTACCTGTTTTTGGAGACTTCCCTTCACTAACCTCACCTTTACCCCCACCAGAGTTTAAAATTAAGCCGTTAGGCCTATACATTATTTATGTAAATAGGCTGCTGTAAATTTTGAACATGTCGCCACAAAAAAGCCCCGCAATGCGGGGCTTTTTTGTGCTTAGTATACGCTTAATTTTTAAGCGCTTTCTCAATAGCTTTATGCACTTTAGAAGATGTTGGGTTGGTTACTGATGAGTACCAAGTGATATACTCACCATTTTTACCGATAAGAAACTTATGGAAGTTCCAACGTACTTTACCTACAAAGCCTGCTTCTTCCTGCAGCCATTTATACAAAGGATGCACATCATCACCCACAACGCTTATTTTTTCCATAAGCGGGAGTGTAATACCAAAGTTCACTTCACAAAATTCTTTAATTTCTTTACTTGAACCAGGCTCTTGCTGACCAAAATTATTTGCTGGAAAGGCTAAAATAACAAAGCCTTGGTCTTTGTACTTATCGTAAGTTTCTTGCAATGCAGAATATTGCTTTGTAAAGCCACATAAACTTGCTGTATTTACAACCATAACAACTTTATCTTTATAGCTAGAAAGATCAACAGCTTCGCCTTTAATATTATTCATTGTAAAATCATGAAAGTTTGTTGCTTGCGCTGTTGTTGCCATAAGAAGAGCTCCTAAAATTGTTAACATTTTGGTGATATTCATATTTTTCATTATCCTTTACACCTTACCATTGGCTGAAAGCCAAACAGCAATAGGCTTTGTTTTTTTAAACTCATTAAGAACCAACATCGCAATAGCCATAATAGGTACAGAAAGGTACATACCAGCAACCCCCCATAAATTCCCCCAAACCACTAAAGATAGTAAAATAACAAGCGGTGAAAGGTTAAGAGATTTGCCCATAATTTTAGGCTCTAGCACATTACCAACAAGGAACTGCGTTGCACCTACACCTATTAAAATGATAAAGAAATTAACAAAATTATCAAATTGAACAAGTGACAATAATACCGGGAATGTTGTACCTAAAACAGAACCAATATTAGGGATATAATTTAAGAAGAAGATAATAACAGCCCAAAAAGCGGCGTAATCTAAACCTACAAATTTCATAACTGCATAACTAATAACACCCGTTATGAAACTCATAAGCGTTTTAATCCACAAGTAGGTTTGTACTTTATGGTAAATTCTATTTAAAATATTTTTAACTTTTTGATAGCGGTCTTCTTCTGTAAAAATACGCTTAATCTTTGCATCAAAAGTCGATTGTTCCATAAACAAAAACGCCATGTAAACAAGGATCATCACCAAATTTGCAGCAAAAGATGTTAAACCTTCGGCAAGTTTTGTCGCCATCTGCTTCAGGTTAACGGTATCTTTAAGCTGTTCCATAAAAGCTGCATGCTCAATATCAAACTTTGTTAATACAGAATCTAACATCTGGATAAGGTTTTCCTGATACATAGGGGCTGCTGCAATAACTTTAGGAATATTTTGTGCCGTCAGCTCAACAGGCATCCAAATCAGTAACAATAAAGATGCCGATGAAAGCAAATAACTTAACTTTGTACACTGTGGAAGTAGCTTTCTGTACCCTTGAGCAAGCCCATTAATAAGGTACCAAAAGAAAAAGGCAATAACTAATGGTATGAGGATATCTTTACCAATATAAACAAGCGCCATAACTAGCATAAAGCTGATAAAACTTAAACTATAGTTTACAACAGACATAAAATAGACCTTAACTGTTTGTTTTAAATTTACTTTTGTTACTTTTTTCTTGAAATGATTTTAAAAGAGTACAATATTTATAGTCCACCCTCAATGAAATAAAGGGAAAAACGTGGTTTTAACAGCATCTGAAATACAAAAACGCCGCAACGAAGGTTCTATCACCATAGAGCCATTTAATGCTGAACAAGTTAAAAGCTGTAGCTATGCCTATAGGCTTAACCCTATTATACGAGAATACGTAGGCCATGAAGATGGTAAGCCCAAGTATCAGGATATTGAAATTCCTGATACAGGTTACACCCTTAAGCCAAACCAAATGTATTTAGGCACAACTGATGAAAAAATAGGATCTGATTGCTGTGCCATGTCTTTAGTGGGTCTTGCTGCCTGCGGTAAATTAGGCTTATTTGTACAAGTAGATGCCGATTTAGGGCACACAACAAGCTGCCATAGGTGGACGCTAGAAATTGTCGCGACACGCCCCACAATTGTTTATCCTAAAATGCTTTTTGGTTTAGTTTCTTTTTATGAAAATAAAGGTGTACTTAAGCCCGATGTGATGCGTTATGCAAAATTTGACAGCCCACAAGAATCTTTAAGCCATAATTTAAAGGAAGCCTAATATGATATTAACTGGCCAAGAAATACTCAAGCAAGTTCAATCTACCCATATTAAAATTGAACCTTTTGATGCAAAACGTATAACCACAAATGCTTACGATTTAAAATTAGGTACTAAATTACTTAAATATACAGATGAAACGCTTGACCCTAAAAAAGAACCTAATTTTGAAATTATTGAATTAACAGAAGAAGGCTACACCCTTAAACCAGGTGAGTTTTTACTAGCCACAACGGCAGAATCTGTTGGCAGTGATGCTTATGTTTGTAAACTACACTCTAAATCTGGCACAGCACGCCAAGGTTTATTTGTACATATTACTGCTGATTTGATTGAGCTGGGTACTTTCGGAACTCTTTCTTTACAATTATACGCAACATTGCCTGTAACGATTTACCCAAACCAAGATATTGCACAAATTACATTTTGGCAGCCGAAGGGAGAAATCTCTTCTAAACAAAGCCTTTATGCAGGTACTGAAGAGCCAAAACCATACAGAATCAAAGATTTTGCTTAAAAATTAGGCATATTTTATTTTTTGTATAGTTTTTGCCACTAAAAATATGTTTTTCTAAAAGTGCATATAGGCCAATATGTCTATATAAAAGGACTTAGATATAAAAAAGCACAAGGGACTATACCGTGGTCACAAACGACTTAGATATGGTGCACACGAAGGCCAGGGATCTGGCCCAAAGTTTGAGAGTGATCTCAAACCCGCACCGACTCATGATTTTATGTACAATCGGGAATCAGGAAAAACATGTAAATCATTTAGTTGATAAACTAAACTTATCTCAACCCTCAGTATCTCAACATCTCGCCGTTCTACGCGATCAAGGCATTCTCACCCGCCGCCGCGACGGACAAAAACTCTACTATTCCATTAAAGACTCTCAACTTCTCGATATTATTAGTTATTTATGCGATAATTTTTGCTGTGATGAATAACAAACATTAAATAACGAGACATTATGGAATTACTAAAAAATTACTATTCCGAAGCATACATCATTAAAGTCAGCGAAGTTTTTACACAAAATTTTGCTGGCTTTAATACTTTTGAGTTCCAACAAGATGTTTATAAAGATTGGGAGAGTTTAGAACTTAAAGCCCGTATGAGACGCCTTAGTGAATCTCTTTATAGACAACTTCCACAAGATTTTACTCAAGCAGCAACCATATTAAAAAAGGCACAACCACAGCTACGTAATTGCCATAAAAACTCTGGCATGCTTAATACATTTTTAGCTGACTATGTAGAACTTTACGGTTTAGACAATCCAGAACTTTCACTTTCTTTATTTGAAACCCTTACGATTGACAGTACAGCGGAATTCGCCATTAGGCCTTTTATTGTCCGTTACCCTGATTTAGCCTTTAAACAAATGCGCGCTTGGAGCAACCACAACGACCATCAGATCAGACGCCTAGCAAGCGAAGGCTGCCGACCAAGGCTACCTTGGGGCATGGCTTTAACAGAATTAAAAAAAGACCCCACTCCTATTTGGCCAATACTAGAAAAACTCTCAACCGATGAATCCTTATATGTAAAAAAATCAGTTGCCAATAATTTAAATGATATTGCAAAAGACCACCCAGAGTTGGTACTTAACTTTGCTCAAAAACATTATGGCAAGCATGAGCATACAAATTGGATTTTAAAACATGGTTTACGTACACTTTTAAAACAAGGGAACTCTGAAGCGCTTAAACTTATTGGTTATTCTGGCGCAACAGGCGTAGACGGACGTATAGAGTTAAGTAAAGATAGAGTAGCACTTAAGCAATCAATTCAATTTACTTTTCATTTAAATATTGCCCAAGAAACACCTTTGCGTATCGAATACAAAATACACTACTTAAAAGCCAATGGTCGATACACACACAAAGTATTTATGCTCCGTCAAAAAACCTTTTCTCAAGGAGTTTATAGGCTAGAAAAAGCTGTGTCTTTCGCAGATTTAACAACCAGAAAACATTATAAAGGACTACATAAAATAGATTTAATTATCAATGGGATAACCATAGATACACAATCTTTTGAAGTTGTTTAAAAAAAGCTAGTACAACCTATTTTTTTGAGTTAGCATAGTCTACGAATCGTTAATAAAGCAGTTTAGTCTTTACTTCCCTTTTCCAAATGGGGATCCTTCCCCAAGGAGCCTAAAATGACTGCCTCAACTTTCGATAAAAAATTGAAGCCCTATATTATTTCACCACCTGAACCTAAATATCCAACTGATGGTAAACCGCTCTATTTTTCTGACTCAGACAAGTTAGGCCAGCCTGGGCGCATCATGATTCCATTTGTAGTATCAGACATTGAAACGGTCCCCAGTGATCGCAAAATGTACGAATTGCTGTATATGGATAATGCACGCGTTGCAGCTTTGGAAAATATGACACCTGAAAAGCGCCATGCAGAATTTATGAATGCATACCGCGCTTTAAACGGTGAAGTTCTGGAAACTTTCCAAACCTTAATGCTTGCCTATGAAACCAAAAACGCTATGCAAAACCCCTATTTGCGAAATAAACAAATTACGCAAATGCGTAACAAAGCACAGCGTACGGGTATTAATTGGCGTCGCGTTAAAGTGAGCGATAATGACATTGTGGCCATTGCAAATGGTCGTTTTACAATGGTTATTAACATGCTCAAACCAGAGCCATTTGTTGAAGATATCACTTTTTGTGGTGTTGAATACTTAGGCACAGAACAGAGCACCAATGATGAGCTTATGAAGCTCTTTTTGGCTGAAATTGAACTTTGGCAGCCCATTGTTATTGGGCATAATTACCAAAAGTATGACTTTGAGGTGATTAACCACCAGCGTAGCCGTATGGGGATTAAAGCACCCTACTTTGAATCTCTGGGCTTACAAGGTCAGCACCGTGGTAATTCTTCATCTACACCCAAATACAGTATTAAACTGGGTGGTTTGAAGTATCTGGATCGATTAATCGACACCATGCTGATGCTCAGCGCTAATGGTAGTAAATTTATTGGTTTGGATGATGCCGCCAAAAACTATGGCGCGCCTGGTAAAACAGGTAAAGCAAACCGTGTTTTCGAACACTTTTATTTGGGAGAAAACCTCATTAATGCGCTTTACTGCCAAAACGACATCCACAACAACCTTGTTGTTTTTATCCGAGCCTGTATGGAGCGTGCCAACGTTCTGCCGCCAGCGCTCATTAACAAATTTTTGCGTGCTCAAAGAGATTTTTTGAAAATGCAAAAAGCAAAAGGTTGCCCTGCCTCTTCGGAGTTTTACAAATTATGGATGAAGCAAAAAAGCAATTTTTCTCAAATTTAATCACGGCATTGAGCCTCCGCAATGGAGGCTCTTTTTTTATGGCTCATACATAAAAAAAGCCCCCGTTTAAGGGGGCTTATACTTAAAAACCAACTTAGCTGTAAGGCGTTGCTGGGTTTGTATTAATGTTGTTAAGGGTATTAAACAGCTGTCCGTTGGACATATCATACCCCATCATAACAATAACCTGTAACAGCAGAATTGACGCAACATCATAGCCTGTATCTTCACCAGTATTGGTTTTAGACCAGCCACTTTGCTGTTTCAATTCTTGTGCATTTGCTTTTACGGTCGTACCGATAAGCTCCAGCACACCTGTAATCAGGTAGCGTTTTTGGGATAAAGCCAAACGTTGCGTTTCGCTGTTGTATTTGATGTTTTTACCAGAGATTGGACGAATAACATCCCGTTGCACCGTATCCATAAAAACAGCTGGAAAGGTTGGACGGAGCGTCAGTTCGCTCAATACATTTTCTTCACCATCTTCTGGCATAATGATCTGACCATCGCCATCGTAGCATTTGTTGCGAATCACTTCCTGAATAACACGCAAACAAACGAGCAAATGTGCGATAGAGCTGTACCCTTCGTGGAAGGGGCGTTTTTCTTTACGCGTACGTTTAGAAAAAGCATCCCGCACAGAATCGTGCAAAGAACGACTAATTTCCCCCATTGGGATTGCCTGTTCTTTATCCAGAGCCAGCTCTTTTTGATCTTTAATCATATTTTCAGGCACATGTTTTGAACGTTGTTCTTCCAAAACATAACGACCGAATACAGAGTAAAAATCAACCAGAACAGTCTCATTATCGCGGTACTTACGGTAAAGATCATCTGCTTCTTTACCCAAGCCCTGCGCAATGAAGGTACGTGCCAGTTCGCCTACCATTTCCTGGAACAAACGCTTATGTCCCAAACAACGGTAAACAACAGACAGCCCCATTTCTCGGTCACGCATAAATTGCTCAACACCAACAATAAGCACCATATGCATCGCTACCAACAGCTGAAGCACCACAAAAGGTGATTCACCTGCAGGAATGGCATCTGCATAACGCTCACGAAATGCCCGAATATACTTTGGCATTTGTTTACGATACTGCTCATTGGGCGTTACCATTTGCTCTGGGCTTTTATCCCAGATATCCAAAATAGCCAACATGCGGCGACGCATACGGTCTGCATAAATTTCCAGTACCGAAAATTCTTTATGGCCTGAATGCATTTTCACCTGTTGACTACCATCTGTAGCAGGACCATAAATTTCTGTCAGCAGATCAGAAAACGCAGGCGCAATATCAACCTTGAAAAGATCGCCTAACTTGGCACCATTTTTGTTGAGCTTTTTCAGGTGTGAGTGGAAGTTTTCTCCTGCATTTCGCCCTTGGACGAAAGAAGGAATTTCATTTAATGTTTGAGGGTTTTCATCCCCCAAAAGCTCCATAAGAGCAACAGAAAGCTTTGAATGAGCCATGGTAACCTCCAAATAAGGTAATGTGTGGCGAAAAGCATTTAATTAAGGGGTAAAGGTTTTGTGAGAAAGAGTTTTTAAATCAGAAAACGTAAAATCATGTTTCTGAACAAAAGGTTAACATTAAACAAAGAAGCTCTACAAGATAAAAATATACCTATTCATTATAAAAAAAGCGCCTTATAAAAAGACGCTTTTAAAGATACTACCTATAAGGGTTTAAGAAAGCACTTTCACCTCTTTATATGTTTGCCAAACAGGGGCATGGTCCGAAGGTTTATCCATACCGCGTACCTCATAATCAACAGCTGTTGCATCTACAAGTTGCGTCAACTCTGGTGTATTTAAAATAAGGTCAATACGCAAACCGTGTTTAGGGTCTTGCTCAAAACCACGAGAGCGATAATCAAACCAACTTAAATTATGTTCTGGCACTGTATTTTTAGTGTAAAAGGCATCTTGTAAATTAATTGTGCCCATCACTTTAGTAAGCAGCTCACGTTCTTCTGGTAAAAAGCTACATTTACCTGTACGCAGCCAACGTTTGGCGTTGTGATCGCCAATACCGATATCTATATCTTCTGGAGCAATATTCATATCACCCATTACCACAAAATGAGCATATTGATCTTTACGCTCTGTCATATAAACAGCTAAATCTTCATAAAACTTAAGTTTACATGGGAATTTTTGAGGATGATCTCTACTTTCTCCTTGTGGAAAATAGCCATTAATAAAGTGCACTTTACCTACAGATGTATTTAGTGTAATAGCAGAAAAACGGCGCTGATCTTCTGCTGTATCATGCGGGTAGCCCATTTGAGATTCTTCTGGTGTGACTTTTGTTAAGATAGCTACGCCATGGTAACCCTTTTGCCCATACACATGTGCTTTATAGCCCATCGCCTCAATTTCATCGTACGGAAAAAGCTCCGTTAAAACTTTAATTTCTTGTAAGCCAATAACATCTGGCTGATGCTTTTCAAGCACTTCTTTTACCTGATGTAAACGTGAACGGATACCATTTACATTAAATGTAATAACTTTCATTTGTGTATCTTTTCTTTTATTAATTCTATTAATCTAAGCCAACTTTACGGCGTACTTTAGATATTTTTTTCATCGCTTGCTTGCGTACTTTTTGCGCACCCATTTGCATGACTTCATCTAAATACTTTTTATTCGCCATAAGTTCTTCAAACTTTTTACGAGGTTCTGCAAGCATGTCATCTAAGCTATCTGCCAGCATTTTTTTAGCATCACCATACCCTAATCCACCATTTACAAAACCATCGTACATGGCTTTGACCTTAGCAGAATCTTTTTCAACTTCTTTATAAAGTTGGAAAATTGTATTATCAGGGTCTTTGGGTTCTTCTGGTAATTTAGAATCCGTCACGATACGCATAACGGCTTTACGCATGGCTTTAGGGTCTTCAAATACCGGGATTGTATTGTTATAGCTTTTAGACATTTTACGACCATCTAACCCTGGTACAGTTGCTGCATCTTCTTTAATACGGAATTCTGGCAATGTAAGCACCTCGCCATAAATATGATTAAAAGAACCTGCAATATCACGTGCAAATTCTACGTGCTGAATTTGGTCTTTACCCACAGGTACAATGTTTGTATCAAACATCAAAATATCAGCCGCCATTAAAATAGGGTAATTAAAAAGCCCCATATTAACACCATCATCAAGTTCTTTACCTAATTCTTCGTTACGGTCTCGTTGTGCTTTATAAGCATGAGAGCGGTTCATAAGCCCTTTAGGAGTAACGTTAGATAAAATAGATGTAAGCTCGGTAATTTCTGGTACATCTGATTGTTTATAAAAGTTAACTTTTTCAGGATCTAAGCCTAACGCCAAAAATGTCGCCACAACCTCGTAAGTGTTTTTACGAATTTGTGCGGCGTCTTTATCCTGATTCAAGGCATGGTAATTAGCAATAAAAACATAAGCCTCACCCTCTTTTGCTGTATCTTTAATAAGCTGAAGTGTTGGCTGAATCATGCCCACAAAATTACCTAAGTGTGGACGACCTGTTGGTTTAATACCTGTAAGAATACGTGTTGTCATAGTATGCCCTTTTTAATTTGCATAATTGTTATATCGAAAATTCGGTTTTTTGTGAAGTGAAGAAACAAGAAATATGGCGATTAACGCCACCATATAAGAGATACTTTATGAGTTTTATTTTCCATATTCATAAGCTTAAGCATAGCTTATAAAAAAAGGCTGGGCAAGCCCAACCTTTATAACCTTTACTAAACTTCAAAGTGTTCAATACTTTTGGCGCTTTCACTCACAGAACCAAGCATTTGGTTCATGGTATTGCTTACCTCATTTACCATTTCAAAAGCGTGTTGCATTTGCTGACTAAATGATGTGACAGTCATTGAGACTTCCTCAACCGCAGCAGATTGCTGTTCTACCGCTGTAAAGACAGCATCTGATTTTTGGTTCATTTGATTTACAGCTTCTGTCACTTGTTCTGTTTCATTAAGAGCCTGTGTTAATTCTTCTTGCAACTCTTTTACAACAGTGCCAATTTCTGTGGTTGATTTACTTGTGCTTGCTGCAAGTTTACGTACTTCATCGGCCACAACAGCAAAACCTAAACCTGCCTCACCTGCACGTGCAGCTTCAATAGCTGCATTAAGGGCCAGCAGGTTAACTTGGTCAGAAATATCATCAATCACCTCTGTTACCTGCGTAATGCGTTGAGCATTATGCAATAGAACATTCATTTTATCGCGTGAATTTTGGGTTTGTTCATCAATACCTGCCATCAATACTTTTGAGCTTGAAGCCATTTCACTAATTTCTGTAATTTGAGAGGCCGCATCTTGTACCGCTGAAGTGATTTCTTGTAAAGATACTTTCTGATGCTCTAACGCTTGCTGCATTTGGTCTGTACGCTCTGCAATGTCATCAGATGAACGTACAACCGAAGTTGAGGCCATTTTCATACCCATAACAATAACCGCAATATTTTCTACAAACTTATTAAAATTTTTAGCAATATCGCCAAGTTCATCGTTTGTTGTTTCTTCTAGGCGTTTTTTAAGATTAGCATCACCTTCTGAGAGCTGCTTTAATTCAGCACTAACAGTGGCAAGGCCACCCCCAATATATTTAATAATACGACGACTTAACATAAGAGAAACAATTGTTGTAAACATAAATGCACCACCACCAAAGGCATAAATAATAATAAGCTCTTTAACGGTACGATCCCAATCTGATTTAGCCATTTCTTCCATTTCTGTAAGAAATTCTTTGCGATATGCATTTGCATCTCTATTAATTTCAGAAAGGCTTTGTTCAGATTGCTTTCTTAATAAATTAGCAAATTCATTTGTTTCATGCTGGTCTAATTCCATAAGGATTTGGGTGATTTTATCTTGGCTTTTTAAACGCACATTTTTATCTTCATCTGCTGAAAGAAGATGCATTTGCACCATATACAAATCTTGCAAATGTTGAAGGCGCTGATGATCTTGCCACGCTTTAAAGGTTACAGCAATTGTACCTACGGCACCAATAACAGCCGCCATAACCATCATAAAGCCTGAAAATAAAAAGAGACGTTTTTTAATACTGATATTAGAAAATAACACCTGAAAAACCCTTATTTTTTTATAGTTATTTTAACGAGGCTACCTGAAATTATTTAGATGCACCAAATATATTTTAGTCTAACCTTATTAATCATAAATCACCTATTACATTTTAACCACCACACTTTATACACATAAAGCATTTAAAAAGGTTTTTCTTGTTGCAGTGCACAATCAAAATGTCATGAATTTTTTAATAATCACCCCCATAATAATATTGGGTTAGATGAAAGAGGCTAAATTTTATGAATAACAAGAACTACCAAATTAGCGTCGACACGTACAATAACTGCCTGCGCACATTCCAAACGATAGAAGACCGTTTCGGTATTAGCGTGCATGTGATTGACGAAGATAAGCTCTTAGATAAAGGGCAAATTTTCGTATTTAATCATTTTGCACGCTTTGAAGCTGCTATCCCTATCTATTTCATCTACAAAGCAACAGGCGCTTTTACACGTACAATTGCTGACCACAGGTTATTTAATTTAGGCGGTGAAAAATTCCAAAAATTCTTAAAAAATGGCGGTGCTTTACCAAATAATTTAGAAGGTTTATTACCATTTTTAGCCGCAGAAATTCTAAGAGGACGCAAAGCCGTTATATTCCCTGAAGGCGGCATGATTAAAAACCGTCAGGTTTATCATAAAGAACATGGCTTTCAGCTTTTATCAGGCCTTTCTGGTAAAATGCGTAAACAACACAGAGGCGCTGCAGTATTAGCGCTTACGCTAGATTTATTTAAAGAGCGTATTAAAGACTTACACGAGCGAGGTGACACCAAACGCCTTGCCCACTGGCGCGATGCTCTAGAAATTGAATCTATTGAAAAACTATTAGAGCAAGCTTACCGCCCTACCCTTGTGGTGCCAGGTAATATCACTTTTTATCCAATGCGTATTAAAGAGAACCTCATTAGTAAAGCCGTTAAGTTTTTTGTAAAGAAAATGCCAGATCAGCTTTCTGAAGAACTGACAATTGAAAGTAATATCCTGCTTAAAGATACAGATATGACGGTTCATTTTTCAAACAGTGTAGAAATTGCACCTAAATTAAGTTGGTGGCGTAAACTCTTATTGCGTCATTTCTTTAATAAAATTGATTCCTTGGAAGATTTTTTCTCATTATCACAGAAAAAAGAAGGATTTTTTACTAAATTCATCGTACGTTTTATGTACACCGAAACACATTCTATCCGTGATCAGTATATGGAAATGATGTACCGTAATGTAACCATTAACATAAGCCATATTGCAGCAACTTTATTGCACACTATTCATAAACATCATAAGTCTTATATTGAACGACAAGAGTTTGAAACACTTGTACAAAACATTATAACGCAATTACAGCATGAACCTAATATAAGCATTCATGAATCTATTTCTGAAGAGATGTCTATTGCTGATGTAGCCAAAGAATTAAAGTTATTTTATGAAACATTAGAGTATGCAGACCTTATTAAAGTTAATAAACAAGAAATTTTACTGCATAGAAGTTTTGATAAAATAGATTACGATATTCATGAAGTACGCATTAAAAACCCTGCACATGTATTTGTAAACGAAGCAGTGCCTGTGCCTGCTGTACGTCGCGCAACGTTAATGGCGTTAAGACAGCATAAAAAACAACAAAAAGCACAAGAACTTACAACCGCTGAATTAGAAGGAGCAAGCTTATGAGCCAACATCCGTGGATTGCATCATACCAACCAGGCATTAATTGGGAATTTTCCGATGAGCTTGTACCTGTTCATACTTTGTTTGAGCGCACAGCTTCTTTAAACCCTGAACGTACTTGCACAAACTTTATGGGCGCCTTGCGCACATATGGGGATATTTACGCAGATATTGAAAAGTGCGCCCGTGCGCTCCAAGATGCTGGTATTAAAAAAGGTGATACTGTTGCTATTTGTTTACCAAATACGCCTTATTTTGTGGTTGCGTACTATGCCGCACTCAAGGTAGGTGCTAAGCTTACAAACATTAACCCACTTTACACAGCAGATGAAATTGAATACCAAGTCAAAGATGCGCAAGTAAAACTTATTTTTACCATTAATGTAGAAGTTATTTTAGACAAAGTACTTAAAGTGCAAGAAGAAGCCGATGTGGATAAGGTTATTGTGTGCGACCTAACAAAAGCTCTACCACCCGTAAAATCCTTTCTTTTTAAACTCTTTAAAGGTAAAGAACTTAAAAAACCCGAAGTTTCAGATAAAGTACATACGTACGAAACTTTTTTAGCTGTTAAAGGTGTTGCAACAACCGTTGATATTAACCCGCAAGAAGACATTGCCCTGCTCCAGTACACAGGTGGCACAACAGGCTTACCTAAAGGAGCTATGCTTACGCACGCGAATGTATGTGCAAATACATTACAAATTGTAAAATGGATGCCTGAAATTAACAAAGAAGGCGAAAAGTTTTTATGCGTTTTACCTTTCTTCCATGTATTTTCAATGACTGTAAATTTAAACTTAAGTGTGCTTACAGGTTCAGAAATGATTTTGTTACCGCGCTTTGTTCTTGATACAGTTATTAAAACAATAGACAAAGAACAACCTACAATTTTCCCAAGTGTGCCTACTATTTTTACAGCTATTTCTAACCACCCTAAAGTAGGCAACTATGATTTATCTTCTATTAAATTCTGTATTTCTGGTGGTGCCGCACTCCCTCAAGCTGTACGAGATGATTTTATTAAACATACCGGCTGTAAGGTTGTGGAAGGATACGGTTTGTCAGAAGCCTCCCCTGTTACAAACTGTAACCCTTTGCATACGGGTGGTAAAATTGGCTCTATTGGTGTTCCTCTTCCAGGTACTCAAGTCGAAATACGTGACCAAAATAACCCACAGCGTAAAGTGGAATTAGGTGAACGTGGTGAAATTTGTATTAAAGGCCCACAAGTTATGAAGGGCTACTGGCGCAGAGAAGAAGCCACAAATGATGCATTAATTGATGGCTGGTTACGCACCGGCGATGTTGGTTATATGGATAAAGAAGGATTTGTCTTTTTGACAGATCGAATAAAAGATATCATCATTTCAGGTGGATATAATGTTTACCCGCGTATGATTGAGGAAGCCTTTTACAAACATCCGGAAGTAGATGAAGTAACTGTTATTGGTATTCCGCATGATGTTAAAGGGGAAACTCCCAAAGCCTTTGTTAAACTAAAAGCCAGCTCAATGCTTACAGAAGAACAATTACTCGCATTTGCTGCTGAAAACTTAAACCCTATTGAAAAACCTACAGAAGTAGAAATTCGAGACGAGCTCCCGAAAACCTTAATTGGTAAACTTTCTAAAAAAGAGCTTGTTGAAGAAGAAGCGCAAAAAAGGAGAAAAAAATAATGAAAAATGTCGTTATTGCAGGCTTCGTTCGTTCACCGTTTACCCCAGCGTATAAAGGTGCACTTGCAAAAACTCGCCCAGATGAACTTGCTGCGCAAGTTATTAAAGGACTTGTTGAAAAAACAAAAGTAAAGCCTGAGCTTATTGAGGATTTAATCCTTGGTTGCGCTTTTCCAGAAGCAGAACAAGGCTTTAACGTAGCACGTTTAATTACATTCTTGGCAGATCTACCTCGTTCTGTTGGTGGTACAACCGTTAACCGTTTTTGTGGTTCATCTATGCAGTCTATTCATATGGCGGCAGGTTATATCCAAATGGGTGCGGGTGATGCCTTTATTTGTGCTGGTGTAGAATCTATGTCTCGTGTACCAATGACAGGCTTTAACCCTATGCCACATCCTGACTTATACAAAAACTTCCCAGCCGCATACATGGGTATGGGTGAAACAGCAGAAAATGTAGCTGAAATGTATAAGCTTAGCCGCGAAGAGATGGATCAGTTTGCTATTGTATCTCAACAAAAAGCAGGCAAAGCCATGAAAGCTGGCAACTTTAAAGATGAAATTATTCCAATTCAAACAAAAGATGGCGTTGTTAAAGAAGATGGCTGCCCACGTCCGCAAACAACAGTAGAAGACTTAGCAAGCCTTAAACCAGCCTTTGATGAAAAAGGCTCGGTAACTGCTGGTACCTCTTCTCCGCTTACAGATGGTGCTGTGGCAACGCTTGTTACAACAGAAGAATTTGCTAAAGAACATGGGTTAGAGATTCTTGCACATATTAAATCTATCGCTATTTCAGGCTGTGAGCCGCACATTATGGGTATTGGCCCTGTTGGCGCTTCTCGTAAAGCGCTAGAGCGTGCAGGCCTTACAATTGATGATATTGATATTATTGAACTTAACGAAGCTTTTGCATCTCAATCTCTAGCAACAATCCGTGATTTAGGTATTGATGTTAATAAACTCAACCTAGATGGTGGCGCTATTGCTCTTGGACATCCGTTAGGAGCAACAGGTGCACGTATTGTTGGTAAAGCTGCACAGCTATTAAAACGCGAAGGTAAAAAATACGCACTTGCTACGCAGTGTATTGGTGGTGGTCAAGGTATTGCGACAATCTTGGAGGTAAAATAACATGGCCGAGATTAAAAAAGTAGCCGTTATTGGCGCAGGCGTAATGGGTGCAGGTATTGCAGCCCAAGTCGCCAACGCAGGCTTTGATGTGGTTTTACTAGATATTGTGCCCGAAGGCGCAGAAGATCGCTCTATTATTGCCAAAACTGCTGTACAGAAAATGCTTAAAGCAAAACCAGCAGCCTTTATGCATAAGCGTAATGCTAAACGTGTCACAACAGGTAATATTGAAGATGATCTAGAGCTGTTACGAGATTGTGATTGGGTTATTGAAGCCATTATCGAACGCTTAGACCTGAAACAAGACTTATATAAAAAGATTGAAAAGTATCGTAAAAAAGGTGCCACAATTTCATCTAACACTTCTACAATTCCGTTAGATGATTTAACAGAAGGTTTTTCTGATACCTTTAAGAAAAACTTTTTAATTACGCACTTTTTTAACCCGCCACGTTATTTACGTTTATTAGAGCTTGTAACTTCTAAGCATACATCTAAAGATGTCTATGATCGTATTGCCCATTTTGCCGATCACCATTTAGGTAAAAGCATTGTAGATTGTAAAGACTCACCAGGTTTTATTGCTAACCGTATCGGTACATTCTGGATTCATTCAGCCATTACCAATGCCGTTGCGTTAGACATAGACGTAGAAACAGCTGATAAAGTTATGAGTAAACCAATTGGTGTACCTAAAACAGGTGTTTTTGGCTTAGTTGACCTTGTTGGCTTAGATTTAATGCCTCATATTTTTGATTCATTCCAAAAAACACTTAAAAAGGATGACCCTTTTATTGTAATGGGTGAAGCACCTCAGTTTATGTCTGAAATGATTGAATCTGGCTATACAGGCCGTAAGGGCAAAGGTGGCTTCTATCGCCTTAATAAAGAAGCTGGTAAAAAAGTAAAAGAAGTTAAAAACCTTAAAACGGGTGACTATTACACCGCAACACGCCCTAAAGTAGATGCCGCCGATGTCGTGAAGAAAAAAGGCCTTTCGGCTATGATTTCTCACCCATCTAAGGCCGGTAACTATGCATGGGAAGTTCTTTCAGGAACACTTTGCTATGCAGCTAATCTTGTAGGTGAAATAGCCAATAACATAGAGCAGATAGATCGTGCGATGCGCCTCGGCTATAATTGGAAATTTGGTCCTTTTGAACTTATAGATAAAATTGGTACAAAAACGTTTGTAAACATGCTAAACGCACACAACATTGCCGTACCAAAAATACTAGAAGTCGCTGGCGACCGTAAACTCTATCGCACCTACCAAGGTAAACTTCAGTATTTAGATCTTTCTGGAGACTATAAAGAAGTGCTCCGCCCAGAAGGTGTGATGCTTTTAGAAGATGTTAAACGCTTAGGCCCACCTGTTGCTAAAAATATTTCTGCTTCACTATGGGATATTGGCGATGGTGTTCTTTGCTTAGAATTTACATCTAAGATGAATTCTATGAACCCATTTATTTTAAGCATGATGGGTAAAGCCAAAAAACTCATAGAAAATAATCCGCAGTACAAAGGCCTAGTCATTCATAACGAAGGCACAAACTTTAGTGTTGGCGCTAACATTGGCTTGCTACTTGTAGCCATGAAGTTACATTTATGGGCATTTGTCACTTGGATTCTTAAAAAAGGTCAATTTGCTTACAGAGACCTTAAATTCGCAAACTTCCCTGTTGTTGGTGCACCTTCTGGTATGGCACTCGGCGGTGGTTGTGAAATTTTACTACACTGCGATGAGGTAACGCCACATGCAGAAACCTATATAGGTTTAGTTGAAGTTGGTGTTGGTATTATCCCAGGTTGGGGTGGTTGTAAAGAAATGCTTGTACGTGCCAACCACGCACCTAAGTTTAACAAAGGGCCAATGCCTGCAACAATGCATGCTTTTCAACATATTGCTACTGCACAAGTTGCTACATCGGCTTTTGAAGCGAAAGACTCTCTGTTCTTTAAACATTCAGACCAAATTGTCATGAATAAAGATCGTTTACTTTCAACAGCCAAAGCCCGTGTGCTTGAACTTGCTAAAAACTATAAAGCACCAGAAGAAGCTGTTATTAAATTACCAGGTGCTCCAGGTGCGGCAGCTCTTATGCTTGGGGTAAATGATTTTGCTAAAAAAGGCATTGCAACACCACATGATGTTACAATTGCTGCTGAACTTTCTAAAGTCCTTTCTGGTTACGATGTTGACATGAACGACGAAGTAACAGAAAGCGATATTCTTAAATTTGAACGCACAGCCTTCTTGAAACTTTGTAAAAAGAAAGAAAGTCAGGCGCGTGTTCAACATATGCTTACCAAAGGTAAGCCACTACGCAACTAGGAGGAAATGGTTATGGATCATATTACAAGCTATATAGACCCTGTTACACTGCTTATTACATTAGCTGTTGTTGGGTTTTTAACACTTGTTTACCATGGCAAGGGCTTTTTTGCTGTTGTCACGGCAGCATTACTAGGCATGGCGGCTTACTACCATGCTTACGATTTACACGGGTTACAAGAACTTAAATATGCATGGATCGCCCTTGCTGTTTATATACTGTTTTTTGCTAAAACACCTATACGTAAGTTCCTTCTATCTAAACCTTTATTAGGTGCTGTTGGTAAGGTCATGCCTAAAATTTCAGAAACAGAAAACACAGCCCTTAAAGCTGGTACTGTTTTTTGGGAAGCAGATGTTTTTTCTGGTAGTCCGAATTGGAAAAAACTGCACGATTTTAAAATCCCTGAACTCACAGCAGAAGAGCAAGCCTTTATTGATGGCCCAACAGAAGAACTTTGTAAAATGTTGGATGACCATGATATTTGCCAAAAACGAGAACTTCCTGAAGATATTATGAACTTCATTAAAAAAGAGAAGTTTTTGGGCATGCTTGTTTCTAAAGATTATGGTGGTTTAGGCTTTGGTGCTAATGCACAATCTGCTGTTGTCACTAAAATTGCAAGCCGTAGTTCAACCGCCGCTGTTGTGGTTATGGTACCTAACTCTTTAGGCCCTGCAGAGCTGTTACTACACTATGGTACACAAGAGCAAAAAGATCATTATCTACCAAAACTAGCCGTAGGTGAAGAAGTACCTTGCTTTGCTTTAACAGAGCCCACTGCTGGTTCTGACGCTGCAAATGGTCGTAGCCGTGGTGTTGTTTGCATGGGCAAACATAATGGTAAAGAAGTTTTAGGTATTCGTATAAGTTTCAAAAAACGCTATATTACACTTGCACCTATCGCTACAGTTATTGGCTTGGCATTTAAATTATATGACCCAGACAAGTTATTAGGTGATAAAGAAGATATTGGTATTACATGCGCGCTTCTACCACGTAGCACTAAAGGGCTACAGGTTGGTCGTCGCCACGATCCTTCTGGTATTCCATTCCCAAATGGTACGGTAGAAGGTGAAGATGTGTTTATCCCAATGGATTATGTTATCGGTGGCAAAAACGGTGTGGGTACAGGCTGGCGTATGCTTATGGAATCCCTTTCTGCGGGGCGTGGTATTTCTCTACCATCACTTTCAGTAGGTGCTACACAACTTGCTGCCCGTGCCACTTCCGCCTACGCAATTGTGCGCGAGCAATTTGGCGTAAATATTGGTAAGTTTGAAGGTGTTGCCGAACGTATGGCGCGTATTGCTGGTTTCGCATACGGTTTAGAGGCAACTAAAAACTTTACTTGTGGCGCTGTAGATGCGGGTGAAAAACCATCTGTTGCTTCAGCAATTGCTAAAGCTTACTTAACAGAAAATATGCGTACTGCCATGAACGATGGTATGGATATTTTAGCTGGTGCCGCTATTTGCCGTGGGCCACGCAATATCTTAAACCGTGGTTATGCTTCTATCCCTATCGGCATTACAGTAGAAGGTGCAAATATTTTAACACGTTCTCTTATTGTCTTTGGTCAGGGTGCTATTCGTTGTCATCCGTTTGTGTTAGACCAAGTAGAAGCCATTGCAGAAAAAGACGTAGAACGCTTTGACGCTGCCTTCTTTGGCCACATTAACCACGTAGTTAAAAACAAAGTACGTGCGTTTACATTAGGCTTAACAGGTGGTCGACTTTCATCTGTACCAAGTTCTGCCACATGCTTTGACGCGAAGTATTACCGTAAGCTTGCACACTTATCTGCCTCTTTTGCTTACTGTGCAGATTTAGCCTTGGCTTCATTAGGTGGTGCTTTAAAGATGAAAGAATCTTTAAGCGGTCGATACGCCGATGCCATGAGCTGGATGTACATCGCCTCTTCTATCTTAAAACGATTTGAAGATGAAGGCCGCAAACCTGAAGACCGTGCGGCTGTTGACTATATGCTTACACATGCATTATACGAAATCGAACATGCGCTAGATGGTGTTATCCGTAACTTACCAAATCGTGTGTTTGCGGCTTCTGCACGTGTTGTTTGTTTCCCGTTAGGCTTACGTTGCCACAAACCAACAGATAAGCAAATGACGAAACTTATTAAAGAGCTATTGGATGATAAATCTGCCTTCCGTGATCATATCACACGCCAGATTTATATCCCTCAAGAAGGTGAGCTAGGCTTAGGCCTTATTGAGCAAGCTCGCAATGCCGTTATTGCAGCCCAAGGGGCGTTTAAAAAGCTTAATAAGCTTAAACGCACAAAACAAGTTGCGAAAGACATTGCAGAAAAAATGGCTCAAGAAGCCCATGAGAAAGGTCTCCTTTCACAAGAAGATGTCGACCTAATTGTGAAAGCAGAAGAGCTGCGTTATGACGCGGTTCAGGTAGATAGTTTTACAGGTGCAGAATTTAAGCGCTTAAAATAAACTATTTATCACGTCTAACCCCAAAGAAGCCCCGCAATATTGTGGGGCTTCTTAACTTTTATATATGTCATGTATATGTGGCAAATATCCATAAGTTCAGGCACAAAAATTAAAAGCGCCATCAGGCGCTTTTAATCATATCGCAATACTAAAAAATTTAGTTACCGCGTACAACCGTACAAGATTTTGCATAAAAATACATAGCTTGTAGTTGGTCACGGTCTACAGATGAAACCTGTGTAATCCCACCATTTTTCTTAGCAGTATGAATAGATGAATCACCCGTTACAACTAAACCCAAAATATTTTGAGAGCATGCACGGCCTTCTTTTGTTGCCGCAACAGCTTCTGTTGCATGGCCAGAAGTTTGGCCGACATTTGCAAGAAATGCTCTACCTGCATCTGAAGGCAAAACAGCACATGCAGATACCGAACCTGCCAAAGCAACAAGTGCCAAAGTTTTAATCAGTTTCATAATTAAATCCTTTACTTAAAATTGAAAAGTTTTAAGAAACTGAAATTAGTTACCACGAACAACTGTGCAAACTTCGTTAAACACCACTACTTGGTTAATTTCACGGTCTAC
>JAAZVW010000062.1 GCA_018623135.1 Pseudomonadota bacterium
AGCAATACTATGAATCACTCAACGTTCGTGAGATTACTGCAAGACTCCAACTTAGAGGGACTTCGTTCCCTGTTCATTACACAAAACAAGGCGGCACAGCCCGATGCAAACAGCTACGCATCCGAGTGTGGGCATTACAGCCTTAAGTTTGATCCCCAAAACCAACGTGCCTATGTGCACACCAAAGTGGCAGATTATCAGTTCTATAATAACCGCCCCGACAAACCAGAACCAGAATACAAGCTGGATTCTGTGCACGTCTCTGGTCACGGGAGTTATTTCCAACACCACTGCCCATCTCCACTGAAATGGGAACGCCTGGCTTTTGAAGAGGAAGATGGCACGACCATCCATCAAAAGCTCGAGCAATACCGCTCAGGCAAGATTATTCCTATTCTCTGGGTACTTCCCTACTTTCTTATGGATAAATATCTCACAGACGTTATCCATAGCGAAAATACCCCCTTCGGGAACATCTTTTATACAAAAGATGGTGAATTAATTCCCCGAGTTTGGGAATCTCGCCAGCCTGCCGACAAGGTTTATATTAAACCTGAAAAGGCCGGAACAATCATGAAAGAGGTTGAACGCTGGAAAGATATGGGCGGAGAATTCTTTTTTAAAGAATCTTCTTTTTAACGACAATAAACAAACAGCCATCCTTCGGGGTGGCTGTTTACATTTACATACACAATACTTTGCATAACGTAAAAAAAGCCAGTTCGTAAGAACTGGCTTTTTTTGGAGCGGGATATGGGACTCAAACCCACGACCTCAACCATGGCAAGGTTGCGCTCTATCAACTGAGCTAATCCCGCGCTGGCATCCCCAAGGGGAGTCGAACCCCTGTCTCCACCGTGAAAGGGTGGTGTCCTAGGCCTCTAGACGATGGGGACGTCTTGGCTTTCGTGAGTGAATATATACGCATGTTTTAAACCCAATGCAAGTACTTTTTTACATTTTTTTTAATTTTTTTTCATAAAAATTGTTAGGTGATTGATTTTATTTATTTTTGAAATCCTTGAAAGAAATGCCCGCAAGTGTTATAACCCCTATCCTAGACAAAATTAATTAAATGACTAAAGGTAAAATTATGCGCACAGAAACTCTATTTGTACATTTTGAGCATCACAATAAAAGGCTCGATGCTTTTCTTTCTGAATGTCTAGACCTTTCTCGTCAGCGCGTTAAAAGCCTTATTCAAAGTGACCACGTATGCCTTAAAGATGGCGATCTATTAAATAAGCCTGCACAAAAAGTAGAAACAGATACCTATATCGTCGTTACTATTCCACCAGCAGAATCTTCTGATATTACCCCTGAGGACATTCCTTTAAACGTATTATATGAAGATGAACAGGTTATTGTTGTTGATAAACCAGCAGGCCTTACCGTACACCCAGCCGCAGGCACACCACGTGGTACACTTGTAAACGCCCTCCTCTTCCACTGCAAAAACAACCTTTCTGGTGTTGGTGGTGTAGAGCGCCCTGGTATCGTCCACCGTCTAGATAAAGACACATCTGGCGTTATGGTTGTTGCTAAAACAGATGAGGCGCACCAATCTCTTACAGAACAATTTAAAAACCGTACAACAAACCGCCGTTATGCTGCACTTGTATATGGTACATTGCCATATAAAGAAGGTGTTATCACAGGTAACATTGCGCGCCACCCTAAAGACCGTAAAAAAATGACAGTTGTTAAATCAGGCGGTAAAGAAGCCATTACAACATTTAGAACAATTAAAGAGTTCAATGATGAAATTTCTCTTGTTCAACTTAAGCTAAAAACAGGCCGTACACACCAAATTCGCGTACATTTAACAAATGAAGGCTTCCCTATTGTTGGCGATCCCGTTTACGGCAAAGCCCGCCACCTTAGGTACACAAGCCCAGAAGCTGAATTTTTAATGAAACAAACAGAACGCCAGTTACTACACGCATTTTTCCTTGCGTTTGACCACCCTGTTACAGGTGAGCGCTTAACATTCCAAAGCCCACTACCAGAAGACATGACAAATATTTTAGATCGTCTTTAATGCATCTCTTCTCATTAAAACATTTAGAGCTTCGCCCAATGCGAGGTTTTATTTTTGATTAACGCTTGATAAGTGGTATACAATCTGCTAGTTTAAGCCCATCAATCACCTCCTTAGGTACCTTTTATGTTTACGCAAATTGTATCGTCTTTACTTAACTTTAACCCTCAAGCAATCACAATCACACCCTCTTTTATAGAGAGAAACCCAAAAATATTTGCTCTACCATACGCTAAACACAGCTTTGCTGTTAGTGTTAAGCTCAGAGCAAACCTGTATCAAAGCATGGATGAAGCCAAAAACTATCTCTCTGAGTTTATGGCATTCGTGTTAAAAGAATATGCCTCCTTTGACGGCCTACAGTTTTTTGAAACACACCTGCTGTTAACAGAGACCCCTCTTATAGATCAGCTAACCATTGAGAAAAAACACGGCAACTTTGTTATATACTCACAAGGGGAGCGCCTCATATCTTTCAATAGAAGCGCCACCCCACACAAAAAAGCTGCATCCTACCACTTTCCAAGAACAGGTTACGATAAAGAATTATACCTCACCCTCATATTTGTTGATATGCCCAACATTTATGATCATGACTTTGAAGCCGCCGAGTTACGAGGTAATATTTACTTTGATTATCAAGAATACCAAGTAAATACATTTACTGTTTAAGCGAATAACCACCCAAGCCCTTGCATTTGCAAGGGTATTTTTTTACACCTAATTACTTGAACTGACATAAAAAGTGCTTATTTAGAACGACTGTCAGTTTTTTCAAGTCCCTTATTTTTTATCCTCCACATAAAACATTGTAGCAGGTGGAACTGAGCAAAATTCACCCGCCACTTAAAAGAAAAACGAGAGGATACACAAATGGCCAAATATACAGAAGATAATGCAGCGCTAAAACAGTACATTGCATCTATCCAAAAATTTGAAACGCTTTCTTTTGAAGAAGAGCAAGCCCTTGCAAAAGATTGGCGTGATCATAAAACAGCCGCATCTGCCCACAAACTTATTAACGCACATTTACGTTTGGTCGTAAAAGTTGCCCTAGGCTTCCGTGGTTACGGCCTACCAGTAAGTGAAATTATTCAAGAGGGAAACATTGGCCTTATGCAAGCCATTGTACGTTTTGACCCTGAACGCGGCTTCCGCCTATCTACATATGCTATGTGGTGGATCAAAGCCTCTATTCAAGAATATATTCTACATTCTTGGTCGTTGGTTAAAATCGGTACAACAGCTGCACAAAAGAAACTTTTCTTTAATTTACGTAAAATGCGTAACCAAATTCAGGAAGTGCAAACAGAGCAACTTACTGCCGATCAAGTAACACAAATTGCAGAAGCTTTAAATGTTAAAGAATCTGAAGTAATTGGCATGAGCCAACGCCTAACATCATCAGATCAATCTTTAAACTCTTTTGTATCCGACGATGTAGGTAGCGAATGGGTCGATTGGTTGGCAGATGACAAACCAAATCAAGAGGAACTATTCTCTAAAAATGAAATTTATTTACAACGCCATGACGCCCTAAAACGCGCCTTGGAAGAACTAAATGACCGCGAACGTGAAATCTTTATGCGTCGTCGCTTAAAAGAAAATAGCGACACCCTAGAAATCCTATCTCAAAGATTTGGTATTTCACGTGAACGTGTACGTCAATTAGAAGCCCGTGCCTTCGCTAAAGTGCAAAAACATATGCAAGCATCTCTTGCTGCATAAAACAAAGTGTATCCTCAAAAAAAGCGCTCTTTTAGGGCGCTTTTTATATTGTATTTTAAGCACAAACAACTATATTAAAGCCATACCCCTATTACAGCTTATTCTGTAATAAATACCTTTTAAAAAACCCACAGAGCAGCCGCTCTAAGGATTCAAAATGAAAAACCAAGTACCTGTTGTTGTATTAGCGTTAGCCACTATTATTTCAGTTGCGACAGCTGTCGCTTTTGATAGCAAAGGCATCAGACCTGCGCTTGATGAAATCTCCAGAAATACGCCCGAAATTGGTAACATGCTTCGCGAATGCAGTGGCCCTCGGGCACGCAATGATGAATTTGTTTCCGAAGCTTGCAACATTTGCGAGCGTAATGGGCACATCCGCTTTACCACAGATCACGGCTTTGCTGCCGCCTGTGATGGGCAATACAAAGGTATTTATATTTCAGCAGTAGAACGCTGGAGATTCAACAAAGGAAACTTTGTTGAATATACCGTCTCAAATCCTGCTTTGGGATTTAAAGAAAAGGTCATAAAAGACCTTTAATAACGAAACAAAAAAGCCCCGCACGCGGGGCTTTTTTTAATCGACCAAGTTTATATTTAAGGGTTCCAACAAGCCTAAGGCATCAAACCTACTAAAAGTCGCTCCATCAATATTATTATCCGTTATATCTATGCTATACCCTTTTGCACCCTCAAAATGAGCAGAAGCCAAGTTTGTTTTTTGAAATAAACTACCAGAAAAATTCGTATTTTTAAAAACAGCACTTTCTAAATGACTCTCTCTAAAATCAACATAAATAGCAGAACAATCCTCCAATACAAGCTCAACTAAAGTTAAGCCAAAAAAGGAGCTATTATCTAGCTTGCA
>JAAZVW010000039.1 GCA_018623135.1 Pseudomonadota bacterium
CGTTGGTTTGAGTTCACATCAAAAGCCGCCTGTGGCAAATTAACGTATTTTACACTACTGTCTTTACGGAAAAACACACGCCCTGTACTATCTACACTACCTAATGGATGCTCTGCACCGCCCTGTTTAAATGTAAAATACGTCTGATGTCCGCTAAAATCACGCGGCTTAGCAACCATAAAAATCGTATAATCATCAGAGGCCAAAGTCGTTGGAGACGTTAGGTACGTCACATCTGAAGCTGTAAAATCTACCATCTTGCTGTATTCATCAAAAACAGGGCGTGCACTTGCGGTTGATTGGCTAAACACATGGTTATTACCACTTTTATCCTGCCATTCTCTTACCTTACCACTACTTACTTTAAGGCTAAGGTCTGCTGAAGCATCTAACCATAAAGCAATATCTGATTTATTTAAGACAGAAGGAAGAGCATCACTCACAGCTTTACAGCCACCATTTTCAACGTCTTTAATCATGCGTTGCGCATTACAATTAACAACATCAGAAACACGGGGCGCCAGCGTATCATAAGTACTTTGCTGATCATCTAATTGTTCTTTATTCGCATTTAAAAGCCCTTTATCACCCTGAACGGTTAAACGACCACGAACATCTAGCTCACCTTCTCGACCACCTACGCTTAAACTTTGCGCCGATACATTAAAAGACATGCTACACAGAGTAAGAAATAACAAATTACATAAAAATTTCATAAACACAGCCCCCTGTTTACAATTAAACCCCATAACTAATTAAATAGGAGTATAACTTCTTATGTAGATAGATAATAGAAAAAACTAAATAAAAACAAACATTTAATATGCAATATATTAAATATATTTATTAATATATGTCTTGGTTTTAGCACAAAAAAAGATGGTGCATAACAGGGGGACGTATGCACCATCCATCTTTCGACTTAGATATAAGAAGAATATATAACTATAAATATATATAGTCAATACTTTATTCAGCACCTACTATATAGATAGTTGTTTATGATAAAATAAACTCAATTCTAAGTTTTTTTTAAGCTGTCATTGCTTGTTTTTCCCTAAGCATTTTCTTACGCGCATTGGCATCTAAACCAATTTTACGCATACGAATTGTCTTAGGTGTAATTTCAAGAAGCTCATCATCATCAATATACGTTAAGCATTGCTCTAGAGTTAATTCGCGCGGTGGCGTTAACTTAACGGCGTCATCTTTACCAGATGCACGTACGTTTGTAAGTTGCTTAGCTTTAGTTGGGTTCACTTCCAAGTCACCTGGGCGTGCATGTTCACCAATAATCATGCCATCGTAAACTTTTACGTTTGCAGGAATAAACAGTAAACCACGCTCTTCAATATTCCAAAGTGCGTAAGGCACCGCATCACCACTCATCATAGAGACAAGAACACCTTGACGACGTGTAGAAGGTACAGATGTTACTGGGCGATACTCTTTAAATTGGCGGCTCATTAAACCTGTACCACGTGTATCTGTTAAAAATTCAGAATGGTAACCAATCATTGAACGTGTTGGCGCAGTAAAGATAAGACGCTGTTTGCCGCCTACATCAGGAATCATTTCCTGTAGTTCTGCTTTACGTAGACCCATTTTTTCCATGACAGCACCGCTGTGCTCTGGGTCAACGTCAACAACACACTCTTCAAATGGTTCAAGTTTTTGGCCATTTTCTTCTTTAAAGATAACTTTAGGGCGAGATATAGAAAGTTCAAAACCTTCACGGCGCATGTTTTCAATTAATACGGCTAACTGAAGTTCACCACGACCCATTACACGGTAAGACTCTGCTGTATCGCCCTGCTCTACACGAACAGATACATTAATTTCAGCTTCTGCATTTAAACGATCTTGAATTTCACGAGATGTTAACTTTTCACCTTCTTGACCACATAGTGGAGAATCGTTTACCGCAAATGTCATAGCAAGTGTTGGTGGGTCAATCGGTTGTGTTGGTAAAGATATATCAACAGAAGGATCACAAATTGTAGAACCTACACCACCTTTAGATGAACCTGCAATAGCAACAATATCACCAGCAATTGCTTCTTCTACACCTTGGCGCTTAAGGTTACGGAACGCCAATAGTTTTGTAACACGAGCATCTTCTAGTTTATTAGATTCAGGATCCATTACTTTAATTGTTTGACCAACTTTTACAGTACCAGAATGTACACGACCTGTAATAATACGGCCAACATAAGGGTCACGCTCTACAATAACACCACATAGAGAAAATGGTGCATCTACATCAGCAGTTGGTGCTGGAACGTGGTTTTTAAGAAGATCAAATAATGGCTCACAGTTACCACCGCCAGCATTGTAGTCTTCAGCCAACCAACCATCACGACCTACACCATATAGCACAGGGAAATCTAGCTGTTCTTCTGTCGCACCTAAAGCATCAAACAAGTCAAAAGCTTCATCAACAACTTCTTCAGGGCGCGCATCGCCACGGTCAATCTTATTTACAACAAGAATTGGTTTAAGGCCTAGTTTAAGAGCCTTACCTAATACAAATTTAGTTTGAGGCATTGGGCCTTCTGCCGCATCAACAAGCAGTACAACACCATCTACCATACCAAGTACACGTTCAACTTCACCACCAAAGTCCGCGTGTCCCGGAGTGTCTACAAGGTTAAAGATATAACCATCTTTTTCTACGGCTGTATTTTTTGCCAAGATTGTAATACCACGCTCACGCTCGATATCATTAGAATCCATCATACGATCTTCTGTAGATTCCTTTTCGTGGAATGCACCAGATTGCTTAAGAAGAGCGTCAATCAGAGTTGTTTTACCGTGGTCAACGTGCGCGATAATCGCCACGTTACGAATCGTTGAAATATCCATAATTTGCCGTAACCTTTTAATATAGAATTAATATGCCCTGACTTTGTAACCTGAATTAAGTGTAATTACCAGTTAAAAAACCAGACAAGGGCTATATAAGCACAATTATTTAAATTTAAAGACTTAAACAATAAAAAAGCAGCACCCAAAAAGATGCTGCTTAAAAAATCAATCGTAATCACCTGTTATTTGGGTGTTTTTTTATGGCAGGCCATCATAAAGAATGTCAAAGCCTCTTCCAGAGATGCCCACTTTTGCAAGCGGTTATACGTCAGGGTAAACTGTTTTTCGCCATTAACAAAAACCTCCAATGTATAAGGTTTAATATAAACCTCTGCATGCGGAGTAAGGTTGCTGTTATTGGCTATTTTCGTGCCCTCATCAGAAGGCAGAAACCCTTTAATTTTCTGTGCAACATCTGCCCATGTGCAGAGATGTTCATCGGTAGAAAAACCAAGCTCAATTTTAGGTTTTTCTACCGTATTACAGGTTGCCGTTTTTATTGCATAACCTGCAACAGCATCCAAAAAGCCCATAAGGGCATTTGGCAACGTTTTTTGTTGCTCAATTCTGCCCCAATTAGCCTCAATAGACTGTGGGTGTGGCAATTCAAAAGGAACAAAATCCGCCCCTAAAGCCTGATTAACCGGCGTAATCAGGATTTGAGCCTGATTAGTTTTAACAGTATAAAGCTCTGTACGTGCCATTTTCATATAAGACATATGCAGATTCCTTGCCCTAAAACAATAGGGCTGTAAAAAAAGATCATGGTTATTTTGCATTAAAGCTTGGGGAAGCTATCACACTCCCCTAATGCATACAATATTTTTTATAAAAACAATTCATTTTTTTGATTTTTCTGCACAAAAATTAGACAATTATCTGGAAAAACACCACCGAAAACAGATTTTAAAATGTACACAACCAAGCTTAACCCTATGTAATACCATATTTTGTACAAATTTGTAGTACCTTTGCCACACCACCCCATATCTAGTGCATACAATGATGTTTTTTTCTTGCAATCCATATATGGCTATAGGATAATCAGATTACCTCATAAAGAACATTTAATGTTTTTTGTGGTGAGTTAAGATTAAGAAAAATAAAAAACAACGAATCTAACACACAATTTATCTTAAATTAAGATAAAGAGGGAAGCACACTTTAGCGAAGGGTCGGTTAATAGCTGGCCCTTTTCTTGTCGACTCTTTCATATAAAAGATCCCTCAAAAAAAGCCCATTTCATATACAACATGAAATGGGCTGGACACGCTTTAAAGTTTTCGGGAAATCGCTTCTCTAATAGATTTTTCTGTAAAATAAGAATACGGTACCAAAGCCGACAAATCCTCTTCGCAAGCGTAATACACCCCTTGTAAATACAAGGTATCAGGTAACGTAAATACTTTTAAAGTTGCAATAGGTTCAACCTTAAATCCGCTCAAAGCATTTAGCAACATTCCAAGGTAAGTCCTATTCCTTTTAATACGATTACCAATATGGGCAAAATCCCTTTCGGAGACAATTTGAACAGTTGATATATAATGAGTATAATCGGCTAAAGGCAAGCAATCTATATGACTATCTTGGTTATTTAACCCATTATCAATCGCAATATCCACTATTTTTTCTAAAGGCGTTTTTTGCGAATCTGCGTAAGCATCTACCTTCCGATGAAAGAACTCAACAGCAACATCAAACGCCAACTTAATATCAGAATAAGCAGTTGTCACCTCTTCACTTTTCAAAATAACTTTCTTATTTCCCTTAACATAAAAACAAAAAGAAATAAGAAACTTATAAGACGTAGAACTGCTTTCATAATGAATATCAAAAGACAATTCTAAAGACTTGTTATCCTCCAACAATAAATAACAATAATCAATTGCGGTTTCTAGTTTTAGAAGACTTTCTCGAGAAACAGCGGAAAACAACTCCACAGGTAAATGAAAGCAAGCACCCGTTTTTGTATGCTCAACACGAACCACATCACAAATAGCGTGTTTGCCAATGATTGAGCGTAAAAGCACTTTATCTTCTTCTGTTAAAGCTACCCCATCGTGTGGAGACGATAACAGCATAGACAAATCATCTACAGCGCTTAAATCACCGCCTTGTTCCATTTCAAGAGGCCAGGAATAATGCTTTTTTATATCAGAGTACGTCAACCCCTCATAACAATAAAAAATAGGGTAAAATTTTAGATAATCGAGTAAGAACTCATTAGAAAGCTTTTGCTTCCATAACTTTTTGAGCGTCTCGAGTTTAGGTTGTTTAGCAAGTGAATCATTCATAATTTCTCCTTAATGAAACAGAATGAATTATTTCAGAGATAAAACATAAAACAGGAATAACGTGAACAGTATAAATAACAGACTGTTAAAAAGTATACAACAACTAAAGAAGCTTCTTAAACTCTTCTTCTGTTAAAATAGCTATACCCAACTCTTCCGCTTTTTTTAATTTAGAGCCAGCGGATTCACCTGCAATAACAAAATCAGTTTTAGAAGAAACAGAACCTGAAACTTTGGCCCCTTTTGATTTAAGCATATTTTTAGCTTCATCTCTTTTCATAGTAACAAGAGTGCCTGTCAAAACGATCGTTTTACCATTAAAAATATTATCTTCTATTTGCGGTGGCTCATAGGCTTCAATCACAACCCCTGCATTTTGAAGCGCTTTAATAATCTGTAAATTTTGTTCTTGCGTAAAATAAGCACAAAGAGAATCTAGAATTTTCTGACCAAAGGCATCTTGGTTTAAAAGCTCTTGTTTTTTAACATCATCAGCCATTGCATCTATTAAATTATCTAAGCTTAAATAAAAGGCCGATAAATCTTCCGCAAGCTGCGCACCAATAAGCGGAATACCTAAAGAAATAATAAACCTTGGCAAGCTAATATGTTTAGACTCTTCTATTGATTGAAGCATTTTTTGCACAGATTTTTCACCGAAGCCTTCTAAATTTTCTAGCTTTTCTTTATAATTTAAAAGCGTAAAAATATCTGCTGGATTTTTAATAAAGCCCAATTCTAAAAAGAGTTTTATTTGCTTCTCGCCAACGCCATCAATATCAAAAGCTTGTTTGGACACAAAATGCACAAGAGATTCTTCTAGCTGTGCAGGGCAAGCAAAATGATTTTCACATCTATAAGCGGCCTCACCTTCTAGCCTAACAAGTGGGCTTTGGCAAGAAGGACAGTGCTTAGGAAATACAAATTTTTGAGTATGATCTAGTCTCATTTGAGGGACAACAGAAACAACTTTAGGAATAACATCGCCAGCACGCTCAACAAAGACAGTATCGCCAATGCGAATGTCACGCTCGTTTATATAGTCCTCGTTATGCAAAGTTGCATTGGAAACAACCACTCCTGAGACATTAACTGGCTCCAAACGTGCGACTGGCGTTGCAACACCTGTTCTGCCGATTTGAATATCGATCGCATTAAGGCGTGTTGTGGCTTGCTCGGATGGAAATTTATGCGCAATCGCCCACCTTGGTGCGCGCGCAACAAAACCTAAACGCTTTTGCAAGGTTAAATCATTTACTTTATAAACAACGCCATCTATCGCATAAGCTTTTTGACCGAGATAGTCGCCTGCTTTGCGGTTTTTAAGAATTTGTTCATAATTTTTGAAAAGATCATCTAAATTTTTAAGCACCTTCACACTTTCCGGAAGCCTAAAGCCAAAATCCTTAATTATTTCAAGCTCTTCCGAGTGATTCTTAAGGTGAGATAAACTTTCATCCTTTACCCCAAAAGCATAACCAAAGAAGCTTAACGGGCGTTCTGCTGTGACTTCTGGGTTTAATTGGCGCACAGAACCTGCTGCTGCATTACGAGGGTTGGCAAAAACCTTTTTACCTGCTTTAGCTTGCTTGGCATTAAAGGCATCAAAATCTTCTCGGTACATATGAATTTCACCACGGACTTCAACAAATTCCGGAAGAGTATCCCCTTTAAGCTTTTGCGGGACATTATGGATCGTCTTAACATTTTCGGTAATGTCTTCACCTATTTTACCATCACCGCGCGTAAGCGCTTTGACAAGCACTCCATTTTGATAATGCAGCGCACAGCTTAGACCATCTATTTTATGTTCTGCCACCAACTCAGGAAAGTCTGACATATTTAAATAACGCTGAATGCGTTGAATAAACTCTTCCATATCTTCACGAGAAAAAGCATTCCCTAAAGAAAGCATAGGCAGTTGATGTTCTGCTGTTTTAAAGCCTTCTTTAACTTGTGCGCCTACTTTTTGCGTTGGGCTTTCTGCGGCTTTATATTCTGGATACTCTTGCTCTAGTTTTTGCAATTCTGCAAAGAGCATATCATATTCTGTATCGCTAATTTCTGGCGATTCATCTTCATGGTAGCGTTTATTATGGTGCTCAATTTGGACACGTAACTCTAAAATACGCGTTTCTGCTTTTTGCTTATCATCTGAATGAGAAAAAAGATCCATCAAAACTAACCCATAAGGCTTTTAGCCGCCTCGCGTGTGGCTTCGGTCACTTCTGCGCCTGAGAGCATACGTGCAAGCTCATTAATGCGTTCATCTTGCCCAAGTTCTTGCACATTTGTTTGGGTGCTTTGTTCTTGGCTTGATTTAACAATATTCATGTGTTTATCACCCAATGCGGCAACCTGCGGCATATGAGTAATGGAAAAAACTTGGTGTTTTTGAGAAAGTTTTTTAAGCGCACGCCCCACAGCATCGGCCACAGCACCGCCCACACCTGTATCGATTTCATCAAACACCAATGTGGTTTCGGGCATATGTGCATAAAACACTGTTTTAAGCGCCAACATAAGGCGAGAAACCTCACCACCTGAAGCAACTTTTTCCAGCGGTGAAAAAGGCTGACCTGGGTTGGTACTTACATAAAAAGCAACTTGTTCTGCGCCTTGTTGGTTGGCTTTTTCTGCCAAAGGCTCCAGACGGGCTTCAAAACGTGCGGCTTCCATTTTAAGTGATTTAAGCTCTGTTTCTAGTGCTTTTTTGAGAGCCGTTGCCGCTTCTGTTCTTTTTTCTGTAAGTGCCTTACACGCCGTATCAAAATCTTTTTTCGTCGTCACTAGAGCTGTTTTTAGATGCGCCATATTTTCTTCAGCATTTTCGAGCTGATCAAGTTCTGCTTTAAGTTTGTCGTGCACTTCTGGCAAGTTATCTATCATACAACGGTGCTTACGTGCGAGATCCTTAAGTAAAAACAAACGTTCGTCAACTTCTGAAAGGCGTTCAGGATCAAAAGCAAGATCATGAGACAAAATATCAAGTTCTGAAGATAAATCCGCGACAACGGCTGAAACTTCTGAAAAACGATTAATAAGCGCTTCTAACCTTTCGTGCCCTGTATGTGGTACAGAAGAAATAAGCATACGTTCCATCTGCGCAAGTTGAGACAGCGGGTTATCTGATCCGTTCATCGCTTGTTCGGCTTCTCTTAGGCCTTTACCTGCTTTTTCCGCCGCCATCAGTTCGCTACGCTCTGTAGAAAGCTCTTCTTCTTCCCCTACCGCGGGAGCAACTTTATTGAGCTCTGCGACATAGGCTGTAAGTGTTTCAATTTCACGTTCTCTATCGGCTGCTTTTTGCTCTAGCGCTTCAAGTTCATCTTTCACTTCTTTATAAGCCTTGAAAGTTTTTTTAGCCCTATCAAGCTCTGCACTATAGCTACCAAAACGGTCTAGCAACCTTGTGTGCATATGACTTTTAAGAAGCAGCTGATGATCATGCTGCCCGTGGATATCCGCAAGTCTATCACCAAGCTCTTTAAGCTGGGTAAGAGTAACACGCATGCCATTTACAAAGGCTTTACCCTTGCCATCTGCTGAAATTTGACGGCGAAGAATAAGTTCAGCCCCTTCTTCACACTCAAGCCCCTGCTCCGCCATAATACGTAAAACAGGGTGTTGTTCTGGCAATGTAAAAATGGCTTCTATTTGTGCTTGGTCTTGCCCATGGCGTACAAAAGATGCGCCACCACGAGAACCCAAAACAAGCGAAAGGGCATCCATAAGCATAGATTTACCTGCGCCCGTTTCACCTGTAAACACAGTAAAGCCTTTATCTAGCTCTAACGCAGATTTATGAATAAGGGCAATGTTTTGAATTGTTAAAGATTCAAGCATAATTTAAAAACCTACTTAAATAGACTAAAAAAGCTCTGTTAAACCTTTTTTGAAGCGCGTAAACCAAGAAGTGCGTGCTTCTGCTGGGGCAAGGTTTTCTGCCACCATAAGACCATACGCCTTGTTGTACCACTTACTTTCTGGGAAATTATGCCCCAAAATAGCGGCTGCTTTTTGAGCTTCTGAACGCAAGCCTAGGCTTAAGTTTACCTCGGTCATTCTAAACAAAGCCTCTGGCACATGAGATGTTTGTTCATACATTCTTACAACATGTTGGTAACGGTTAATTGCACCAATAAAGCGGCCTTGCTTTTGGTAAAAACGTGCCACTGTCATTTCTTGCCCTGCAAGGTAATCTAAGCAAAGGAGAATCTTTTTTTGTACATCTTCTGCATATTCAGATCTTGGGTAGCGTTTTTGTAGCTCAACAAATACGTCTAGTGCTTTGCGGCTTTCTTCTTGGTCTCGCTTCACATCTGAAATGCGGTTATAGTATGAAAGGCCTTTCATGTAATATACATAGTCTAGCTCTGGGTAACCTGGATGCAAACGCATGAATTGATCAGCAGATTCGATAGCTTCGCCATAGCGCTCCATTTCATAATGCGCATAAATCGCCATGACTTTACCCTTTGTTGACCATTTAGAATACGGGTGCTTACGCTCTAAATCTTCAAAAATTGGTACAGCTTCGCGGTATCTTTTATCATCCATAAAAGACATTGCTTTTTCATACATTTGTTCTGGGGTAGCCTGAGTCAATAAAGATTCTGGCGCTTTACCCGCACAAGCGGTTAATAGTGTAAGTGCAAAAAATGCAGAAAGTAGCTGTTTCATAGAGTATTCACCCTTAATTCAATCTATTTTATATTATTTTAATGTACCGTATGAATGTAACCCAGATAAGAACAAATTCACACCTAAAAAGCAAAATACTGTGACTAAGAAGCCAATAATAAGCCACCAGCTCATAACCACAACAGAATATTTATTATGAACGCGCGCATGTAAATAAGCGGCATAAACAAGCCAAACAATTAATGCCCAAGTTTCTTTAGGATCCCACGACCAGTAGCCGCCCCAAGCCTCATACGCCCATAATGAACCCAAAATAATAGCAACTGAAAAGATAGGAAAGCCAACGGCGATAACACGGTAGCTTAACATTTCTAATTTTTTAACTTCTGGCAATGTTGTTGGTTTTTGCTTGGCATGTTGGCGTTTTGAAACAAGCATCATAATACCCAAAACAGCACCAACAGCAAAAGCACCATAGCCAATAAAATTAGCAATAACATGGTAGGTTAACCAATAACTTTTTAGAGCAGGTACAAGCTCTTGCGGGCCACCTTGGCCTAAACTATCAAGATACAAAGTCCAGCATGCTGAGATAGAAAGCAATGGCGTAACCCAAGCCAAAAGGCTTGGTGTTTTGTTTTTAATCCCATAAAACATCGCAAGGAATGATACTGAAGATAAGAAAAGCAAGCTAACTTCATACAAATTTGTAATTGTTACGTAACCCTCTTCTAGAATTTTATAGGCTTCGTACGTTGTTGAGATAAGAAGCGCACCTGTTGCTGCACTCCCTAAAAACAACAAGAAGCTTGCAAATTGAGAAAGCCAAATGCGTGGTTTAATAGCATGCACCAAAAACACGGCGCAAGAGAAGAAATAAAACCCCATAATGTAAGGAGAAAGTTTAAGACTTAATAAATCAGTAAGCGGTGCCCCATACGCCAAATCTTTTTGGAAAAACACCATTGGCGCGGTAAAAAGAACCACAAAAAGAAGATAATATAAAGTAAAGCTTTTTACAGAAATAAACTGCATAGGCTAAGCACCCTTATAAACTGTTATATGTTGTTATTTTATTCTTTAAAAGTAGCGGAAGTTTAGCACAAGGGAAAGATTAAGTATAGACAAATAAGCACCCAAAGGCGTAAGCTTATTTATAGGTTAAAAGAAACAATAAAAAATTATTTTAAGGATAAATACCATGTATGAAATTTGTGCACTCGGAAACGCGCCTGTCGACCTACTCTATTCTGTATCTGATGAATTTCTGACGAAATATGGTATTGAAAAAGGCAACTGGAACCCGAGAGAAGCGGTAACCGATATTAAACAAATGACCGAAGAATTAGAAGCGCTTGATTTTACGATGGAAGCTGGTGGCTCGGTTGCTAACTCTTTACATATGTTAGGAATGTTTGATCATCAATCTTTTCTTATTGCAACACTAGGGGAAGACCCTGCTGGCACCTTTTTTAAACAAAGTATGAACGATATTGGTTGCGAAACAACAGACCTTACAGATGGCGTTAATAATTTACAAATAGCGGTACTTGTTACACCAGATGGTCAACGTTCTTTTGTACCTGCCAAGCCTTTACCTACAACACCATCTAAACAAGATGTGCAGAATGCTGAAAGCAAAATTGCCGATGCTGAGTATTTAATTATTGAAGGCTATGTATTAGATGGCGACCAAGAAGGTGTATTTGAAGCTTTACATATAGCTAAAAAGCATAAAACTAAAGTTATTTTAACGCTTTCAGCGCCTTTTATGGTCGCAAAACATGCAACAGCTTTTGCACAAATTGTAAAAGAAGGTGTTAATATGATTATTGCCAACGAAGAAGAAATAGCGCAGCTTTTAAAAGCTTACGATGATAACCATGACCGTAGCCAAGTTGAAGCACTTGAAAACGACATTATGTTTACACCGCGCGTTGTAACACATGGTAAAGCAGGCGCAACTTATATAGATAGATTACATCATTTACTTGTGCCTTGTATTGCCAATAACACGCCTAAAGATACAACAGGTGCAGGTGATGCTTTTATGGCGGGGTTCTTACACGGTATTTTAGATGAACACCCGATTGAAACAGCTTTACACTATGGGCACAAATGCGCACAAGAAGTTATTGGCGTTTTAGGCGGTAGATACCATAAAAAAATAGAACTTTAAAGACAGCATACTTATATGTTATTAAATAATAACATATAAAAACATTAGAGGATTAATCCTATGAAAATTGCTATTATTCTTTCTGCTATTATTGCATCTGTAAACTTTACACCACTTACACAAGCACAAGACCTAAGCCCTGAAGAATTGGTTAAGAAAGGGCAAAAAGTATCTGCAAAATGCAAAGCCTGCCATAGCTTTAAACAAGGCGGTAAAAACAAAGTTGGCCCTGCTCTTTGGGGTATTTTTGAACGACCTGCAGGGGAAGTTGAAGGGTTTAAATATTCTAAAGCTTTACTTGCACGCAAAGGCGAACTTACTTGGACGGAAGAAAACCTAGATGGTTACCTTAAAAAACCTCGTAAATTTTTACCTAAAGGCAAAATGGCATTTGCAGGCATTAAAAAAGATGAAGACCGCAAAGCCCTTATTGAATACTTAAAAACCCTTAAATAGTGGGCTTTTAAAATAAGATAAAAAATCACTACCTTTAGGTGGTGATTTTTTACTTGCACGCCCTAGCTAAAAGGCGTACAAGAAAGTATAACTTGACAATTACCATAATTATTTTATGGTAATTAAAAAGAAGTATTTTCAGGATAATAATATATATGTGTAGCACGCATCCGTACCTTGCCAGCCTTATCGGATCTGACCCAACACTTTGGGGTATCTTTGCGTCTCTCTTTATTTTAGGATTTATTGGTAGCTTTACCCATTGCACCTTTATGTGCGCACCTTTTGTAAGCATGCAAGTGCAAGCAAGGCTGGATAAAATCCCCACCGAAAAAGCAACAGAATTTAGCCGACTCAAAGGCAGCTTACTTATGCCATACCATCTCGGCAGATTGACAACATATGTATTACTAGGGTTTATTGCTGCAACAATTATAGGGTTTGTGCACTTTAAATGGCAAAATATAAGTGGTTACGTTCTCATTAGCGCGGCTTTACTTATTATATTTTCTGTATTTTTCCCGAAACAAACGAACAAACCTCTTTTTTCTTTACCTAAAAAATTAAACCGTATAATCCATCCTTTATGGCAAAACCCCACTGGGGTTCGAGGCTATATTTTAGGGATGATACTTGGGTTTATACCCTGTGGATTACTTTATGCAGCACTTACAGCTGCTGCCAGTACAACACAGGGTTCTGCAGGAATGATTGCCATGTTAGGCTTTGCCTTAGGCACAATTCCCGCACTCTTTTTGGTGGCTTTTGGCGCCAATTTGGGCTTTAATAAGTTCAAGAATAAAATACCTTGGCTTAATAAGGCTCTTGTTTCTATAAGTGCCGTTTGGTTGCTGATTTTAGGCATCCAAACTTTAATTTAATAAAAATAAAGGATTGTTAGATGTCAACTCCAACTACATCCACAACGCCGACATACCATATGGCCGCAGTGCGTGCTTTTATGCTTTCTGCCCTTTTTTGGGGAATTGTTGGCTTTAGTGCAGGTTTGTTCATCGCGCTTCAACTTGTGTTTCCTGAACTAAACTTAGGGCTTGAATATACGACTTTTGGTCGATTACGCCCTGTACATACCTCTGCGGTTATTTTCGCATTTGGGGGTAGTATTTTGTTAGGTACATCATTTTATGTGGTGCAGCGTACTTGTCGTGCCAAGCTTTTTGGTGGTGATTGGTTATCTATGTTTGTGTTCTGGGGCTACCAGCTATTTATTGTTATGGCAGCTGCAGGCTATGTACTTGGGGTAACGCAATCTAAAGAGTACGCAGAACCTGAGTGGTTTGTAGATTTATGGCTAACAGTTGTGTGGGTTGTTTATCTTGTTATATTTATGGGTACATTAATACGCCGACAAGAAAAACATATTTATGTTGCCAACTGGTTTTACCTTGCCTTTATTGTTACAGTAGCGATGTTACACATTGTGAATAACCTTGCTGTACCTGTTTCATTGACGGGTGCTAAAAGCTACGGCGTCTTTTCTGGAGTACAAGATGCACTTGTGCAGTGGTGGTATGGTCATAACGCTGTAGGTTTCTTCCTAACGGCTGGTTTCTTGGCGATTATGTACTACTTTATTCCGAAACAAGTAAACCGTCCGGTGTATTCTTATCGTTTATCTATTGTGCACTTTTGGGCGATTATCTTTTTATACATTTGGGCTGGTCCTCACCACTTACATTACACAGCTCTACCTGATTGGGCGCAAACACTAGGTATGGTATTTTCTATTATGCTTTGGATGCCTTCTTGGGGTGGTATGATTAACGGTGTGATGACACTTTCTGGTGCTTGGGAAAAACTACGTACTGACCCTATTTTACGATTCTTAGTCGTGTCAGTATCTTTTTATGGTATGAGTACTTTTGAAGGCCCACTGATGTCTATTAAAACTGTAAACGCGCTAAGCCACTATACGGACTGGACAATTGGTCACGTACATTCTGGTGCTTTAGGTTGGGTTGCCATGATTAGCTTTGGTGCTATGTATTATCTATTCCCACGCTTATGGAACCGTGATCGTTTATATTCTATCCGCTTAGTAAACTTGCACTTCTGGGTATGCACAATTGGTATCGTGCTTTACGCAGCGGCGATGTGGGTTTCTGGTATTATGCAAGGCTTAATGTGGCGTGCATATAATGAATACGGCTTTTTAACTTATTCGTTTGCTGAAACAGTAGAACAAATGCACCCTTACTACGCGATTCGTGCATTTGGTGGTTTCCTATTCCTTGTTGGTGCTCTTATTATGGCGTACAACCTTATTAAAACAATTAAAGGTGAAGTACGCGATGAGAAACCTATGGAATACCTACCAACTGTAAAAACAGCATCAGCTTAAGGAGATATATGAAAATGTTAAAACTACATAAAAAAGCAGAAAAGAACTCTGTTTTACTACTTATCTTTTCGCTGATTGTTGTTTCTATTGGCGGGTTAGTAGAAATTGTACCTTTGTTTTACGTAAAGAACACAATTGAGAAAGTAGAGGGCATGCGCCCCTACTCTCCTCTTGAGCTTGCAGGACGCAACATCTACGTACGTGAAGGTTGTTACCTATGCCATAGCCAAATGATTCGTCCTTTCCGTGACGAGATTGAGCGCTATGGTCACTACTCTTTAGCTGCAGAAAGCATGTACGACCATCCATTCCAGTGGGGGTCTAAACGTACAGGACCTGATTTAGCACGTGTTGGTGGACGTTATTCTAACGAGTGGCACGTTGAGCATTTAGTAAATCCGCAAGCACTTGTGCCAGAATCTGTTATGCCGCGCTACCCATTCTTACTTGAAAAAGAGCTAAAGTTTGATGACGCTGCAGAACATATGAAAACACTACGTATTGTTGGTGTGCCATATACAGATGAGCAAATTGCCAATGCAAAAGATGACTTATATGCACAGGTAGACCCTGAAGGGGATTACGAAGACATGCAAGCACGTTACCCTAAAGCTGTTGTTGCAAACTTTGATGGTAATGCTGAAAAGTTAACTGAAATGGATGCTCTTGTTTCTTACTTACAAATGCTTGGTACACTTGTAAACTTTGAAACATACGAGCGCCCTGTGAGGTAATGCAAAATGACTTTTGAAGAAATTAAAGCCTTATCTGGCAGTATCGGACTTATTTTATTTGTTGTTGTTTTTGTGGCGGTCGTTATTTACACATTCCGCCCAGGAACAAAAAAACAAATGGATGAGCATGCAAATATTCCTTTAAATGAGGACAAAGACAATGGATAAAAAACAAGATAACAAACCACAAGTGGAAACAACTGGCCACGAGTGGGACGGCATCCAAGAATACAACAACCCCCTTCCACGTTGGTGGCTATGGACATTCCTTGTTTGTGTTCTTTTCTCTATAGGTTACATGGTGGTATACCCTGCAATACCTGTAGGTAAAGACTTTACTAAAGGCACTTTAGGTTGGACACAGTACAATCGCTTAGATAAACAAATGGCTCAAGCAGATGAAGCTAAAGCTGTGTTTGAACAGCAAATTGCCACCTCTTCTGTAGAAGATATTATTAAAAACCCTGAACTACACCCATATGCCGTTGCTGGTGGTAAGGCTGCTTTTGCGCTTAACTGTTCTCAATGCCATGGTTCTAACGCAAACGGTGCAACAGGTTACC
>JAAZVW010000063.1 GCA_018623135.1 Pseudomonadota bacterium
GATTGTAAGTACTAAAAGTACTGCTAAAAAGACAGCTAAAGTTTTAGCCATGGGATATATTCTCCATTATTTTTATTAAATCAGGTGCTGTGTAACTAGGCCCTTTTACAGCTTTACCATCTTTTAGAATAGGCTTACCGAATTCATCCAATTTACTCATGTTTGAACGATGTACTTCTTCTATACCAGCCTGCTTCATATTAGTGTAACCTAAAGCAAGGAAAGCGCCATCTAAAACATACTGGATATCCAGTAAAGCATCTAAAGTTTTAACTTTATCTTGCCCTGCAATAGCTTCTTTTAACTCGTCAAGCTCTTCTTGTAGTAAATCTATTCGACTTTTATTAATAAAAGCATCAGATAAATCAGGTTCTGTTTTAACAGGTACGCCAAAGGCATCATGAAATTCTTTAACTAACTTAAGAGAATATGTCATCCGGATATCATCCTTTAATCTAATATATATTTTTATTCGACTACGATATTATCAGAAATCAAATCAAGCCGCCACTTATACTCTTCTAGCTCTCCTAATTTATAAAGCCCCTTACCTTTGCTTATAACAACCCAGCCTTCTTTTTCTTTAATTCTATTAGAGGCAATATTGCTGACCGCACTTCTTGTATAAATACTTGATACAGCCATCTTTTCAGCAACATATTTATTTGCATAAGATGTGGCTTCTGACATATAACCTTCGCCATGGAAGGGTTCACCCAACCAAAAACCTCTACCCACTTCTTTTTGTTCTGAATCCCTCTCGTAACTGATCACACCCATAAAAGTATACGTCCCATTTTTCTCTTTACGCTCAATCACAAAACCAACAGCATTCCCTTGATCAATTCTAGGGTACAAAATTTTTATGAGGTAATTCATCGCATCTTGTTGATTAAAAGGATATGAAATAGAAGATGTCATTTCTTTAACAACATTCCAATTATTGAAGTATTCAGCCCAATAAGCTGTATCTGATAATAATGGCGTGCGCAATCTAAGACGGGGTGTTTGTATTTGTGCATACCGAAACGGATGTCCTTGCAGCTTGTTCTTATCGGCATGCCAGTAAAGCGATATGTATTCTGTATTTTTAAATTTACGTATATCTTTAAAAACATCAGCATACACACAATGCATAGCATGACCATGAGTTACAACAACAATTTTTTTATGCTCTGGGTTTTTATTGATATAGTCTTTTAGAAAGCGATAAAAACGATCTAAAAACTCTTTTTTACTTTCTGAATTCAGGAGTTTCGCTTCCCAAAACTCTGCACTCTCTATATCTTTAAGACTATCAAAAAAATCAGGGTTTTCAGCAATGACATCTTTACTTAAGCGCCCTTCTGCATTGCCAAAACAAAGTTCACGCAATTCTGCTGTTTGCTCAATCGATACATTATGGTAGTTATTAATCGCTTCTGCAGTATGGTAAGCCCGTTCAAGATCACTTGAAATAATTGCATCTACAGAGATACTCTTTAGACGTTCTGCAACTAACTGAGCCTGATCTTTACCTTCTTGATTAAGGGGAATATCGGAATGTCCTTGGGTACGACCTTCTGTATTCCAATCTGTCTGCCCATGCCTTACAAAAATAAGCTCCACCATTTAATTATCCTCTTCATCTAGGTTTAAAAGTGTTTCTAACATTGACTCTCTGCGTGTTAAAAAATCCCGTGTAATTTTAAAGTGCTCCGTATCTTCATAACTTATTTCATGTAAGCCAGAATCAGTAAGCTGAAATATAGTTGCATTTGGGTATGCAAGCAAAATAGGTGAATGGGTTGTAATAATAAGCTGAGATCCATTTTCTACCAATCTATGTATTTCAGCTAAAGCTGAAAGCTGTCTATTCGGAGAAAGTGCTGCCTCTGGTTCATCAAATATATAAAAACCGCGTCGCCCATGTAATTTATTATGCAGTAAAGCCATAAAAGATTCACCGTGAGAGGCTTTATGCAACGATTGAGTGCCATAACCAGCTGAAGCTGTCATTTGAATATCTTCCATATAAGTGGCGAGATTATAAAAGCTTTCTGCACGTAAAAAATACCATTGCTCTGGCCTACGGGCACCTTTAACAGTGCGTAAATATTTATGCAAAATACTGTGGTTTTGATGTGTACTAAATTGGCTAGATTTTGTGCCACCTTCTGGATTTAACCCCATAGCAATCGCAATAGCTTCGATAAGAGTGGATTTACCAGCACCGTTTTCACCTATAATATAGGTAACAGGCTTAAAAAAACTGACCTTGTCAACATGCGAAATACTTGGAAGATTAAAGGGATAAGCTTGCGTATTTTCAATATCTGGCCATTTAATTTGCACCTCCCTCAAAAAGGGACGCATAAAAACATCTTCTGCTGTCATCTTTTATCACCCGTAGTTATAAGAAACTCATTAAATGTTAAGCTAAAACCCCCTCTATTACCAAGGACTATTCCATAAAAAAGGAGGCATACGCCTCCCTTTTTCAAATATGAGCTATTGACTATGCTTTAATTTCGAGAGCAAAGCCCTGACCTTGTTTAACTGTTAAACTCTTAATACGAGCTGCAGTTGTTAAAGATCTTTCAAAATTTTCATCTACAGAAACAGCATCTGCTTCAAGTTCTAGCTCAACAGCATCAAGCAAAGCACCTGCAGAAATTTTTTGAGTTGCACGTTCTTTACGTGTTGCTGACAGAACATCAAGAAGCAAGTTCATACGCGCTTCGTTTGTAAATTGATAATCCGTTTTAGCAACAGGCCACTGAGATTGGTGTAAAGAAATATACGCCTCGCCAAACTTACCTGCAGATTGATAAAGCTCTTCTGTAATAAATGGCATAAATGGCGCAAACAAACCTAACAAGTCACGCGTTGATTCGTAAAGCGTAGACTGTGTTGATTTAATTTCAGCCTCTGTCCATTTTGTATCTTCTTGGAAACGTAATTTAATAATTTCCAAATAGTTATCACAATATGTCATATAGAAGAAGCGATGGATCACGTTACGTGCAGAGGCATAATCAAGTTGATTCATATATTTTGTTGCTTCTGCAATAACTTTATTACGTTCTACCGTTAACCACTGATCTTCCATTGTGCGTTGATCAAAAGCAACCATATCAGACGTTGGGTTAAAGCCTTGCATATATGTAAATGCCATACGAGAGGCATTCCAAAGCTTATTGCAAACAGCTTTACCCTGCTTAATTTCTTTTTCTGAAAAACGTAAATCTTGACCTAGTTTTGCACTACCAGCCCAATAACGTACAGCATCTGCACCATATTTACCAATTAAGTTATCCGGATTAAAACGGTTATAACCATTGGCATCTGTTTCCTGCTGTAGTGTTCTTTTAGAAATCTTTTTACCTTGTTCGTTTAAGCCCCAGCCAGAAATCATAGCTGTTTTCCAAGGTAAAGAACCATTATGGTATTCAGATTTAATCATTGTATAGAATAACCATGTACGGATAATTTCATGCCCTTGTACACGGATACCCATTGGGTAAATACCATCTTTTGAAAGGTCTTGATCGGTTGATGTCCAGTTTGCGTTGATTTGTGGTGAAACTGAAGATGTCATCCATGTGTCTAATACATCAGATTCTGCTTCAAAAGTCATACCCGCGTATTTTTCTTGAGCCCATTTTGGTGGGTTCATTTCAAGCGGATCTACAGGTAAATCTTTTTCATCTGCAACAACCGTATCCACCAAATTACCTTCTGCATCTTTTACATACCACACAGGAATTGGTACACCGTAATAACGCTGACGAGAAATATTCCAGTCATATTTTAAACCATCAATCCAGTTTAACAGACGCGTTTTCATATATTCAGGTTGCCAGTCCAGCTCTTCTGCGCGCTGCCTAAACTTTTCTTTATGATCTAAAACTTTAATAAACCACTGCGGTGCCATATGGAATTCTACAGGGACTTCTGAACGTTCACCCACTGAAACAGCTTGCTTAACAGATTTTTCACCCAATAAAAGACTTGCTTCTTTAAGATCTTTTACAACTTTACTACGTGCTTCTGTTACAGGCATACCTTCGTAAGCGCCAGCAAGTGCTGTCATACGGCCATTTGCTGAAATACAAATACGCGTATCTAGTTTATGTTCTTTCCATTTTTCAACGTCTTCACTATCACCAAACGTACAAACCATCATTAAACCTGTACCGAATTCTTTATCTACAGCTTCTGATGTTAAAATTGGCACTTCATGGCCAAATAATGGTGTAATTGCTTTTTGGCCTTTTAAGTGTTGGTAGCGCTCATCTTTTGGGTTAAAGAATAAGCCTACGCAACCAGGTAAAAGTTCTGGACGTGTTGTTGAAATAATTAAATCATCACCTGCTGGAGATTTAAAGGCAATATCAAACATTTTACCTTTACGCTCAATTGTATCAAGGTCTGCTTGCGCTAAAGCTGTTTGGAACTTTGTATCCCAAAGTACAGGCTCTTCTGCACGGTAAATAAGGCCTTTATTAAAAAGATCAATAAAA
>JAAZVW010000064.1 GCA_018623135.1 Pseudomonadota bacterium
CCTACCATGGTATTGCCTTAAATGTATGCCCTAATTTAGATCATTATAAAGGTATTGTGCCCTGTGGCATTACCACAAAGGGTGTCACCTCGTTAAAAGATCTAGGTGTTAATGCAACCCTTAAAGAAGTAGACGACGTTTTACTGAAGCTTTTACCTAAATACTTCCCATAAAAAAAGCCCCTTTCAGGGCTTTTTTGTTAACGGCTGGGTTGCGCCGTGTGGTATCGCTTACAGAATATTTTCATATCCTTTTTATTTTCCAATTCTGGCACATTTTTAAACACCATCTTTTCAGAGGGCTCAACATATAAAGGCGTTGCGCTCCAATAAACATTACATTTAACAGAAACATATAATGTTGTATTTATAAGCGTCACACTTAAACGACCATCTTTTTGGCGTAGAGCATAATACTCATAATACTGATTTTGGCTATTAAACCAATCGTTCGGGCCAGAAAAAACAACACTACCAGCAGACATATCCATCTGAAAAGGTGCACAGCCAGACAAAAACATCAAAAGCCAAACACAAGCTAACTTCCTCATAAAAGCTCCTTCAAACTTAGCTATGCAATAAGAATACACAGCTGTATGTTTGCATTCTCTTGCCGAGGTTCCAAACCAAAATCTTCCAAAATAATCTGGTATTTTGTCTTTTTGGCGAAACCTGTAGATTTACAGGTTGGCGTTTTCGGTAACTCCAACAAAGATGGGTTAATAAACCACATAGATTTTTTATGCGTTGCGCATGAAGCAAGGCATATGCTTAAGCATAAAACAAACAGAAACCGGGGCATAAACGCCTCCAAAGTAATACGAGAACCTAATTAGTATACAATTAACAATTCCTATTGCAATAAAAAAGAGGGCTAAGCCCCCCTTTTTACAACATAAGTATGAAAAATTAAAAACTATTCTTTTTCTTCATCATCTACCATTAAAGAGAATAAATCTGGTTCCTCTTCTTCTGATTCAGATTGTGATTTTGCCATAGCCTTTACAAGGTCGTTTACAGAAGCTTTCTCTGCATTTTTAGCTGCCTCTTCTGCTTTTTTAGCCTCTTCTACTAAATATGCATCAAGCGCATCATTTGCTTGCTTTTGTTTATCTTCATCTAACTCTGGCAAATAACTCATCAAACCTTTGGCGTAACCATGCGGACGGTTTTTACCCACTTGTGCACGCCTACCTACAAACTCAACAAGTTCTTCGGCTGTAAATACTTTATCACGCGTACCTGCTTCGTTTTTAAGGCCTAAACCAGCAAAACTATTAAATACGCAAATATCTTCAAGTTCAGAATCTTTCAGGTTAATAAGCTTAACACCTTTACCCCTATTCATCTCTGGTAATTCTGATGCTTCAAAAACAAGGAATTTACCACTTGCAGCACTTGCCATAACCTTATCACCATAAGCTGGTACCGCAAAAGCAGCAACATCATCTTTGGCAAGGTTAAGAATTTGCTTACCTGTTTTAGTTTGCGCCTGTATTTTTTGTGCTTCTACCACAAAACCGTAACCGCCAGTGCTTGCAACAAGGTATTTTTCGGCAGATGGCGTAAAGGCTGCAACAACAGAACCTTCAAAATCTACCGTTAAAGTAATCGGGTCACCAAAACCACGGCCAGCAGGGAGCTTATTAGCAGGTAAGGTGTACACTCTACCCTTATCACTCATCACACATACATTATCTGTTGTATAAGCATGAAACCTAAAGGCTTCTTCATCACCATCTTTATATTTCACTTCTTGTGTCGCATCCATATGGCCTTTATTTGCTTTAATCCAGCCCTGTTTAGAAATAAGTACCGTAATAGGTTCTTTTTCCATTTGCGCTTCAATCGGGATAATTTCAGCAGTTGGCGCCCCTTCTATAGAGGTACGACGCTCATCTGCAAATTCTTTTCTAATTTCTTTAAACTCTGTGCGCAATTCTTTACGTTGCATGGCTTCATCACCTAAAAGCGCATTTAAATAAGAAAGCTCTTCAGATAACTGATCAAACTCCCTTTTAATTTCCATCTCTTCTAGTTTGCGCAAGCTACGTAAGCGCATATTAAGAATCGCTTCTGCTTGCACTTCATCAATATTAAAACGACTCATCATAACCACTGCGGGCTGATCTTCTGTTTTAATAATTTCAATAACTTCATCAATGTTTAAATAAACAACTTGATAGGCTTTTAAAATATGCAAACGTTTTTCAATTTTATCGATACGCCATTTAGATTTGCGCAACAGCACATCTGTACGGTGTTTAATAAATTCACCTAAAATACGCTTAAGTCCCATAAGCTCTGGCTGACCAAGGCTGTTAAGAGCATTCATGTTAAAGCTAATACGAGATTCTAAATCCGTATACTTAAACATTGTTTCCATAAGCTGTTCTGCATCTACTGTACGGTTTTTAGGCTCAAGAACAATACGCACCTGCTCATCCGATTCATCACGAATGTCAGCAAGCCAAGGCAGTTTTTTCTCATAAATAAGATCTGCAATTTTCTCAATTAAGCGGGATTTTTGTACCTGATACGGAATCTCCGTCACCACAATTTGGTACTGCCCACGTCCTAAATCTTCTGTTGCCCAGCGCGCACGCACACGTAACGAGCCTTTACCCGTTTCGTAGCATTTTAAAATGCTTTCTTCAGTATCTGCAATAATACCGCCTGTTGGTAAATCTGGCGCTTGAATAAACTGAATAAGCTCTGTTGCCGGAATACTTGGTTTTTTAAGTTGAGCAAGCAAAGCATCGCAAATTTCACCTACATTATGTGGCGGTATAGAAGTTGCCAAACCCACAGCAATACCGGTAGCACCATTTGCAAGTAAATTAGGGAAACACGCCGGCATAACCTGCGGCTCTTTTTCTGTTTCATCGTAGTTGTCAATAAAATCAACGGTGCCGTTATCTAGGTCTTTCATTAACCACTTAGCAGCTTTAGTCATACGCGCTTCGGTATAACGCATAGCTGCGGCAGAATCACCGTCAATATTACCAAAGTTACCCTGACCATCCACAAGCTCATAACGTACAGAGAAATCTTGCGCCAAACGCACCATAGCATCGTACACAGCGCCATCACCATGGGGATGATATTTACCAATAACGTCACCCACTACGCGGGCACACTTCTTGTAGCCTTTTTCAGGGTCCAGCTTCAGCATACGCATAGCGTAAAGCAAACGACGGTGCACAGGCTTTAAGCCATCGCGCACATCTGGCAATGCGCGTGACATAATTGTAGAAAGCGCATAGGTCAGATACTTATTTTCTATCTCTTGCTGAAAATCACCTTGAATTACTGTGCTCATGCCGATTCCTTAAAATCTGTTTTTTGCCCGTAGGCTATTAGTTTGTCTCTTAGATCATATGTCTTAGAATGTATAACACCCCTTAAAAAATGCCCTGTTAAACGAAAAACGTCAAGCATTTCTGGGCTTTTACCGCCAAAAAGTTTGGGTAAAGTCAATAGTTTGTCTTTATAAAGCCTACCCATTTCTTCTGTAACAGCAACACCAGTTTTAGGGGAAACATAGTGTAATGGCTGGCCTTTAGCTTCTGGATGAGCCGTTTCTTCTGTAATACTTAGCCCATAGCCTAAAGCATCTAAAAGCTCTTTTTCCCATAAACCCAGTGCTTGCCAAGGCGTTTTATCTAACCCGTTAAGAAGCGTAAGCGAGGCCACAAAAAAATCATCCTGCGCCTCTTCTTCTTTAAACTCTTCCGATAAACAAAGGGCAATATAATTCAAAAACTTAGCATAAAAAGCACCCGTAAAACTGAGTAAACTAAAGTTTTTTTCCAAACTTAAAAGTTTTAATGTGCCGAGCTGCGTTTCTAATCTCTTAACTTGGCTAAAAGTAACTAAATTACCATTTTGTAGCCAAGGTTTATTTTCTTTGGTTACAGTCAAATAGCCTTTAATAAGGCCAAATTCTTGGCTAAAAAGCTGTACAAGCGCATTTCTTTCAGCCTTAAAGCTTACCCCAACTACAATGCCTAAACCTTGGCGTTGCATATATTATTTACCTTTACGGCGACGGTGAGATTTATTTGGCTTTTTCTTGCCTTTTCCTTCATAGTCTTTGGGTTTATCAAGCCCCATTTCTTCCATAAGACGATAGTCGGTAGACCACTCTTTAACCTTCACCTTTAAAAACAAATGCACATTCACGCCCATAAGCTTAGAAATATCTTTGCGCGCATGGCTACCAATACGCTTAATTTTTTCACCACCTGCACCTAAAACAATTTTACGTAAACCTTCTCGTTCTACTAAAATGTTTTGTTCAATAACGATATCTTCATCACGCTCTTCAAATTTAACTGTTTCAACAGCAATTTGGTACGGTACCTCTTCATGAATTTGATGAAAGACTTTTTCACGGGTAATTTCTGC
>JAAZVW010000008.1 GCA_018623135.1 Pseudomonadota bacterium
GGCATATTGCCAATGCTTCACAGGTTGTTGATAACCCTTATTTAAAACTTTCAAATAAACAAAAAGATTTTATTAAAGAAACTTTTAAAGCACGCCAAGATATTCATGCGCCAGAACCAGAAAAAGCGACCTACCTATTTGGTAAAGACGTTACAGAATTGGTTTTAAAACTTAAAGCCGCCATTAATGGTGATAAACGCGCAGAAATGGCCTTAGAGCAAATTAAAGATTTTGAAGTGCCTAAGTTCCCTCTTTCGGGTAAAGATGCAAAAGAAATGGGTATAGACGCAGGCCCAGAGATGGGTGCACGCTTAAAAGCAGCTGAAAAATGGTGGATAGATAATGATTTTCCACCTAAAGAAATTGTAGCATCTGTATTAGAACAAGATAAAGAACTTAGCCTTTCGGAACTTGAAAAACAACGCTTTCCCGAAAAAGACTTAAGCAAAGAGGCGCCTGAAATCTCTTTAGAAATTGAGCGTTAACCCTCGCTTTTTAACACAAATTTTGTTATACATTTCTTATCAAAAACAAATAATTTAACTTGAAAGTACGCCCATATGTCTTTTGCATCTGAACTTATTATGTCCCTTGTGCCTTTAAAGGCTGTTTCTGTACCTTTGCTTATTATATTGGGCTTTGTGCTACTTATGAAGGCAGGCGACAAATTGGTTGAATCCGCAGAAGAAATTGGCGTTATTTTTAAGTGGTCACCTATTTTTATTGGTGTATTTATTTTAGGGTTAGGCACATCTTTACCTGAAATTATTTCAACTCTTTATGCGGCTATTTCTGGCTCTACCACACTAGGTTTAGCTAATATTGTAGGTTCTAATATTGCAAACTTAGGTCTTATTTTAGGCTTAGGGCTTGTTGGTATTGCACTTAGCAAACAGCGCCTTTACCCAACAAAAGCAAAAATGGATTTTGTCCTTATGCTATTGGCAACTGTTTTACTTGTTGTAAGTTACCATTTTACAGGCGGTGTAGATTTAGCCTTTGGCATTACATTTTGTGCTCTTTTAGCAACTGGTCTTTACCTTTCTCTACAAAGTTCTAAAGCACAGATGGCAGAAGCAGAGCTAGAAGAAATTGCCGCACACCGCCCTAAACTTTTACCTGCTGCTATTGGTGTTGCCATAAGCTTATGCTTACTTATTTTAGGAGCAAATTTACTTGTAGATGGCGCCGTTATCACAGCAACTTCCCTAGGTGTTTCTGAACGTTTTATTGGGGTTTCTTTAGTTGCACTAGGCACTTCATTACCAGAAGTTTCCGCCACTTTAGCGGCAATTAAACGCAAACAAGCGGGTATGATTTTAGGTAATGTTTTTGGTTCAAACATGCTTAATATCTATGCTGCAGGTGGTTTAACAGCTCTTATAACACCTCTTAAAGCTGAAAATATGGCAACAGACATCTGGATTATGCTTGCATTCACCCTTTTAACACTGCCTTTATTCTGGCATCATAAGAAAAAACATATATTAACAACAGGGGTTATATTGTTAGCAGGTTATATCTCTTACATGGGGTACCTTGTCTTTACAATGAATGTATAATGGGTATTTGGCTTTATAAGAATTTAGCAACAGTCTTTTTTCTCTTATGCTGTTTCAGCAGCTTAAGCTTTGCCCAGAAAGTGCGCATTACCAATTTAGATGACATGGCTTTAGAAGATATTGACCGTTTTCAAGGCCGTACCAAAACTGTTGTAGACACTGTCTGTGCTTACGAACGTAACGATAACGACAATAAATACTGGATTGTTGCTGATGATGGCGACATAAACGGTGAATTTGAAATTACTCATGTAACCACAGGCCAAAAGATACCCGTACGTGTACGCTTTCAGCAAGAAAATGGCAGATGGAAGCGCCTAATAGAAGGTCGCGCAAAAGCCTTTGTTGGTACTTCCAATCGCCAATTTTGTAATTCTGGTGATAATGCAGCTATAGAAGTCCGCGCCACACGACGCAATACCCAAGCACAACCTGCAGGTGATTATTTTATTAAACTCAACATTACAATGCATGCAAAACGACCATAGTTATTTAAGGATATTCAAACATATGAAAATTTTAGTATTTATTTTTTCATTTCTCTTTTTATCAACAGGGGCAGAAGCACAAGTTGCTGTGCAAGGTGTTTTTAGAATATTGCAAGCAAACGAACGACCAATTGAAAATGTAAATGTATTCAACACTTCAGAATCAGACAATGTACAAGTTACAGTTAGTGCGCATAAAGTAACCTTCCCTGACAGCCTAACAGAAACACAAACTGTTGCGACAGACCTTAAATTTGCGCCTAAAAACTTTGTTCTCCCCGCTAAGTCAGAAAAATTGGTACGTATATTTAAAACATCTGCACCTGATGCAAATATGGAAAAACTCTACCGTATTCACTTTAAACCCTCAACCGTCGCTAAAGAACTACAAGATGACGCATCTTCAGAAGCGGACACTAAAGTAAACGTTAAAATTTTAACAAGTATGGGTATTTTATTGGCTGCGGCACCGCAACAGATTAAACCAAGCCTTACTTATGAACGTACAGATGGCAAAGTAACGCTGCTAAACACAGGTAATGTTACGCTACACATGCGCGCGAACAACGTACTTTGTGAAAGCTCAAATGGCTGCACAAAACTGATTGATAGATATTTACCACCTAATCGAAGATGGACATTTGATGTTTCATCTAATGAAGAATTCACCTACTTTTATGAAGTTTATGGTAAGCCAAACTCTATTCGTATTAAGGCGAAAAAATGAAACAAATAGCTGTTGTTTTTTTACTCAGCTTTAGTCTTTTCATGCAGCCATTCTGCACCAAAGCAGAAGAGGCTTTAACCATTCCATTTGATGTTTTTATTGGTGAAAAAAACCTTGGCTACACACCAGTTACCTATACAGCGAATTCATTAACCTTTGATGCACCAGAACAAATTATTCATTTACTGACAGACCTAAAAACACCTGAAAATTTACTGCCTCTTTTCTCTCGCCCTATTCAGAATTCTTTAACGCTTGAGGGTTTAGGCCGTGTGGATGTAAACAGAGATCTCTTTAAAATTACCATTGAGCCCGATATCCGCCAACTTAATGTACGCAAGCTTGCAAAAGATGAAGAGATAGATTTTACAACAGCAAGCCCTAGTTTTAAGCAAGACCTGCTGTTTAGTGGTCAGCTTTCATCCTCTCAAGACCAAGCCTACAGCTTACAACACAATTCTAAAGCCTACACAGGGCCTATTGGTGGCTTTTGGCGGGGCAGTTATAACAAAGAAGGTGGTTATGAAATAAATACGCTTGCAGGTGAGTATAATAATGGCAAAACATCGCTACAATTAGGCATGTTAGAGACATCTGGTAGTAATATGTCTTCTGCACAGTCTTTTTGGGGCGCAACAATACAGCCAAATAACCAATATCTTTATAGCAAAAGCAATTTAAATGCTCCTTTAGAAGTTTTTGTGCCTGAACGAAGCACCGTGGTTATTTTAAGAGATCGTCGTATTATTTATTCAGAAATCTTAGACTTTGGTTTACAAGAAATTCCAACGGATAACTTCCCGCTCGGAAGCTATGATATTGAAATTGTCACCAACTATAACGAGGCAAATGAGCGCCGCGAAACACGATTTTTTAACAACAATCAAAGCTTTGTCCCTCAAGCCAAAATAGATTGGCGCTTAAGTATTGGACAAACCCGTGACGATCTCGACACCACAGGTAAAGACTTGGCAGAACTTTATATTGCAAAACGCCTCAACACGTCTTCCGAAATTGCGCTATCTGCTCTGCAAATTGGTAATTTACGCCTTTTTGAGCCACAATTTAGAACCCTATTCGGACAAAATGAAATTAAATACGCTTTTTTAAAGTCAAATCAGAATGATTTAGCCGCTCTTATAGAGCTCACACAATACATTCGTAATGGTAGCTGGTCTGTTACCTTCTCAAAAGCATTGCAAGGGTTTACAGGACTTGAAGACGACCCTCTTTCAGATACAAAAGAGTATTTACGTTTTTACCTCAGCCAAAACATAGGCCCGCTACAAGCTTCTTTTTCTGCAAACAAAACAAAAAATAGTAATGCGGAAGAGAATTTTAATGTAGGTGGTCGTCTTAAATACAATATTGTACAAAATCGAGAACATAACCTTAGCCTAGAAGGCAGTCATTTTAATGCCAATAACGGCGCAAATTCACAAGTTGGTCTTAAATATCGTTACAAACCACAAAATAATCGTACCTACGATAGTCAAATAACGCATCGCTCTGCGTCCGATGATTCTGAACTTCTTTTAAGTCAGCGTTTCCAACAGTCAACACAACAAAATGCCCAAAACAAAAAAGACTACAATCTTCTTGTGCAACAACGCCAATCAGATAACACTGAGCAACGCGCCGAAGTTGGAACAAATATTCTTACAGATAAAAGCCGTATCAGAGCGACAGCCACCCACCAACAGCTAGAAAATGACACCAATACATCGCTAACATTTAGCGCAGCAACCTCTTTTTCTTTTGGGCAAGATCGCATCGTTCAGGCCGCACAAAACAGCGATGAATCTCAAGTTCTTGTACGCATTAATGGCGATAGTGGAGAAACTTTTAATGTTCTCGTCAATAACCAAAAAATGACATCTCTCACCGCAGGTGAATCTGCTCTTATCAACTTAAAAGCTTTTAAAACCCACACATTACGCATCGAGCCCAAAAATAAAAATAACGCCCTTGTTTATTTTGATGGTGAAGAACGTCTTTTAAAACTCCACAAAGGTCAAATGCATTACGAAGCTTTTAATACACGCCCTATGGTCATGCTTTTTGCACGTGTATTCTCCGCACAAGGTCAACCACTTAACTGGAAGTATATCAAAAGCCCAGATGGCAATTCTCTCATTGATGGGGAAGGATACATGCAGTTTGAATATACGGGCTTAGGCGCTCTTTCTGTCGAAAATAAAAACCAAAGCTGTACCCTAGCCTTGCCTCCTATTCCTAAAAACCAAATCTTCTATGATATTGGCAATGTGCTTTGTATGTAACGCTACACATATTAAACATATAAAAAATAAGACAAATACTCAGTTGTACACATATATTGCATTGATCTAATACACCAATTCGGTTAATATATCCTTATAGTTATTTCTTATACAATTATCTAAAAATAAGAAAAACAAAACGGTAAAAGAAAAATGGCATGACTCGTGCATATTATAAACCAAATGAGAGATGTTATTAACTAATATATAATCAGGGGAACAAAGATTATGAAAAAACTTCTTCTTGCTACAGCTGCAGTTTTAGCAACTGCAACGACAACTTTCGCTGCCAACAACGGTACAGTTGGTGCAACTTCTTCAGGTGATCTAGATCTTACTCTAACGATTGCTGAACAAATCATCGTAACAAACCTAGATGACGTTGATCTACTAGATGGTACAGCTGCTCAAACTGAAAGCATCTGTGTTGCTGGTAACATCGCTACTCCTTACGATATTCGTTTTACATCTGTAGAAGGTAGCTTCATTCTAAACCATGGTTCAGTTGCTGACACAATTGCCTACACTGTAGGTTACGACCACGGTGCTACAGGCACATTTTCTCCTGCAACATACAACACTGCAATTGTTGATGCGGGCGCAGTATTTGCAACAAACCTAGACTGTGATGCCGCAGCAAATAACAATGGCGACATTGAAATCACACCTAACGCTGGTGATGTTTCAGCTGCCACTGCAGGTACATACACAGGTACACTAAATATTGAAGTTGCTGCTACACTATAAGTAACAGCACACAATAATACCTAAAGCCACTTCTTATGAAGTGGCTTTTTGTTGTTTAAACACAACAGTGTGTAATTTTAAAAAAGCATATAAAAATCAATCTTCTTATACGATCTTACAACTTATGATAAGTTATATTTATCTGACCATTGATGATATTATTTTTACCTACATTTAAAAGGCTTTATTTATTATGGAACTTAGAAATTCCCGTATTCGTACGCGTTTAGGCTTAAGCTTTATTACCATTAATTTATTACAAGTTATTATGGCTGTTGTTGGTGTTATCAAGGCTGGTAGCCTTGCCGATAATATTCAATCGGTAAATAATTTTTCTCAAGAAAGTGCTGTTATTCAAGAACTTTCAACGACTCTTTCTAATAGCTACAAAAACACCTTATCCGCCATTTTACAAGATACAGATCAAAAAATTACAGAGCATCTTTCTCAAGCAGAACAAAACATTGCCACTATGGCGAACTTACTTAAATCTGAACATATTAATGCGATGCATAACGAGCATTTAACCCCTCTGTATGTCACATACAAAGAAACTTTTACACGATTAACACCCTACATTCATAATAAAGATGACGCCTTAGCGAAAAACATTCTCTTTAATAGCTTAAAACCTGCTGAGCAAAAAATAACTCTAGCTCTAAAGCAGTTCCAATCAGAAGAACAAGCCACCCTTACGCAAGCAGTAGAAGAAGCAGAAGCAAACTACCAAACAATTGTACAACAAATGATATTTCTGACATTGTTTGGGTTCTTAATTGCCCAAGTTTTAGCACACTTTATTACAGGCTCTATTACCAAAGCTGTTAGAGAACTTTCTCAGCAAATGTACGATCTTGGCCAAGGCGATGCCGATTTACGCATCCGTATTGCAGAAAAAGGGCGCGATGAAATTACACAGCTTGCAACAAACTTTAATGCTTTTTCAGAAAAAGTGCATAATATTATGAAAATGGTTAAAGTAACAGTGGCCGGTGTTCAAAGCACTTCTGCCGTTGTCGCAACCGAGTCGGAAGAGATTAATAAAGAACTTCAGGCCGAGAAATCTGCACTTACGGAAATCGTTATTGCTGTTGAAGAATCTGCACGCACCATTACAGACTTACATGAAAACATTCAAAATGTTGCTAAAGACATGTCTCAAATTACACATGAAGCAGAAAACACAAACGAAGCTATGCGTAAACTTGAGCGTGATTCTAAAGAAATTGATGCTGTGCTCAGCATTATTAACGACATTTCTGACCAAACGAATCTCTTAGCCCTTAACGCAGCAATTGAAGCCGCTCGCGCAGGCGAAGCAGGCAAAGGCTTTGCTGTTGTTGCCGATGAGGTGCGCAAACTCGCTGGGCGTACAAATGATTCAACAGCTAAAATTCGTACTGTTGTTGAAAAACTGCAAAAAAACGTAACAGAATCACAAGAAGCTTTAGGACGTGTTGAAGTTTCTATCGTTGATATTAACAATAAAATGAGCAATGCCTCTGAAGCGGCGCTCACACAATCAAGCACCATTGAGCAAGTTTCAGGAACCCTTACAAGCTTCTCAAGCAAAGTGGACCACACCACAAATTCAATCACTGAAACAGGTGAAAAAACAATTCACCTTGCAGAAGAAGTTGAAGGCCTAGCCAAAGAAGTAAATAGCTTTAAAGTATAGCCCGCAAGCAAAAAAATAAGCCCTCATGGGCTTATTTTTTACCAACTGGCAACCGGTGGCATAGACATTAAAATGGCTTCAGGGTTACCACCTGTCATAAAGCCAAATTTTGTACCTCTATCATAAAGCAAATTAAACTCGACATATTTGGCACGCTTTTGCAGCTGCTTTTGTTTGTCTGCATCTGAATAATCTGTAGCAATACGCTTTTCTAGAATAGGCATATATGAATCTAAGAAGGCGTCTCCTATTTCCTTAATAAAGGCAAAATCTTTCAGCTGATCGCCCGAATCTAGGCTATCAATAAAAATCCCCCCTACGCCACGTGGCTCATTCCAATGTTTAATAAAGAAGTACTCATCGCACCACTTCTTATAGGTCGGATAAGCTGTTTCCGAATAACTTTCACAAGCTTGCTTTAAAATATCATGAAAATGTGTCGTATCTTCTTCATATTCAATTGTAGGTGTTAAATCGGCACCTCCACCAAACCAACTTTTAGCTGTTTCAATACGCCTTAAATTCATATGAACCGTTGGGGCGTGTGGGTTTTTCATATGAGCAACAAGAGAAATACCACAAGCCACAAAACGCCCTTCATTTTCTTCCGCACCTGGTATTTGCTTTACAAATTCTTCAGAAAACACACCATGAACAAAAGAAAAATTAACACCAACCTTCTCAAAAACATCACCGCGCATAAGGCGCATTTCACCATAACCTTGTAATCTGTCTTCTGGTGTTTTTTCCCAAGCGGTGCATTCAAATGATGCTCCCTCTTCTAAGCCTTCAAAAGCTTTAGTAATACGCTCTTGCAGAGACTTAAAATACTCTGCAGCCTGATGCATTTGGTCAGAAGCAGGGATACTAGGCATGTTTTTTAGTACTTTTTTTGTTTGTTGGTGCGACATAAGCTGTTTCACTTTGTTGTTTTAATTCTACTAATAAAGGTAAGGATAATCCCCAAATTGGCTTAACATCAAGCGCTTTTCCTTTCTTACGTGGCATAACTTTACGAATAAGCAGTAAAGTCATACATATAATGGCAAAAGTAAGAGGCACACCCGACCCACCTACAGCACTTAAACCAAACCCTAAAAAGACAGGGCCAAGCAAACAACCCGCATGGTAAAGAGCAGATTGTAAAGCCACCGCTAAAATACGTTGTTGCCCGCTAAATTTATCACCAACCAATGCAAGGCTTGCAACACCTAAAACATAACAAATACCACCCCATACCGATAAACTCAGCGCAAAAGCCAAATATCCATATTGTGCAGAAAAAGCCACAACAAAGCTCCAAAGAGCAATAAACGATATCAAACGAATGGTATAACGCATACGATGGCTTTTATCCATAAGCAATGATAATGGATACTGAAGAACAATGCCACCTAAGAAAAACCAGCTCATCAGCTGTAAGGATTCTTTTTGCGTGTATTCCAAATCTAACGCCATAACACCTAAAAAGGCATCAACAGATTCAGATGCCATGCCACCCACAAAGCAAATCATCCATAATACTGGGTATGCCTGTAAAAGTGGTATAAAGTCACTCAAACGTGGTGATTCAACAATTTGTTCTTTTAGATTTAATCGCTTATGAAGCAACAATAAAACAACGACAAAGGCCATAGGTGCTCCAACAATACTTAAAGAGCTAAAACCAACTTCCGCATAAATAAGCGGCGCCAACATAAACCCAAAAACAGAGCACATAAAGTATAGCGTAATACCACGTGCACGTTGGCTAGGCTTTAAAAGGGGCACAAAACTCGCCTCTACCATAAAATAAAGTGCATTACCTGCAAAAGCACGCACAAAAAAAGCAATAAGCCAAAACAGATAATTTTCTGGTACATAACTCAAGGGAAGATAACTGATAACAGCCAGTGTCACCAAGGTAATAGGTGATGTCATCAGCGGGTATTTTTTTAAAAACTTAGGCAGCAGTAAAGCCATAAGAATACCGGCAAAGCTAGCCAGTACAAATAATGTAGAAAAATAAGCCGTTGGCCATTTAAATATGTCACTAGCAAGTGTTGCAAGTGATAAGTTAGCCCCTGTTGTTAAGCTAATAAAAATAGTTGCCACAAAATAAGACCAAAAGCGCAAAAAATCTTTAGGAATAATTTGGTTTAAAGCCTGCATGTTATCACCTATTTTTATTTCGGGAGCATATTTTGTTGTTTCAAAGCTTCATAAGCTGTGATACCACAAGTGATAGCAAGGTTCATAGAACGCTCGCCTGCAACCATCGGGATAACAACACGTGCATCCGCCTGATTATGAACATCACCTGGCACACCGGCACTTTCTCTACCAAAAAGCAACACATCATTTGCCTGAAATTCAAAATCCTGAATCGGCGTTGCACCCTTGGTTGTTAAAAGTACAATACGCTTACCTTGCGCTTTTACCTGCTCATAAAAATTTGTATAAGATTTATGGCGGGTAATATTTGCACGATCCAAATAATCCATACCGGCACGACGCATTTTCGGCTCATCCCATACAAACCCCATAGGCTCCATAACATGAACAGGCATACCCAAAGCAACAGCTGTACGTACAATTGTGCCTACGTTTTGGGCAATATCTGGTTGATAAAGTGCAATCTCTGGCATTAATAAACTTCCTATAAATATTGATCGTATGTTATGCTTTTTAGCTTACAAAGGCAAGTTCGTTAGTATAAAAGAGGCCAAAAGCATGCAAAAACTACCCAACAAAGTATTTCCATTTATTTGGCACTTCCTTATGCAAGACAAATGGCGCTTTTTTATAGCTTTATTTTTTATTGCTGTTATCTACGCAGGTATTGTTTATATGGGCTACACCATAAAAGTCCTTATTGATACCATTACCGCCTACGATAAAAACACCGACTTCTGGTCATTTATCTCACCTGCTCTATTTGTCTTTATTGCCATACAATCTACTATTATCCTAAGTTATCGTGTTACAGGTATTCTTATGCCTTTTATCGGCTCACAACTTATTACACGTAGTGTTGAAGAAACGATGGCCTATGTCTCTCAGCACAGCAACAGATTTTTTCAAGATAACCAAACAGGTGCTGTCTCCAACAAGCTCAGCACAATTGGTATGTCTTCTCGTATGATATTCAGTACATTTTCTTTTAGTATCTGGGGGATTATTTGCGCTCTCCTTACATCAAGCTTTATCTTTTGGCAAACATCTACAGAACTTTTTATAGCGCTTTGGCTGTACATTGCTCTTTATAGCTTATTTACAGTTTATACCGCCAAAGCCAAAGGCATTAAAAAAGGCGAAGGTTTATCAAAGTCTCGTAACGAAGTTATGGGCAACATTGTCGATACAATTACCAATATTATAACGGTTAAAACATTTGCTACAGAAGAGATAGAACTTGAGCGCCAAAAACAAAAGCACATCACTTGGCGTAAATATTTTAAAGACAGTATCCTCTTTCAAGAAAAAGAGCGCACCTTAAAAGCTTTTTTAAACTTTAGCATGCAACTTCTTGCCTTACTTTTACTTGCGCATGCCTTTCAGCAAGAACAAATCACTTTAGGTGAACTGGTTTTTACCTTTGGTGTGGTCACAACAATTAGCCGCTTTTCTTGGGAATTGGCCGATACCATTATCGGTATGATGGAACAAATTGGCCAACTGCAAGATGCCTTAACCCTTATTACACAAGATATTGACATTAAGGATACTCAAGATGCAAAACCCCTTAAAGCAACAAATGGTGCTCTCAGCTTTAAAGACTGTACTTTTACGTATAAAGGGCAACAAACCGCTGCTTTAAATCATTTAAATCTTGATATTCAACCAGGTGAAAAAATTGGTATTGTTGGGTATTCGGGTGCAGGTAAATCAACTTTCGTAAATCTTATTCTGCGCTTTTTCGATGTTACCTCTGGCAGCATTTATATAGACGGACAAGACATTAGCAAAGTGACGCAACAATCCTTACGCTCTCAAATTGCCTATATCCCACAAGAGCCAATGCTCTTTCACAGAAGCATTTACGACAACATCGCCTACGGCCAACCTAACGCAAGTAAAGAAGATGTTTTAGAAGCCTCTAAAAAAGCTCAAGCACATGAGTTTATTGAAGACCTCCCCGATGGCTACGACTCTCTTGTGGGTGAACGTGGTGTTAAGCTTTCTGGTGGCCAGCGTCAACGCATTGCCATTGCCCGTGCTATTTTAAAAAATGCACCTTTGCTTATATTAGATGAAGCAACATCTGCACTGGATTCTGTAACCGAAAAATCCATTCAATGCGCACTGGAGAAAGTTATGGAAAATCGTACATCTATCGTTATTGCCCATAGGCTTTCAACACTTAAAAATGTGGATCGTATTTTAGTACTTAAAGATGGTGAAATTATTGAACAAGGTAAGCATAACAGCCTTATCCGTAAAAAAGACGGGCAATACGCAAAAATGTGGCAATTACAATCCGACGGCTTTTTACCTGAAGACTCTCAACGTTAAAAATTAAGGGGCGTTTGTTATAAGCTGTAACACCGACTTTTCTAACAGCTTTTGTAACTGGGGCAAATATTCATCCTCGGTTACTTTTGTGCCTTGGTGTAGTTCAAGGTAGCCTTGAGCTTTGGCAAAACTGCTTGGCTCAGCCTCAAAAGCCTGCAAAAGTAAAAACATTTGTGGGTTTAGTAGAATAAACTTTATTTCGTCTTCTGAATCTCGGTACACAAGTAAAAAACTCGGCTGTGGCTCTGTCGGAATATTTTCAGGGGAAATTTCATAAACAGGGTAATTATACGCCAATACCCAAGAGGTGTTTTTAAGCTTTAGCAGGCTATTTTTATCAATAGATTTAAGCCTTGTGACTTGTCCCTTTAAACCCTCGTCTTCCTCTAGTGTTGAAAGGGCAAGTTCCACCCACTCATAGTGCATAAGCTCCAACATATAGGCAGGTAAATTCTGTTTTTCTTGCACATATTCTAAAAATTCTTCTGCAATTTCTCTAAATAAAGGCGTTTGAGAATGGTGATGTTTAAAAAACTTGCCCACCATAGTCAGCCAATTATCCCCTAAGATATTTTTTGTAATAGGATAAGCAGATGCGCAAAAACCCTCCACATTATTAAATAACAGCTGCTGATAAACGCCTATACGCTTAGCGGATAAACCTAAAGGTGTCGCGCCCTTTTCTTGGTCACGAATTGCTTTGGTAAATTCAAATTGCATATCTATAAAATCTGCTCTGTTTTTATGGGGCATTCTTTTCACTTTTGTAATTGTTTTATATGTTTTACTTCTTTTATTAAAACATCTATAGGCGGAAAGTTAAAGTCTCGCTCTAAAAGAGTCGGTAAAGCACCAAACATTTTATAAGCCTCACCAAGAATCTGCCATACATCCGTGCTCACATTTGCACCATGTGTATCAATAATAAGATCTGGCTCTTCTTGCAGATGCCCTGCTACATGCACATAACGTACATCTACATCTGCCATTTGCTCTAAAAACTCTGTCGGCGTATATTCTTTATGGTTAATACTGTTAACATAAATATTATTAACATCTAACAGCAATGGGCAATTTGCCTCTTTTAACACAGCCTTTGTAAATTCAATTTCTGTCATTTGATCGGTTGGTTTTGCGTAATAAGAAACATTTTCCATAATCAGCGGACGTTCAATAATATCTTGCACCTGCCTAATGCGCCCAGCCACATAATGCACAGCTTCTTCTGTAAACGGGATCGGCATTAAATCATACAAATGCCCCTCATCCGAACAATAGCTTAAATGCTCAGAATAAATATCAATCTGATACGCATCTAAAAAAGTTTTTACGTTTTTTACAAATTCAATATCTAAGGCTGTAGGTCCACCAATAGAAAGTGATAACCCATGACAAATAATTGGCCAAATTTCTGAAGCCTCTTGTAAATTTCTTTTAAATTTACCCCCCATTTGCATCCAATTTTCAGGCGCTATTTCTAAAAAATCTATTTCTGAAGACTGTGTTCGCAAAAGCTCTTCAATAAAACCACGCCTTAACCCTAAACCTGCACCTTGTATCTGTTGCATTTTGCTATCCTTATAAAAAGAAAGCGCCCTATTTAAGAGCGCTTTATCTCTGAAACGCTTTTAGTGTGCACCACCGCATTTGCCTTCGCCGCACTTACCTTCTTTGGCTTTCGCATCACCACCGCATTTGCCTTCGCCGCATTTGCCTTCTTTAGCTTTCGCATCACCACCGCATTTGCCTTCGCCGCATTTGCCTTCTTTGGTTTTCGCATCACCACCGCATTTGCCTTCACCACACTTACCTTCTTTAGCTTTATCCTTAGCATCGTCACCACCAAATATATCAAACAAGCCTGCAACTTGGTAACCTTGCTCTAGCTCTGTTGTTTGTGTCGGTGCCGCTTCAGCAGAAACCGAAAGCGCTGCAGCCACGGCTGCTGTTGATAGACCCAATGCGAATTTTGTTTTTTTACAACCAGACATATTTTATTTTTCCTTATCTTAATTTTATGAACACAACTTATAAAAGTTTGACTGATATTTATGTATTCGGCAACTGACAAAAATAAGTTACAAAAAAATAACCGCCTATTTAGGCGGTTATTTTTAAAGTTGTCCAATTAGCTTGCAGCAGCTTCTTGATCTTTTGGTAAGTTCACATGTTTAATATGTAAATCCATCATTTGCTCAAGAGAAACTTCAGAAGGAGAACCCATCATCGTATCCTGCGCCTGACCATTTGCAGGGAAAGTAATCACCTCACGGATATTACTTGTGTCTGCTAAAATCATAATCATACGCTCAATACCCAAGGCAGAACCACCATGTGGCGGCGTACCATGCTTAAATGCACGATAAAGTGCACCAAACTTATCTGCAACAACAGATTCATCGTAGCCCACAAGTTCAAATGCTTTTTTCATGCATTCAGGAGAGTGGTTACGAATAGCACCTGAAAGAATTTCGTAGCCATTACAAATAAGGTCATATTGCAGAGCTTTTACATCTAAAGGATTACCTTCTAACGCTTCTAAACCACCTGCAGGCATAGAAAATGGGTTATGGCTAAAGTCTAGCTTACCATCTTCTTCTTCATACATCGGATAATCAACAATCCATGCAAAGCGGAAAGCACCTTTTTCACATAAATCAAGGTCAGCACCTAAACGATCACGCAGTGGTGAGGCAATACGGTAAAGCTCTTTCATTTTCTTAGAAGCTACTAAAAAGACAACATCGCCCTCTTTACAGCCACAACGCTCAAACATTTGCGCAGTAAGTTCTTCACCTAAAAACTTAAGTAGAGGGCCCTTAAATGTACCATCTTCTTGTTTTGTAATATAACCAGGAGCCGCAGGCGCACCTAGTTCTTTTTGTGCCCAAGAGCCAATTTTATCAAACCAACTACGAGATTGCGCAGCCGCACCCTTAGCAGGAATCGCACGCACTGCACCGCCAGAAGTTACAATATCTTTAAAAATCGCAAAGTCTGTTTGTGCCCATAAGTCTGAAACATCAGAAATTTCAATCGGGTTACGCAAATCAGGCTTATCAGATGCATATTTTAGCATCGCTTCTGCATAAGGGATATGACGGTAAGTTGGGCCATCTAGTTCCCATTTTTCACCGTTAAAGCCATTAAATTTCGTAAACACATGCTGTGTTAGGGCTTCAATTTCCGCAAAAACATCTTTTTGCTCTACAAAGCTCATTTCCATATCAAGCTGATAAAATTCTAGCGGATGACGGTCTGCACGCGGATCTTCATCACGGAAGCAAGGTGCCACTTGGAAGTATTTATCAACACCAGAAGCCATAAGAAGCTGTTTAAACTGCTGTGGCGCTTGCGGCAACGCATAAAATGTACCAGGATGTAAACGAGATGGCACCAAATAGTCACGCGCACCTTCAGGCGAAGAAGCTGTTAAAATTGGTGTCTGGAATTCACGGAAACCACGGCTCCACATATGTTTACGTAGTTCTGCAATAAAATCAGTACGCAGGTTCATTAAACGAGACATACGCTCTGTACGCAAGTCTAGGTAACGGTTACGCAGGCGTAATTCTTCTGGGATAGATTCATCAGAAACAGAATAAGGTAGTTTTTCTACACGAGACTGAATAGTTAAGGCTTTGGCATTTACTTCAATTTCACCTGTGGCCATTTTAGGGTTTTCTAGCCCTTCTCCGCGTGCTTCCACAACACCTTCAATCGTAATAACAGATTCAAGCGGTGTATGAGAAATCTCATCAATCAAACCACATTCAGGATGAAAAACAACTTGAGTAATGCCATTATTATCACGCAAATCCACAAAGACAACGCCGCCATGGTCACGACGGTGGAACATCCAGCCAGAAAGCTTAACTTCTGCACCCACATCTGCTTTTGTCAGCTGGGCACAAGTATGTGTGCGATATGCGCTCATTTTTATCACCTTTTTAAATTGTTTTATTTATGTTATAATAGACCTATATTCTATGCTACAAAAAACAAAAATTTGCAAGCAAAACCTTAAAAACTAAGCATATAAGCAGGATTTTTTTTACCCATGAACGCTGTTTATCTTTTTATTATCAGTTTCTTTAGTCTTACAACAATTGGGCACACCCAAGCTTTAGATGCTTTTGTGGGCGTAGATGAAGGTAAGCTAGAAAATAGAACCAACCAAGTTAAACGTAACACCTCGGTGCTTGATCCTAAAACAACGGATTATGAATTTAACGCCCGTGAATTTGTAACAAAAGCCGGTTTTAAGTACTCTGTACAAGGGCTTATAGAAGCTGCCGTACAAGGCAATATTGAGGTTGTAGATGCCCTTATTGATAGCGGTAAAGACATAAACGCCAAAGATACAACAGGCTTAAATGCACTTATGTCTGCAACTGTTGCCAACCAACCCGAAATGGTGGCACACCTTCTTTCTCGTGGTGCTGATCTAGAATCCAAAAACTTTAATAATGACACCGCACTTACGCTTGCCCTTACCGCAGGCTATCAAGATGTTGTACGCATTATTTTAGCCTATAAACCCTTGCTTGAATATCATAACGATGAAGGTTGGTCACCTCTATTCTTAGCTCTTCTTAAACCTGATTTTGATATGGCTGCTTTACTCATTCAAAAAGGCGCAGATATTAACTATGCCGATAAAAACGGCCAAACACCGCTTATGTTTTCTATTCGTAAAAACTACGATAGCCTAACCAACGTTTTGCTAGAACTTGGTGCAGACGTAAATGCCGCCGATAATGATGGCAACACTGTTTTATTCTCAGCAACAGAGGCGATGGACTTTAACATGGTACAAAACCTTATCGCTCACGGTGCTAATATTTATAAGGTAAACGATTATGGTGAAAGTGTTATTACACTTGCTGAATCCCTTAAAACACCTCAAATCGCTGATTTTTACAGACGCTTGCAACGACGTGATTTACTACGCAAACGCTATGAAGAGATTCTAGAAAAGCGCGGGCTCACGGCAGAAGAAGCTCAAGAGCAAGAAAAAGAATCTGAAGAATTTAAAAATAGCCTTTTCGAAAAAATGGGCATTAAGAAAAAAGCCAGCGAATAACGCTGGCTTTTTTATATGAGATTAAAATCAAATTACGGCTGTTCATAAACTTAAAACCAATCAGCTTTAAAAGTCTTCAAGCCCTTTGGCATATAAGCGCAACGCCTCATCTATTTGCTCATAGCTAATCACCAAAGGCGGCGCAAAACGAATCACGGTTTCATGTGTTTCTTTACACAACATACCCATATTTTTAAGGGCTTCACATAAAGGCCTTACAGGCTTATTAAACTCTATACCAATAAGCAATCCCTTACCACGCACCTCTCGCATATCTTTATGGGAAATTTCTTTAAGCTTCTCCATAAAGTAAGCGCCCTTTTCAAAAGCTTGTTGGCTTAATTTTTCAGATTCTATCAACTCAATCGCTCTTAAGCCAACAGCCGCCGCTAAAGGGTTCCCACCAAATGTAGAACCATGAGAGCCGTAATCAAACACATCCATAAGTTCTTTTTTAGCAACAAAGGCAGAAATAGGTAACATACCCCCACCAAGCGCTTTACCAAGCATTAATCCATCTGGCAAAATACCTTCATGCATATAGGCACAGTTTTTACCAGTACGCCCTAAGCCCGCTTGTATTTCATCTAATAATAAAAGAACATTATGCTTATCACAAATATCTCTTACCTGTTTCAAGTACCCCTCATTGGGCACATTAATACCCGCTTCACCTTGTACAGGCTCAACCAAAAAGGCGCAGGTATGTTCAGTTATCGCTTCTTCTAAAGCTTTAGCATCATTAAAAGGCACTTCTTTAAAACCTGGTGTTAGCGGACCAAACCCCGCTTTGTAACCTGCTTCAGAAGAAAAACTCACAATAGAAATACTACGGCCATGAAAATTTTGTGCTGCCACAATAATTTCAGCTTTATTTTCTGGGATATTTTTAACATTATATCCCCATCTTCGTGCCGCTTTAAGGGCGGTTTCCACAGCCTCTGTACCTGTATTCATCGGCAGCACCGCATCAAGACCTGTAAAGTCACAGATCTTTTTAACAAAAGGACCTAATTTATCGGTATAAAAAGCCCTAGAAACAATCGCCAAATCTGCCACCTGTTCTTGCACCGCTTTAACCATTTCCGGATGACTATGCCCATGAGAAACTGCCGAATACGCCGACATCATATCTAAATATTTTTTGCCCTCAACATCATACAAATACACCCCTTTACCAGAGCATAAAACCACATCTAAAGGATGATAATTATGTGCCGAATATTTCTGTTCTAAATCTATAAAATTTTGCTTATTCATCCTCTTTTTTTCCTTCCACAACCGCGCAAATAAGCTCAGCTAAAAAATTTGCCGTTTTTTGCGCTACATCTCTTTCGGGGTTAAATTCTGTAATTTCCACAGCCTTAAGCTTAGGATGCTGGCACAAATAACGCAAAACATCTGCCGCATTATAAGTCGGGATACCATTTTTCTCGCGTGACCCTACGGCCGGCACTTCTTTAGGGTCAAACCCATCTAAATCAATACTTATACCAAAAGCTTTTGTTTGAGAACTTACATACTCTTGCGCCTCTATCATCACAGCTTCAAAACCACGTTCAAGTACCTCATCAATATAGTAAATTTTAACACCTAATGTGTTGAGTAACGCCTCTTCACCTGCCTCAAAAGACCGAATACCCACTAAGCAAAGATGCTTAGGGTTAATTTTTGCTTTATCAGAAAGCAACTGCGTAAAGTTTTTATGCCCATAACCCAAAAGCGCGGCAACAGGCATACCATGAGGCGCTTTAGAAGGAGAGGTTTCAAATGTATGGCTATCCATATGCGCATCTACCCAAATAAGCCCAAATTCACCTTCTGCTTTTAAAGCATGCGTCATAGCCGACCATGTACCCATAGCAATAGAATGATCCCCTCCTAATATAATCGGAAAATGCTGGGGCAGGCTTTCCAAAACAGCCTCTGCTGTACGGGTAATGACTTCTGTCACATGTGGCAATGTGTCTGCAGGGGTTACCTCGTGCATGCTGCGCTCTTTCACACTAGGCTCAACAGCCTCAGACCATAAAATATGTTCACTTGTCTGATGATGTACTTTTTGACGCAAGCCCGAGCCTTTAAGCGCATCACCACCTAAGCCCGTACCACGTATTTGCGCGCCCCAACCAGAATTTACAGGAATAATTTTAAATTGCATGCTCGGCCTTTACATTACTTTTTATTATTTAACCTATCCAAAAGTATGAGACCTCCCCCATAAAAAAGCAAGCCAACAAAAGTTGTTCTGTCACCATAAAAAAAGCGCCCTTTAACTCAAGAGCGCTTTTCTTTTTATAAAATTTTAGAAAAACTTATTTGTGTTCTTCGATCCAGCTTGTCAGATCAGACTTCGCCATAGCACCTGCTTTTTGGGCTACAATTTCACCGTTTTTGAACAAGAACAATGCAGGAATACCACGCACTGCATAAGTTACAGGCGCTTCAGGTGATTCTTCAATGTTAACTTTAACAAAATCAACATCCGCCATTTCCGCTGCGACTTGGTCAATCACAGGGCTTAGCATTTTACAAGGGCCACACCATTCTGCCCAAAAATCTACAAGAACAAGTTTATCTGATTTAAGTACATCTGCTTCAAAAGATGCATCTGTTGCATGAATGACAGCCATTTCTATCTTCCCACTCTTTTTTGATTAGTAATTGAATATTTAATTTATATATTCAGACTGCACCAAAGCGCCCCAAAGGTCAAGCAAAACAAAACCCCACCTTAGGTGGGGCTAAATTTATCGGTAGGCGAAAATCATGCGAGACATGCTTATAAAAAACAACATACTCACATCTGTCGGCATCGGGGAAGCAAACACCAAACCATTATCTTTTTTACAGATAACAATTTCTGCTAACCTCTTTTTTAAGTTAAGAGAAATCGTAAATTTATCTGCATGTTTACAGCCTAAATAACAACAACCAAAAGCGGCGATACGATTATTTTTCTTAACCCTTTTTACAGGCAAATATCTGGGTGTTCTCTGTACAGATTTAACGCCTAAGCGCCTATAAGGTTTTACGGACATAACATCACCTAAACGGAAGATAAATATTCCTTTAGCATAAAGACTTAAGCAAAATTGTCGAGCTTAAAATGACACCTCAATTTCCTGTAAATCAGGTTTAGGGTAAGTCCAAAGCAAAGCTGTTTTAATCTGGTACTCTTTAAAAATAAGGCTTAATGCACGCTTATACCAAGCAAGTTGCGTTTTATATGTTTTAGGCACCTCTGCTTCTTTAAAGCGATCCGTTTTAAAATCAATAACCCACAGCTGTTTGTTCTGCACATCTATTTTTAGCAAATCTATCGCCGCGTCAAGTTGACCTTGTTCAAATAGCGCCGCCACATCTACTTCAGATAATCCACTGAACAAATCAGGGTAAGCTTCAAAAACAGCTAAAGCCTCAGCCAAAATAGTCTGCTGTTCTACTTCTGTAAGCTCGGAGGCGAGTTGCGCCAACAACTGCATACCTCTTAATTCTTTTTCTGCATCATCAAAACCTTTAAGTTGTTCCAATAATTTGTGCACTAAAGAACCACGCTGCATTGTTTTTTGTTCACCTAATGTTTGCCAACGTTCTATAGCAGATATTTTATGAGAAGCCTGAATCTGTTTAACTCCCTGCTCATAAACAGCTGGCTCTTTAAGCCAATCTTCTGCTACATAATCTGTTACTTTTGCTTCTTCTTTACCTAGCTCTTCTGGCTTTTCAAGCTGAGGTGCAATTTCATATACACCTTTATATGTCTCAATTTCAGCCATTTTTCGTGCCAAAATTTCATACCAGGAATCTTTAGCAACAAGTTCGCCTTCTTTATTGGTTTTACCTACACCACCAATATATACACGCTCTCTTGCGCGGGTAAGGGCCACATAAAGCAGGCGCATCTCATCTTCGAAAATACGTTCCTTTTCTTGCTCAATGAGTGATTTAACCCAATCGGAGGATTCTTTCTGACTTGGTTTATAAAGCAAAAAGTGCTCTTCCGAGCTTTTATCCCAAAGCAATTTTTCTTTCACTAAACCTTCATACATGTTTTGGCCTGCATCTGGCATAAATACGATGGGCGCTTCTAGCCCCTTAGACCTGTGGGCAGTCATAATACGCACAACAGGCTCATCTGTTCCTGTTTCACGCTTTAAACTTACTTGTCTTTGGTTAAACTGGTGCACAAAACCCAAAGGCGTCGCCCCAGCACTTTGGCTGTAACTCAAAGCCTCTTGCATAAAAGCATTATAAACGTCAGCAATCTGCATGCGCCAACTTAAAGAATCCTGATTTGCATAGCGCTTTAAGTAAGTCTCTTCAATATTAAGCTTTTGAGCAACCATATGCATCAGCTCATAAAAAGAAACTCTATACTGATCAGAAATAAACTCTTTAAAAACAACAGCTTGATCAGAATATTTTTTACAATAAGCCTGCCAAAGCGTTAATTTTTCTTGCCTTAGCTCCAAAATTTCTTCATCCGAAAACCCTACTAGAGGAGACTTTAAAATTTGCGCAAAAAGTAAATCCTCTTCAGGCAAGGCCATAAAGCGACATAAAGCCAATAAATCTTGAACCATCGGTTCTTCATTTAAAATAAGGGTATCTGCACCAGAATGCATAATGCCATAACGATTAAGCGCGGCAATAAGTTGCGGTAACTTAGAACGGCTACGCAACAAAATCATAATATCGCCGGCACTAATTGGTGCACCTAAGCTACCAGAAGCGTTTTCCTTTGTATAAAGCAATTGATCTGAATTAAGAAGCTGATGAATTTCTGCGGCTGTTTTTTCAAATAAAGTTGTATAAACATCTTCTGTTGGTTGCCAAGAATCTGGCAACTCCCAAGGTTGTTTTTCTACTTTATTTTTTGTAGCCTCTTCTAGTGGCCAGAGCGTTACACGACCACCTGCCCCGACTTGAAAGGCTTTATGAGACATTGGCTCCAGTTCACCATCTAAAGCATATCGGTACTTACCATCTGAAAAAAGCGCATCAACAAAAGAAACAACGGCCTCACCCGATCTAAATGATGTATCTAGCCTCACAGAATGAAACGGGCGACCTGAAATAGGTGCTTTTTCTTGCATATAGTCGTGCATCTGATCAAAAACCTGTCGCTCTGCACCCCTAAAGCGGTAAATCGCTTGCTTTACATCACCCACAACAAAGTATGACCTTGGTCCATCTTTTTGCCCTTGGCCTGCATAGTATTCACTAATCATACTTTCTAGAATACGCCATTGATCTTGATCTGAATCTTGCGCCTCATCCAAAAGAATATGTGTCAGGCGATGATCCATTTTAAACTTCACCCAATCAGCGGTATGACGTTCTGCCAGTAAAGCTTTTGTTGCATAAATAAGATCATCAAAATCTAAAGCTGAAAGTTTATGTTTTTGTTGGGCATATTTTTGCTCAAAAGCCTGACCAAGCATAAGAAAACTTTGCGTCATCAAATACACAAACAAATCATTTTTTTCTTCTTTAATGGCAAACAACCTTTGTTGTTCTTGCTCAAAAATTTGCTCTAAATCGGGGTATGTTTCTCTTGTTTTTTTATCTAAAAAGCCAGAGAACTTTTTAAGCCCACCATCTGCCGTTAGGAAAAACCCCTGATATAATTTAGAAAATTCTTGTCTTTTTTCTAAATCCAACTCCGCAGCCATATCTGCCACAAGCTGCCCAAAAGCTTGCGCCTTTTTACCTTTTGCATGATGTATCAGATCATCTGCCATAAGCCTGTATGATGCAAGGATTTGCTCTGGAACTTCTATATACTTTTCATCTAACTCTGTGAGCCCTAGTATGGATGTTATTTCCAAATTAAGCTTAGCTTTAAGAGCTGTTAAATAATTTTGCACCCCTGCTTTTTGGTTTAATAACTTAAGAATACGTCCACGATTAAAAATAAAATCTCTTAAAAGTTTTGCAACAGAGCTATCTGCCAAGTAGGTATTCAAAAAAGAGAAATCTCTAAACAAAGCATGTTGTTGCTGGCTTACTTGTAATAGCAACTGCTCTAAGCTTTCTTGCATAAGCTTTTCTTGCTCTGCGCCTTCTATCACTTTAAATTGCGCTTCTAACCCCGCCTCTTGCGGGAATTGCTGTAACAGCAACTGACAAAAGGCATGAATCGTCGAAATATTAAGCCCACCTGGTGTATCTAACACCAGAGCAAAAAGCTGGCGTGCACGTATTTTTTGTTTTGCAGTTGGTGCTGTTTGTAAAAGAGCATGTAGCTCTTTTTCGAGCGCTTGATCACTACAAACTGCCCAACGACTTAAAGATTGCCTTAACCTATTTTGCATTTCGGCAGCCGCCGCTTTGGTATAAGTTACCGCTAAAAACTGGCTTGGGGATACTAAGGCTTCTGTGACCATAAGTTTAAGCAACCGACGCGTAAGCACAAAGGTTTTACCTGTACCTGCGGATGCAGATACCCACACAGATGCCTCTGGTTCTGCCGCTTGCATTTGCCTTTGTGTGGCGGCTTGCGAGAGTGCTTTTCTTTGTTGTTCTAGCTGTAGATTTTTCATGCCTTAAACTCCCACTCTGACTTACGGCAAAGATGTGCATAAGCACAATATTTACAGCCTGTTTTATCTGCCCGCGCTTGGTAAGTTGTTTCGGGTGACATCATATACTCAGCAAGCTCATGTAACCCTTCTTCAGCTTCTGTTACTAAATCTTCTAGCGCAAACTTTTTAAGATCAAATGCATCTGAAATTTTTACAGGCTCTTTACCACCTGAAAGCTTCCAATATTGAGTTGCGTCTGCGGTATATGCTTGCGCTGTATTTTTAATTAACTGGCCTTTATTAAGCATTAAAGCTTCTAAAATAAGTTGCGGTTGTTTACCTAAAACCACCTCTTCTTTTGTAGGCACACCACCTGTTTTATAATCAATAATACAGGCTGTTTTTTCATGTTCATGAATATCAATACGGTCTGCAATGGCAGTTAAACTCACACCCTGAGTAATATCCATATGGCCTTGTTGCTCCATATATAATGGTTTATAGCCTTTTTGTTGTTGTTCAAAACTATACTGAATAATATCGGGCACCATTGTTAAAAAGCGCTGTTGCCAAAGTTGCGCCACATTTTGTGGCATAGTTTGCAAAGCTAAATCCATAAGCTTAACAAGATGGGCTTGCGCTTGGCGAAGATTTCTTTCTGTTAACGCACCAAAAGGTTCTGGGAATCCATCAACTTTTTTAAAGAAAGCCTCTAGCACTAAATGTAAAAGAGTCCCCTTTTCTCGGGCAGAAGGTAGTTGTTCAAAGTCATCTAATTCTTCTATACGTAAAATTTTCTGCGCAAAATGCTTATATGGGCAGTACATAATATCTTTAACTTGGGAAACAGACCATCTGCGCATACGCAATGCCATTGGCACTTGTACCTGAGGCCTTGAAATAGCTTGTATCTGTACTTTATTTTCGAGCGCAGCTAGGCGTTTAAGCCAAATATCACCCGAGCTTAAAAAAGCTTTATACAATTGAGCATTATTTGCCTGAATTGACGCCACAAAACGCATTAAAAATCGAGAAGGTAAGGTTTCTACCCCTGCATCTTTAACAGACCTTGTCATCAACACTTCTGATTTTGAGGCAAGCATATAAAAATCATGGGCATTTAAGCCTGTAAACATTTCAGATACCGGCAAGCCCAAAGTTTCTGACATATGGCCAGAAATCCAACCTTCAGGCACCACTTTTCTGGGCCAATTACCTTCATTAAGCCCTGCGATAATAATACGGTCTGCGTGCTGGAACCTTGCTTCTAATGGCCCCCATATAAACAAACGAGGGTGCAATGTACCTTTTTCTCGTACCGCCGTTTTTTCAAGTAATATTTTTAAGTAATCAACAAAAAAGCTTAAAGGTTGTGCCCCTAAATCAGCTGTAGATTGTTGCCACTTAGCAAGCAATAACATAAAAGATTCACCGTCTTCTTGGCCTAAAAGTTCTTCAAGTTCTTGATCTTCTGTAAGTGCTGTAAAGACCTCTTTTATCTGTTCAACAAATTGAGGTAAATGACAGGTTTTTTCTATATCAATTAAAGGTGTAAAGATATCTTGAATATTTTGCCAAAGCATTAAAGCTTCTTCAGATTGTTTTTCAGGTTTTAAACTTTGATAAGCTTGTTTAATTTTCGTATCAACCGCTTCTAAGCCCTCACCAGGGTAGAGTCCTCTTAGTAAACTCACAAAAAGAGGCTTAACAACATTAAATTGGCATAGCGTATATGGGTGCTGTATGAGTTTAACCAAGGATAATGGGCGTGCCTTTGTTTCTATCACATCTAATATAAGGCTTATATATTGCCCTAAAGGCCAAACCTGTAAAGCTTTACCAGCGGAGTCATTCACCTCTACCCCATACTTACTTTTAAGTAGTGCGGATACCTTATGAGCTAAAGACCTCTGGTTTGTTACAAGAGCGGCTGTTTTCCCTGATACTTCTAACGTCTCACGCATCATTAACGCTAAGGCTTCCGCTTCTTTTTCTGTATCATCTAACTTTACATAGGTTAGATTTTCTAAAGCATCAGCTGGCACATGTAACTGTTGCCATTCAAGAGTTTGCTCTGCAGGTAATAAAGCCTTTTGCCATAAGGCAGCGCGCGCACTACTTGGAGCAAGCTCTTTAATACAGCTCGTATCTATGCCTACTTTTGCAATAAGCTGATGAAGGGCATACTGCGGATGAGCTGCTGTAAGTGTTGTTTCTGTTTTATAATAACCCGGTAGCAAAATCGCCCCATTTGGCATGGTATAAATTTGCTTTAAAAGTGCCATCGCCTGAGGAATTGTATCTGCAAAACCTGCCGCAACAACTTTCTGTTCAGGCTGTTGCTGATAATAAGTAATCTGTTGCTCTAATAACTGATTAAGCTTGGTTGCTGCATCTGTTTTCTGTTGGTTTTCTAGCCATTGAGGGTAAAAAAACCTCACAATTTCTAAAAACTTAAGATTGTTTTGCCAATGTTCTGCATAAGACTCTGGCACAAGGGACTGTAAATCTTCATCTTTAACTTGATAGGTTGTAAGCCGATCTTTTACTTTAAGTAAATACTCCGCCTGTTCAAAGCACTGGCTAGCTTGCCATTGTGGTTTAAACATTTTAACTTGGCGCGCCACATACATAAGTCTATCAAGATCCGACACTTGGTCTATAGGTGATTCTTGATCAAGATACAAATGCTCTTCTTGCCCCTCACCTAGCCCCATAGAACGAATACGCGGTAATAAACTAGCGCCAAATTTGTCAATAAAAGCCTGACGAATCGCACGCTCTGCACGGCGCGTTGGCAACCACAAATCTATTGTTGGTAAAAGCTCTTGTTTTTCATCTGCCAGTTTATAAACATAATCTACTAATAACTTAGGTCCATTATGCCCCGCTGGTATATTATATGCGTATCCCATAGGCAAAACTATAGCAAAAAAAAGTGCCCTTTGGTATAGAAAGGACACGGTAAAATCGCTTAAATAGGCTTTTATTTTTAAACCCGATTATTTAAATGTTTGCAAACTGCCGACTCAGGCTGTGCAACCATTTAGCATGATAACGCTGTGGCTGAACCTCCCGCAAACCAAAAAGCAAGCTTTTAAGTGCTGCTTCAATAGGTTGCTGCGTTTGCATTTGGCGCATAAAATCACCCCAAGCAAGACCTACTTGCTCTGGGACTTCACCGCCATTTTCTAGTGAGGCACGCAATACATGAACAAGCGCTTGAGCATTTAAAGAAGAAAGATGAACATGGGCGATTTGATCCATAAGCTTTAACCAAAGCTCGTTTTCTAATCGCTGTAATTCTTGCTGATCTTGCCCTTTTTCAAAAGCAGATAAAGCTGTTTGAGTTGATTTAATTAAAACATCATGGCCTGGCATTTGCGGAAAATGCTCGCTATGAGCATAAAGCTCCGCCAATGAATAAGGTTGAGCATTAATCATACAGGGCTCCTTCATGAAAATATCATGAGTATTGAGAGTGCATTGTACCAAAGAAGAAACGATAAGCATTAAACAGCAACACCGACAAAATACCCTATTGCATACAAAAAGCAAGCAAGGAGTTGTACCTATTTAATATTTTTTGCTTTTTCTAAACCTTCTGGCGTACCCATATCCACCCAATAACCCTGTTCATACACAAGTCCATAAAGACGCTCTTGCGCCACAAGCTCTTCATAAATTCCCTTAAGTGCGGCAGGTTCTACCTTTTGATTTTTAAAGGCACGAGGGTGTAAAATTTGAATACCTGTATAAACATAAGGTGCAGACTCTTTATCACCACGCATCGTTGCTATGCCTGCTTCATCTAAAAAGAAATCTCCTTTACCAAAAAAAGTATCTGCCTTTTCTTTAGAATACATCAACAATAAAGCATCCATTTTATCAGCATCAAAAGCTTGTATCAGTTTTTGCAAAATAGGATGTTCCTTTTCTGTCCAAATCACATCACCATTAACACACAAAAAAGGTTCATCCCCCAAAAGAGGCAAGGCCTTTGCAATGCCACCCGCTGTTTCAAGTAGCTCTTCTTCTTCTGAAAGCTGAATATTCAGACCAAAGTTTTGATCGGTAACAGCATCTTTAATCATATGGCCTAAATAATGGCTGTTAATAACAATATCTTGTTGCCCCATAGCAGCAAGCAAAGAAAGCGTGCGCATAAGAGGAGATTGCTCCCCCACTTTTACTAAAGGTTTTGGGCAGTTTTGAGTAAGTTCTTTTAACCTTGTGCCGCGCCCAGCTGCTAAAATCATTGTTTTCATAAGATATTCTTGGCTCTTTTTGTTTATCTTCTTAATTTGTAACTTAAGCAATCAGCTCTCTATCCGCTGGCATCACTTGCGCAATAAAGCCTTTAAGTGCGGCACAATCTGGATGCGCCAAAGCCTCATCAATATTTTGCCATACACGATGCATATCATTTAAATAAGCTGTTTTACCATCTCGGCGGGCAAGGCGCGTAAAAATACCAATAATTTTAAAAGCACGCTGTAATCCAATAAGCCTATAGCTCGTCATAAAATCAGTCATGGTAACCTCACCTTCCATGCCATCAACAAAACGACGAATAAGATGGTTTTTAAGATCATCCGGTAAGGTAATATAAGCGTCTTGTAACATCGAGGCCATATCATAAGTAACTGGTCCAACAAGAGCGTCCTGAAAATCAATAATGCCTAAAGATTTTTGATGAGAGTGTGGTACATCTGTTAGCACCATCATATTTCTAATATGATAATCTCTTAAAACCGTTGTTTGCGGTACTTTATTCATTTTACTATAAAGTGGCAACCAAAGGTCATGGAACTTTTGCCTTAAAGAAGGGTCTGTCGCCTTGCCTGTAACTTCTGGTAAATACCAATCTGTAAACAAACTTAGCTCTCGCCAATATGTAGCAATATCATAAGCCGGTACGTCTGCTTTTTTATTCGCCTTAGCAAGATCAATCAACACATCTACAGCAAGTTCATACCAAGCTTTTTTATCAAAGCCCTTTTCAAAAGCCTTAGACAGTGTGGTATTGCCTAAGTCTTCCAACAAAAGATACCCTTCTTCGGTATCTTTTTGGTAAATTTTAGGTACATGAATACTTAAACCTTCCAAATATTCAGCAACTTTCACAAAAGGCTTTACGTCTTCCATAGGCGGTGGTGCATCCATAATAACACGGCTACCCTCTTCTGTTTCCGTACGCCAATAACTTCTAAAAGAAGCATCATCTGAAACAGCTTTAATATCAGCAACCTCTATATTATGCATTTGTAAAAAAGAGCGGCGCCCTGTTTCTGAAACTTGGCGGCATAAAGAAGGTTCGAAAAAGCCAAAGCGACTTTCCCAAGCTTCTCCTGAAAGAGTGGCAATACGGCCGCCTTTTTCATCTTCTTCAATTTCTATCGTCAGGGTATTTTCTGGCAAGTAACCCTCACCTTTTTCTGGCCACTCTATAAGGCTTACACCATGGTCAAAATATACATCTAACCCTAAAGATTCTATTTCTTCAGGCGCATTTAACCTATACAAATCCACATGGGCGACAGGTAAACGTGTATCATGATATGCTTGAATAAGGGTAAAGGTTGGGCTCGGGATTTCAGATTGTTCTGTTCCCATAGCTTTAATAAAATGACGGGCAAAAAAACTTTTACCAGCACCTAATGTGCCTTTAAGTAAAATAACATCCCCCGCGAGTACATACGGCGCCATGCTCGCTGCAAGCGCAGCCGTATCTTCTGGCCCTGCCAGTTTTTTCGTTAAATGCATCATGGTTGCCAATATACGCCTTATTTTATATGTAGACAAGCAACAAAAGCGCTTAAAACCCTTTTAAGCTTGTGCTTTTTAAAAGCTTAGTGTATGTTGCGCAACAGCTTTACTAATGAATTGATTCTTTGGGCGTTTTCACACTCTTCATGAGAATCTACTCCAGATGAAGAGTCGTGCATAAAACCTCAACGCACATTATTACACTTGTAATACGAGGCAACAGCCCCTATATAAGCGGCACGCCTCGTATTTTTTGTCTCTAGCAACCTTTAGAATGAGGGCAGGTTGCTTATTTTAAAGGTTAATTAAATATTATGAAAAAATTTGTTGAATTTGGCTTTACAGACCAAATCGTTTCAGGTCTGCACCGTATGAACATTACGGAGCCAACAGAAATCCAATCACAGACGATCCCCGTTGCCTTAAATGGTAAAGATATTTTGGGTTCGGCTCAAACAGGTACAGGTAAAACATTTGCCTTTGGCCTACCTCTTTTGCAAAAACTGATGACAGAAGATCATGATTCTTCTGCTCTGATTGTTACACCAACGCGTGAACTTGCAGCACAGGTACATAAATCACTTAAAGATTTGCTTGGTCGCAGAAGCTCTATTGATACGGCTTTGCTTATCGGTGGTGATTCTATCCCTAAACAAATTCGTCAGCTAAGTAAGCGCCCACAGCTTATTGTTGGTACACCTGGTCGTATTAATGATCATTTATCTAACAACAAACTAAAGCTTGGTAATGCTAAATATTTAGTACTAGATGAAACAGACCGCATGCTAGATATGGGCTTTTCTGTCCAAATTGAAGAAATTGCTAAACGTATGCCAGAAAAACGTCAAACGTTACTTTTTTCTGCAACATTACCTAAAGGCATTGTGCACCTTGCACAAAAATATCTTAATGCGCCAGAGCGCATTGCTGTTGGCCAAGTAAGTGACCCTGCTGCAAACGTAACCCAAGAAGTTATGTTTGTAAAAGATAGCGATAAAACAACTGAACTTATGTACCAGCTGAATAAGCGCAAAGGTACAATTATTGTATTTGTGAAAACAAAATCAAAAACAGAAGTTCTTGTAAAGCAGCTTAAAGAGCAAGGCCACGAAGCTATGGCTATGCATGGTGATTTACAACATAAAAAACGTGAGCGTGTATTACGTGATTATCGTCGTAAAGATTTCCGTATTCTTGTTGCAACAGATATCGCAGCACGCGGCTTAGATGTACCGCACATTGAGCACGTTATTAGCTATGACTTACCACAACTTGCAGAAGATTATATCCACCGTATTGGCCGTACAGCTCGTGCTGGTGCTTCTGGTGAATCTGTAAGCTTTGTTTCTCCAGCTGACCGTGTTAAATTCCGTAACATCCAAAAACTTCTTCACCCAGAAGCAACAGCTGCTGAACTGAATGAACTTTTCCCGATGCCTAAAGCTAAATCAAAAGCAAGCCGTGAAAAGATGAAGGATAAGCCAGAAGGCAGAAAACGTGAATTTAATAAAGGCAAGCGTGGCGCAAATCGCCTAGAAGCCAAACCTACACGTTCTAGAAAGCCGGCGAACAAACCTAAAAACCCTAACGGCCGTAAAAAGAAAAGCCGTAAAGTCCAAGGTTTTAAATAAGCAAAAAGGCTCAGAAAAATCTGAGCCTTTTTCATTTATACATTCTTATTATAAAAATACCCGCATTCAGAGCCTTTACAGCCTGTTCAAAAAGCGTATAGTAAGGCCATACAGCAAATTTTATACATCCCCACAATATTAAAGGGTAAAAAAAATGAAACAAACAGATATCGCAATTATTGGTGCAGGCCCTGTTGGTCTTTTTATGGTTTTTGAAGCTGGCATGCTCGGCTATAAATGCACACTACTGGATTCACTAGACCAAATTGGTGGGCAACTGACTGAACTTTATCCAGAAAAACCAATTTACGATATCCCAGGCTATCCATCTATTCTAGCAAAAGACATAGTGGAGCAACTTCGTCTACAGGCTGAACCTTTTAAGCCCGGCTACATGCTTGGGCATGAAGTTGAAGAAGTTGAACGCCAGGAAGATGGTTCATTTAACATTACAGCAGGCGAACATGAGCTTAATGCCAAAGTTATTGTAATTGCAGGTGGCGCAGGCGTATTCACACCACGCAAACCTCCTATTGCCAACCTAGAGCAATACGAAAAGAAATCTGTATTTTATTCTGTGAAAAACAAAGAACAATTTGCTGATAAAACACTTGTTATTGCAGGTGGTGGTGATTCTGCCGCAGATTGGGCTGTAGAACTTGCCCCTAAAGCGAAACATGTACATGTTGTGCACCGCCGTGCCTCATTCCGCGCTGCAGACGAAACAGTCCGCCAAATGGAAGAACTACAAGCCTCTGGTAAAATCACAATCCACGCCCCTTCTCAACTTGGCGACATTCGTGGTGAAAATGGCATGCTCAATCAAGTCATCTTAAAAGACTTAGATAAAAACGAAACAGCTGTAGACGCTGATTATTTGCTTTGCTTCTATGGTCTTGCACCTTCATTGGGTAAAATCTCAAATTGGGGGCTTAATACCACATCTAAAAAAGTAATTGTTCAGGCAGATACCATGGCCACAAATGTAGATGGCATTTTAGGCATTGGTGATATTACAGAATACCCTGGTAAATTGGATCTGATTTTAACAGGCTTTGCAGAATCAGCTATTGCCGCAAAAACAGCCCAAGGCATTATTGAGCCTGAGAAAAAGTTCAAACTTATTTACACAACATCTCAAGGCTTACCAGAATCTGAATCTGCTTAAATAAAAGCACCTATTTTTGGTAAAAAGAGCACTCCCATGGGGTGCTCTTTTAGCCTCCTGTCAGGAAAGTATTGAAATTTACTTGTATCGTTCTATATAAATATACGTGAAACGAATTTAATAAGGGTCGCCTTTTGTTAAAACATAAGGCTTTATACATGGGGAATTAGATAAAATGGCTTCTTTTATCTTTAAACAAATACAATCAAACATTTTCGGCAAGCGTCCAGCACCTCAAGTTGCTGATCGTAAAGAGCCTTATTTAAATATTGATGCTTTCTCTTTAGAAGAGGACACACCTAATCTTGCCTACAACAAACGCCTTAAAGAAGCCGAAAAGCGTTTTAAACAAGCACAAACAAAAGGTGCACAGCAAGAAAAATCAAAAGAGCCGCAGGAGCGTCAGAGCCTCTTTAAAAACATTTTTGCAGGCTTTGGGCAAACCCCTCATGCCCAAAAAGCAGCAACAGCTGCAGGTAAAATGGCGCAAACAACCCAAAAAGTCGCTCAAGCCTATGGCATGGATGTGGAAACATACAAAAAAGAACAAGCCCGTCTTTTACGTTCTGTTCATGTCAAAAATAACATCGCACAAGAACGCGTAGAATTTGAAAAGCATATGCAAGCACAAAAAGAACGTTTTGAAGCAGCACAATCTTCTGCTCATAAACCAGCGCAAGCAGCAACCGAAAAAGCTCAGGATGATATTCCTGTTCTTACAGAAAAAGTAACCCTTCATGCACAACATGAAGAAATTTCTGAACCAGTAGCAGAAGAAACAAAAACTCAATACTCTAAACTTTCTAGTGTTAAAAAGTTTTTAAGTCAGTCTTTTAGCAATGCAAAAAAATATATGGATGAACGCGCCGCAGAAATTCGCCGCGAACGCGCAGGTGAGCCTGATCCAAACACACCAGATCTTAACTTAAAAGAATATCCTTCAGAAATTGATAAGCTTTTAGCCTATATAGATCAGGAAAACTTACCTGATTACCATATCCAGAACAGTCAGCTAGATAATGAAATTCCTGTAGAAGATAAATACTACACAGGGCGCGATTATGTTATTAAGCAAATTAATAAACTTGCTGTACTTGCAGACCAAACAGATATTAAGCTAGAGGCAAACACCCACATTGTATTGCTACAAACATTTAACAATAGATATGGCGATGATCTCGATCAGTCTTTAGCTGAAAACCCTGAGTTTATTGAAACGCTCAATGAAGAATTAGACCTAATCTTGACAGAACCTTCTAGCGATGAGCAAGAAAAGATAATGAACATACGTCAGGCAAACTTTAAACCTGGCAACCATAAAGCAGCTGAAAAAATTAAAACAGATAATAAAAGTTTATCTGATGATATTTTTAAACAAATCGGTCGTGAGCGCCATAAATCTTACATCGAACAAAGTGTTGACGCCCTAAAACTTGATGAAGCAAAACAGCTATCTCAGCCTCAAAAACAGCAAATGCAAGTATTCTATTTAGCTGAAGAGCGTGACCGCATTTTAGCCACAGAAAATTTACCATACCAGCAACAACAAGCTAATATTCTGGATGACTCTATGGCTAAGGTAAACAAAAAATTTGCGCAAGCAATTATTACAGGCCCACAGCTTCCACTAGCGCAAATTGTTGCCAATACAAATAATAAGCAACTACGCAGTGGTTATCAGGCCTATACAAAGCATAAAGACGCGATAGAAAAAGGCATCAAACCTAAAGAAATTTCTGTAAAAATGTCAGAAAAACAAGTTGAGCAAAAACAGCAAAAAACTGAACAAAAAGCACAGGTAAATACACCTAAACCAGCAGCAGAAGCTAAAAAACCGACGCAGGCAGAAAAGCCATCAAAAGCATATACACAGGTGTATAAAGACATATCTGCAGATGAGCTTGCTCTTGTACCTTTAGAAGAAGAAACAGCTCAACCAGAGAAAAAAGTTACAAAAAATAAAGAAAAGCCACAACAAGGTAATTCTAAAACACAAGCCAAAGCACTACAGCAACAAGCTGAAGAAATGCGACAAAATCGTGAGCTTAAACGTAAAGAAACAACAACAAAAGAGAAAAAACCTTCTCTTAAAAACCAGTTAGATCAAGAGTTAGAAACTTTAGATATTTACCACAAATTCTTTGACCAAAATTTTGAAGGTTTTGAAAAACGTGAGGCAACTTTTGAAACAGCTAAACATGCGCGATATGGCGAAGCTAATAACAATGTACGCAGTGCTGTGCAAAGCTTTAATAAAGCGTTAGAGGCAAATACAAAAGCCCAAGAGGTTGTTACGAACCGAAAAGAAGATCCTGAAGCCTTTAAAGCTTTACAAGAAAAATTTGGTTTGGCAACAAAAGAGCAAATTGCACAAACAGCCGAGAATCCAAAAGCATATCGTGACGCTCAGCTAACGGCGATTGACCATGTTAAAAGCTTAAACATGAAATATGTTGAACTGATTATGCAACATAAACCTGAAGCTGACGAGCCTCCGCTTGAAGTTCAATTTAATGAATTTAAAGAAGCTTTAGAGCAAGAAAAAGATCAACAAGAAAGAGAAGATGTTTCTCCGAACCGTTAATCAAAAAAGCCACTCATATTGAGTGGCTTTTTACTTTTTTAAGTAGATTTAGTAGCGATAAAAGTCTGGCTTATAGGGGCCTTCAACCGCAACACCTATGTAAGCTGCTTGTTCTGCGGATAAAACATCAAGCTCCACTCCTATTTTCGCTAAATGTAATGAAGCCACTTTTTCATCTAACACTTTTGGCAACAAATAGACGTCATTTTTATATTGAGAGCCATTTTTAAACAGCTCTATTTGTGCAAGCACTTGGTTTGTAAAGCTCGCACTCATCACAAAACTTGGGTGACCTGTTGCACAGCCTAAATTAACTAAACGCCCTTCTGCAAGTACAATAAGTTCACGCCCATCGGGCAAGTGCACTTTATCAACTTGAGGTTTAATATTCTCCCATTTGTAATTACGTAATTTATCAATTTGAATTTCAGAATTAAAATGACCAATATTACAAACAATAGCTTGGTCTTTCATGCTCAGCATATGATCAATTGTAATGACATCAATATTACCTGTGCAGGTTACAAAAATATCGCCAAGTGTTGCGGCTTTTTCCATTGGCATAACTTCAAAGCCTTCCATCGCGGCTTGGAGTGCATTAATTGGGTCGACTTCAGTCACAATTACGCGGGCACCTTGCCCCCTAAAAGATTGTGCACAACCTTTACCTACATCGCCATAACCGCCGACAACCGCCACTTTCCCGGCAATCATAACATCGGTTGCGCGTTTTATTCCGTCTAGAAGTGACTCACGGCACCCATACAAATTATCAAACTTAGATTTTGTGACAGAATTATTAACATTAAAGGCTGGCACCTTAAGTTCACCTGCTTTTGCCATTTGGTTGAGATAGTGAACACCTGTTGTTGTTTCTTCTGAAATACCACGCACTTCTTTCATGAGTTCAGGGTATTCTTTATGCATAATCGCTGTAAGATCGCCGCCATCATCTAATATCATATTAGGTCGCCAACCATCTTTACCTTCTATGGTTTGTTTAATGCACCAGAGGTATTCTTCTTCTGTTTCCCCTTTCCATGCAAAAACAGGAATACCTGCTGCAACCATTGCAGCTGCCGCTTGATCTTGCGTTGAAAAGATATTACAAGAGGACCAGCGTACTTCAGCACCTAAAGCGATAAGTGTTTCAATAAGCACTGCTGTTTGAATTGTCATATGCAAACAGCCAACAATACGCGCCCCTTTTAAAGGTTGTTCTTTCGCGTATTCTTCCCTTAATGCCATAAGGCCTGGCATTTCTTTTTCGGCGATAGTAACTTCTTTGCGTCCCCAATCGGCGAGCGAAAGATCTTTAATTTTATAATCTGTAAAAGACATAAGATTCTCCTTGATATTTTACCTGGTTATTGTGGCATATCGCGGTGATATTTCTGGATCTCAAATGGGCTATCGGCAAAATGTTTATGCATATGCTCTGTTATCATTACACTACGATGCTTACCCCCTGTGCAACCAAAAGCAACAGTAAGATAGCTTTTATTTTGTGCAAATAAAGGCAATTGATGCTCAATAAGGGCTGATATTTTATCTGCTGTTGATATAAAGTTTTCATCGGCCGCAATATAAGCAGCTACATCCTTATTTTGCCCTGTAAAGGGGCGTAAGTTTTCATCCCAATGTGGGTTACGTAAGAAACGCACATCAAAAACCAAATCAGCTTCTCTGGGAATGCCATGTTTAAAACCGAACGACATAAAGAAAACTTGCATATGAGGACTTGTTTGCGCAGAAAAATGTTTTTTAACTTCATCAGCAAGTTCTGCTGGTTTCATGTTAGATGTATCCATCATTTGGTCAGACATATGACGCATATCCTCTAACAAATCTTTTTCAAGCGTAAGGCTTTCTGCGACAGGCCTTGTTGGTGAAAGTGGATGCACACGGCGGGTTTCTGAATAACGCCTTACAAGAACATCCATATCCGCATATAAATAAAGAATATGACTTTCTATATGCTGATGTGCACGGATTTCATTTACGGCGGATTGCACATGGGTGGTAATATCTTGGTTACGCACATCTACACCCAATGCCAAGCATTCTGGCAAGGCTGATTCATCTGAAAGCAAAGATGGGATAAGCCTTAACGGCATATTATCGATACATTCGTAACCCAAATCTTCAAGCGTTTTAAGCGCGGTAGATTTACCCGCACCACTTAAACCCGAAACAATGACAATCTTTTTCTTATGTTCAGCCATTTATTTGATTCCCTTTAATTTTTACCCCTTTAAGGGTAACGAAGATACAAAAAAAAGACCAGTAAATACTGGCCTTTTTTAAGAGGTTGCAACTTAAGCTGTTTTTGCTTCTGTTGCTAATTGGTCTACTTCGATCCAACCGATTGTGTCGCCTTCTTCTTCACGGTACACAAGGTTTAAACCACCTGTTTGCGCATTTACAAACATAAAGAAGTTTACGTGTAGAAGATCCATTTGCATCACAGCATCATCTACTGTCATTACAGAAATGTTACGCACATCTTTATGCTCTACTTTAGGCATAAATTCAGCGAACATATCTTCTGGTGTATCTTCTAGAGATTCTTCGTTCACAAGTTGCTGTGTCATACGGAATGCAGCAACTTCGTTAAGTTTCTCTAAATTATCTTTTGTACGACGGCTGTATTTTTGCATACGACCTTTGTACTTAGAAAGCTGGCTTTCTAGCTTTGCAAGTGCGGCATCAAATGCTGTATAAGCATCGTCGTTGCTACCTTGAGCACGTAAACGCAAACCTTGGCCTGCTGTACCAATTTCTGCAACAGTGCGGTGTTGATCTTTATGAAGACTTACGTGAACATCTACAATGTTCACAGGGTATTTTGCTAAATCAGCTAGTTTTTGTTCAACATATTCAACTACTGAATCGCCTACATCCATATGGATACCTGTTACACGTACATCCATTGTACTACTCCTTTTATTAAGTTGGGCGGATGCGTCGTTCCGAACTAGAGCCAATACCTAATGCTTCTCGGTATTTTGCAATGGTTCGGCGTGCGACATCTACGCCTTCTGCTTTTAGCATTTTAACAAGCTTCTCATCTGATAGAGGTTTGGCTCTATCTTCTTCAGAAACTAAACGTTTTATCATCTGTTTCACACTCTCTGCGGCAACGCTTTGTGTACCACCTGTTGTGTTAATAGCAGATGAGAAAAAGAATTTCAGTTCAAACACGCCAAGGGGTGTTTGCATATATTTACCAGTTGTGACACGAGAAACTGTTGACTCATGCACATCAATTTTTTCTGCGACCTCTTTAAGAGTCATCGGCTTAAGACTTTCAACACCAAAGTCAAAGAAGTCTGCCTGCATTTCTAAAATTGCGTTGGCTGTTTTATAAATACTACGCGCACGCTGTTCTAGGCTTTTAACCAGCCATTGTGCACGATTTTTCTTTTCATGTACGAAAGACTTATCATCGCCTTTGGCCTTTAAATTATCGTAACCACGGTTAATAAGCACCTTAGGCATCGCTTCTGCGTTAAGTTCCGCAATCCATTGACCTTGGCTATCTCGACTAACCATAATATCTGGCACAACGGCAGAGGCGTTTTCTCCGCCATATAGTAACCCTGGTTTTGGATTAAGGTTACGTATTTGTTGTGCCGCAAGCTCAATATCTTCACGCTCTACTTTAGCAAGACGCATAAGCTTTTTAAAATCTTGCTGAGCAAGTAAATCAAGATGCTCTAAAATAAGTAAGGCCGTATCGTCTACCAAATCAACATCATTTATAAGCTGAATTTTAAGGCATTCTGCTAAATCACGGGCGCCAACACCTGTAGGTTCCATACTTTGGAGCATTTTAAGCGCCTGGTGCATGCGTTTATCATCTACAGCTAATTTACGAGCAAGGTCATCAGTATCTGTACGCAAATAGCCTGCATCATCCACATCATCAATAAGGTATTTGAGTAAGAACGTAAGGACAGGGTCATCTGTCATTAAACCAATTTGGTTATTTAAATGTTCTTTAAGGCTTTCTTCTTTCGTGGCTGTTTGTTCCCAGCTTAGGGCATCATCATCTGATGCAACAGATTGCGCTGACGCACCGCGACCAGAATCATACATATCTTCCCAGTCGTAATCCATAGACTCTGTTTCTAGCTCACCTGAATCCATCTTTTCTGCGGAATCTAGCTCTTGGCTATCTTGCTGGTCTGGGGCTACTTCTTCTGAATTTTCATCTGATTTTAAAAACGGGTTTTCAAGCATTTCCGTTTCAATGTAGCTCTGTAGATCGAGAGAAGACATTTGGAGCAACTTAATAGCCATCTGAAGCTGTGGTGTCATCACCAAGCCTTGACGCATCTCTATATTTAAACGTTGCTCTACCATAGGCGTTGCCTTTTTTAATTTTTTGTTCTTATATTTTTATTATAACGAACCTGCGCTGAAAATGTCAGGCTTTTTAAGCATTTTGAATGCTTTTTTTATATCTATTTGTTTTATAAATGATATGTATGAATCTAAGAATATGATTAAGAAGATTTTACTCCCGCTTAAGACAACTTAAAGTTCTCTCCCAAATACACGCGACGCACTTCCTGATTGTTAACGATATCTTCAGGCGTGCCTTCCATAATTACTTTACCTTCATAAATGATATAAGCACGATCTACCAAACTTAAAGTCTCACGTACGTTATGGTCGGTAATTAATACACCCAAACCACGTTCTTTAAGATCTGCAACCAAATGGCGGATATCAGCAATAGCAATAGGGTCTACACCTGCAAAAGGTTCATCTAACAAAATATAAGAAGGGTTAGCGGCAAGTGCACGAGCAATTTCTACACGGCGACGCTCACCACCTGAAAGAGATGGTGCAGGGCTTTTTCTTAATTTTGTAAGACCAAATTCTTCCAACAAAGCTTCTAAACGACCACGAATATGGCGCGAATCTTTATGGCGTGCTTGTAATATAGCGGTAATATTTTCTTCAACAGTCATACCACGGAAGATGGAAGATTCCTGAGGTAAATACCCCAAACCCAAGCGAGCACGGCGGTAAACAGGCAAATCTGTCACCACATTACCATCAATTGTAACTTGGCCTTTATCTACTTCTGTAAGACCTGTTACAGCATAAAAAGAGGTTGTTTTACCTGCACCGTTTGGCCCTAAAAGCGCCACAACTTCACCACGGCGCACAGCAAAAGAAATATCTTTTAAGATAGCACGTCGACGAATTGTTTTTTGCAAATTAGAGGCTACTAGACCTGTTTGAGGTGTATTTAGAGCTGTTATTTTATGTTCTGTCATTTATATGTATAGCATTTAGTTTTAATTGGTTTTAAATATATCTCTTGATTCAAAGAAACTGTCAACTCTTAGTTCCTTATTTAGCGACCTTTAATAGCGCCTGCGCTAAATTCTGCACGCACGCGGTTTACATCTTCACCCATAAGTTGAGCTTTTCCTGTCGCAATATTAAATTCTAGTTTTTCACCTTTAAGCAAAGTACCATCACGTTTATAGTCCACATTACCTTCAAGCAAAAGAATTTGGTTGTTAATGTTATAGGTTGCTTTATCACCCTTAACCACATCATTGCCTTTAACCACTTTTACATCACCAATAGCGTAAACTTCTTGGATATCATCGGCCTGATTTTCATATGAAGCGATAAGCTCTTGCGCTGTTAAATACATACCCTGATGCGTTACTTTGACTTGGCCTGTAAAACGCACTTCTTTTTTATCTTGTTCAAAAAATAGAGCATCCGCATCAATTTTAACTGGAAAGGGATTCGCGCTTACTTGCAAAGAAGCAACAACAAACAAACTGAGCGATAACAATAGCTTTAGCATATTTTATTGCCCTTTCTGATTAGGATAAAAAACAACTTCAACATTACCTGTAAATGTCATTTTTTGACCACCATTTATCATTTGGAAGTGATTCGCCTTCATTTGACCTTTAGGCCCTTTGATAACCAAAGGAGCATCAATCACCGCCTCTGATGTTTTAAGATAATAATGCGCGACCTCTGTTACCAGTTCATATCCCTCATAAAGAGCATTAACGGATTCTTTTAAAATAACTTTTTTATTTTCCGCATCATAAAAGCCATAGTTTGCGCCAAAGCTTACAGAGCGTTTTTGCGCCGTTTGAGCCTCTGCATTAAAGGACTGTAATTCTATTTGCTGATAACCCTCGCCAACCTGCCTTGCAGAAGCAGCAGAAATTTTCCAGTGACGACCTTGCTCATCTCGGCCTGAATACTTTGGCCCTTGCATTGTTACAGAAGCGACTTCTTCTACCGCTTGGTCAATTTTCTTTTTAACCTGATCTTTCTTAGAAGATGCTAATGCCGCAACTTGGGTATTTTCGGAACCAGATACTGATTCTTCCGTAACCACATCTTCTGAAACATAACGATCCACCTTTGCCTCTGAAAACAGCATATATGTACCTAATGCGGCAAGCGCAATAAGAACAAATTTGATACGAGAAACTTGGCGTGTATGCTTCATACCTTAATTAAAACTTTCGGTTATAGTGGTGTAAGAAGATGTCTTCAAAATCCCAACCCATAAGGTCCAGCTGAGAGCGATATGGGAAAAATTCCATACAAGCATTCATAAGTTCTTGACGGCCAAATTTTTCAAGGCGTTCATCTAGACCTTTTTTAACTTCATGTAGATAAACAACATCTGAAGCGGCATAATCTACCTGCTCATCTGTAAGTGTTTGCGCACCCCAGTAGGTGATATCTTGCTTTTTAGGGAACTTAGGAGAGTCCACAAATTCATTAATAACCGCTTTTGTGCCATGATGGTCTGTATAAGTACGCACCAAACGAGACGCCACTTTTGTGCAATACACAGGGCGTGGCAACACACCTAAGTAATTTAATAGGTGCGCCATATCAACACGTGGGTAATGGAAAATTTTAGTAATGTCTTTATTTTCAAGAAGCTTAATAAGGTTTGGAGCTTGATTGATATAATTATTCTCATCATCAAATTTAACAAGCCAAATGTTACCATGGCCATCGCCAACCTGAACGATACACAAGCGATCACGACGTGGGTTTAAGCCCATCATTTCACAATCCATCGCTGCGCAGTTATCTTTAAAATTAATATCCGCAGGGATATCTTTGCAAATTTCTACTTTTGTGCCTTCTGGAAGCTGGCTTTCGTATGTATCCATTCTTACCTCATTTACTTCATCAAATTTTCAGTACAATTCAGAAAAAGAGTATACCAGATGTTTCCTTAGAAATCATTAAAAGAATAGCAGTAAAAAGACACCTAAAAGAACGCGATAAATTGCAAAAGGCGCAAAGCCAATTTTATTTACCCATGTCATAAGAATGTGAATAGAAAAGAGACCAAAAAGACCTGAGAACAGAGCAATTAAGCCTAAATCCGGCAAGGATATAATGGTATCATCCACTTCCGCTGTTCTTAAAAAGGTATAAAGCCCCACCATAATTAAAACAGGAATAGACATAAGCATACTAAACTTCGCCGCTGCTTTACGGTTATAGCCTAAAGCACGCCCCATTGTCATGGTAATACCTGATCTGCTTGTACCTGGCACCATAGCCAAAGCCTGAGACAAGCCAAAAAACAGCGCATGTTGCCACTTCATAAGTTTGATTGTGGCATAAATTTTAGCGCCGTATTTATCTGACAACCATAAAAGCACACCAAACAGAATAGACGTAATTGCAAGTACATGGGCATTACGTGCCATGCCTGCAATAAGATCTTTAAACAACAAAGCGGCAATAAGAACAGGGAAGGTTGCAATAGCAACATTTAGAAAAAGCTGGGCTGCATCTGTTGCTATGCGGCGGCTAAGAAGATCTTTAAAGCCTATAAGGAGCTGATAAGTATCTTTATAAAAATAAGCAACAACAGCAACCAATGTGCCTGCATGGGCTGCCATATCTGCATAAATACCTTGATCTTCAAATGTTGTTAGAATAGGCAATAGAACAAGGTGGGCACTAGAGCTAATAGGTAAAAACTCTGTTATACCCTGAATAAGACTGAGTAAAATAATATGAGCTATCAGCATTTTTATTTGTCTTTTCGAATTATTTATGTTCAAAACATAACATGAGCACAGAAATAAGAGAAGCAATAAAACTTAAAGGCAAAGAAATTGGCTTTGATGTTGTAAGACTTACAAAACCTATTGATAAAGTTGCCGATTTAAAAGAATGGCTTGCCAATGGATACCATGGCGAGATGGATTGGCTTGCCAAAAACCCAGAGGTACGCGGCAACGCACAAAACATGTGGAAAGAGGTAGAAACGGTTATTTCTGTAGGCTATAATTATGGGCCTGGTATTAATCCGCTTGAAAATCTTAAAAACACTAAAAACGGTAATATTGCCTGTTATGCTTGGCATAACGATTACCATGATATTATCAAAAAGAAACTCAAAGAATTTGGTAACTGGATTGCGCGCACCTACGGCTGTGAGCTGAAAGTTTTTGTAGATACTGCCCCTGTGATGGAACGCCCGCTTGCACAAGCAGCAGGTATGGGTTGGCAAGGTAAACATACCTGCTTAGTCTCAAGAGAGTTTGGTAGCTGGTTATTTTTAGGGGCTATATATATTACAAAAGAAATAGAACCTGACACCCCAGAGGTTGACCATTGCGGAAAATGTTCCCGCTGTGTAGATGCCTGCCCTACAGATGCTTTTGTTAAACCCTATGTGATGGATGCGAGAAAGTGCATTTCTTATCTCACTATTGAGCATAAAGAAGCAATCCCTGACCATTTTAAAGAAAAAATGGGCAATAGAATATACGGCTGTGATGATTGTTTGGCTGTTTGCCCTTGGAATAAGTTTGCGCAAAAAACCGAAGAAATTGGGTTTTGGATGCGCGACAATGCTATTAACTTAAGCCTATCAGAATATGCCAAGCTAGACGACGCAAGCTTTCGTGAAATGTTTAGAAAATCACCGATTAAGCGTATTGGCATCGATAGATTTTTACGCAATGTCCTTATTGCAATGGGGAATTCCAACGACATAAATTTTTTAGAAGATATTAAGCCGCATCTGTGCTCGGACAACCCGATAGTTCAAGACTCTGCGCTTTGGGCTTATGAACGATTACAAATGACGGAAGCGAATAAATCTATTGTAGCTTGCCAAGCAAAATACAGATGTTGTTCCCATAAGATTACCGCCGATAACAGCGATAGCCGTTAAATCTTTAAGGATAAAAATGGCATATAAGAAAGAGATGCTGTTCCCGAACGTCCAGATACCCCAAGTTTGTAAAGAGATTGCTTTAGATTGTCCAGTTGCCTTAAGCAACTTAATAATTTGTGGCACAAAGCCCGCAACACCCATAGCACCCACACCTGCATACATAAAACTGAGTAGCTCTAACATCAAAGAAATCCCTTAATTAATATCTCTTTCGTTATAATTATGTGAGAGCACACAAGAAACAAAACTGACAAAAAAAGCCCCTGAACATTCAGGGGCGGCAAAATATCGTTTAAATTTGTTCGACTTGAACTCTCACCAACACAGGGGTGAAAGTTGTTTTTGTGAGCGGGTAGACACCCATTTTTAGATTATGAGATTCTTTTAGCATCGCCTTTAAGCGATTACGCAAGAGCTCCAAATCCTCTCCAGCCTGTATAACGTCAGAAGCTTTAAGCGCAAAATGATTCGCAGCAAAAAGCCAATCAACAGAAACCTGTTCGCTTTGATTTTGCTTGATTTTTTTCTCAAGCGATTCAAACAAATTTCCATAGAACTTCTTTAAGTTTTCACTATTGTCTTTTTGAGGTGTCATTGGCTTATCTCTTTAAAAGGTAAATGTATGTATAGGTAATCAATTAGATAGCCTAGCGCTTAGAGAAAAACAAGGATTTAAGGGGAAATTGCATAAAAAAAAGCAAGCTAGGGGGTAGCTTGCTTTTTCTTGGGGTTACCACAAGGCCTTGTGCTAGGGGTAATTTAAGGGGTATAAA
>JAAZVW010000065.1 GCA_018623135.1 Pseudomonadota bacterium
ATTCGTCGTATTACTTTGCTACCAGCAGGTAAGGGTGAAACAGAGCAAGAATGCAAGGATGATGAAATTCGTAACTTTATTGGTAATGCATGGAAAGATTGTGATATTGTAGAATTAACGCCGGAAAAAGTTGTGATACATACACCGTTGAATCATAATGACCCGCGTAAGTTACGAACATTTACATCAATGTTAAAGAAGATTGCGCCTGAACGTGAACAAGTTGTTTTGTAAATTTTTCAGTACTGTTCTTGTTTTGGGGAGCGTTGCTCCCCTTTATTCTGTTGCTCAAGAGGTAGAAGTGCCTTTATATGAAAAACATTTATTGAATGAACTTACGGATACAAAACGTAAAATAGATTTGCAAAAATCTCTGCAAAAAGCAGAAGAGGCAGCAAAAAACACCCAGAATATACCGCATAAAAAGTTAGATACTAAAGCAAGCTTGCAAGAAATTCGCGCGCTTCAGCAGGTTCAGCAAAATGGTAAGGCAAATCTTAATACACAACAGAATAGACCTGAAGAACAGGTACAAGAAAATTATGCCTTAGAAGTGCTATTGGTTGAGTGTCTAAGTCTTGAACAGGCAAAAGAGTTAAGGTTGCCACATAAAGTACAAGAAACACTTAATAAAGAAAAAGACCAAGGTGCTTTACTAGAAGAACATACGGCTTGTGCACCGCTTATTGCGCATGTGATTCGTCGTTCTTCCCTATCATTAGCCTTAAACACCCCTAAACATGATGATGCAAGGCGTTCCATCGCCTATAAATACCAACGCCCTATCGTGAAGAAGAATGATCAAGGTGCTTATTACCTTGAAACCTTATATGAGGGCGCTCAGCAAACTTTAGGGACTTTTTTATCTGTATGGATGAAAGAGGCTGAAGAAAAGCTACAGCTAAACTTATATGCGCATTCTTTTACATCTGACGGCGATATAGAAGAGGTGGTTTACCATAACCATGATAAAGTTTTTGTACATACCCGCCCGCAGGTGTTGGAACGTGTATTATTGTTATCTGAAGCTGTGAGTTTGGATAAAGAATATATTTTAAGTGGCGATGTATACATGCGTAGGCAAGCACCAGAGCGTTTAAATAAGCTTATGCCAGAAAAAGGCCGACTTTGGGCCGTTGTTAAATTGTCTAAAAAATAAATTGTATTCAACTTTTTATTTCTATATGCTATGAGCATACTCATTTTTCCGTTTCCGGAGGCCGTTATGATGGTCACAGAAGAAACTCATGTGTCTAACTTTTTGGGCGATACCTTTCATCGGGGTGCTAATGTTTATACATCTTATTTGCAGCAGTATTCTGAAAAACTTCATAAATATTACCAATTACTTGTGCAACAAGAGCAACTTATGGATCAGGGTAAGTCGTTAAGTAAACGTAGTATGCGTAAGCTTATGCGACTTGATAAGGAGCGCGAGAGATTTTTCTCGGAAGCCTATAATAAGGCCTGCTTAAATATGGATCGTCGATTGAACTTTGTAACCAGTAAACATGGTTCTCATGAAACGATTACCCGTAAAAAGAAGCCTATTAAGCTGGAGGATTGGCCAATAGAGTTGTTGCGTCGTTATTTGCATCTTGCTATGAAAAAACTGGAAGAATTTTGCCAAGTGTATGCTTTGGCTGAATTTTATTCGGAGGTGAGCTTACAACGCATAGAAGATGAGCCGATAACTTATGAAACAACTTTGGGTGCGCCAGATTTGATAGGTTATAGCTATGCTTTATCTGGTGTTTTCTCGAGTTTTAATGATGCAGGCTATATGGTTGTTGATTACAAAGTAACCAGCAAACCACGTGCTTTTTATAGTGCGCATCCCTTTGAGGGTGTGGCAAGTATTGTGCCGCGTTCTATTGAAAAAGCTTTGCGTTATGCATTTGGTGCCCGTGCTTTTTTACGGAGCATGTCTCATCGGGAACAGCGCCACTTACGTTGTGCAACAATTCAGCGTTCGGGTTATTTAGTATTTACCCGAGATGTGCAATTGATTAAAAACAACAAGCTCAAATGTCGAGCTGTTTTTCTCACCGCTACACGCAAAAAACTTACGGGTTGGAAGCGTTGGTATGTAAAAAAACACGATTTACTCAACGCCTAGGGGTACCCCTAGGCGTTTTTTTATTGCCCCGACCTTGTTTTATCTGATAAATTGCATACATGGGTATATATCCATGTATGACGTTTAAACAAAAACTTAACTTCCTTACAACCAAAGGGGTTTCCCCTAAGGAGCTTAGATGAGTATTCCATCTATTGAAAAAGCCGTCGAAAAACTGAGTAAAAATGTACCTGCGCTGGAAGGCTTGGCAAAAAGCCAAGTGACAACTTCCATTGCCTTGAGTATTCAGGGCCTGACAACAGATGTGAGCAAGCGCAAAGCTTGTAAGTATCTGGTTTCAGATGTAGGTATCGAAGCGATTGACTTGCATGAGTTGTATGCTGGTTTTGCCAAGTTACATAATCCGCGCAAACGTGAATCTGTCACGATGGGTTTTGAGCTGGCCTTGCTGGATATGCAAATGCAGCAATTTGCAGAAAGCTCGGAGCGTGTGGCGTTTTCAATAAACCCTTGGTTACTGAATGTACCCAAGGCTGTGAATGCCATTAAACACCTGAAAGGTAAGTATAACCTGAACGAGCCCATGCTGCTGATTACAGAGCATGCGGAACTGACTGACGATGGTCTGATTCAGCTGAAGAACTTGCGTGATTTCGGTTTTAAGCTGGGTTTAGCCGTTGATAATATGCGCGTATTTAAACGTGCGGATTATTTGCGTCGTTTGAAAAAAACCAACTCCATTAAGGCGGTGATCCTCTCTGAAGAGCATTATATGGCGATTAGCCGTGATAAATGCGCGGATATGAACCGTCTGTATGATTATTTGGGTGAAAAGGGCGTGACTTATGTTGCTTCTAACACGGCTTGCGGCCCTGTTTCGCTTGATAATCCGGAGCATAACACGCTCTACCGTCATGGTGTGCATGCTGTGGCGGTGGCGGCTTAAATTCACTTAACTTAAGCTAAAAAAGACGAGCAATCGCTCGTCTTTTTTTATGCGGAGGCGTTATGATTGTTAATCAAATTCCTTTGTTATACCAAGAGGTGGAAAAACTTAGAAAATTGAAATCTTTTAGTGGTTTTTTTGATCCCTTTGATGTGGAAAAATTACGTTTTGAGTTTTCTACGATATGTGGGCTTGCTAAAAACCATCTGGAACAAGATGAGCTGAGGTTTGATGAACAAATACCTGTTGCACAAGAAGTTTATTTACGCGTGACGGGATTTTCTATGCAAAAAGCTATGGAGCGCTTTAAAAAAATGCAAGATGAGGGTGCTAAAGTAACGTCTCTTGCTTTTGAAAAAGCCTTGTTTTTACTACAGCTTTCTATGGCTCAGGGATTTAATCAAAGTGGCGTAACGCCTTTAAGTATAAATATGTCACCATGGGTGTTGCAGTCTGAAGATTTGGTAGAGACGCTTTGTTTGGAGATATTTAAAAACAAAGCATTGTGTAAGCAGTATATTGAGCTTACAGAATATGACTATCTGACAGACGCCGCTTTGGCAAACTTATTGAAGCTGAAAGCTGCTGGTTATCAGTTTATGTTGGATGATATAGGTAGTGAAGCTCATGCGGATTTGGCTTATTTGGATATGTTACATAAAACAAATGCTTTTAGCTTTGTGAAGCTGGATTATCAGCTGACACGTAATATTTTAAGGGATGCGCCAGAACGTGATAATAGCTACTTGGAGGTGTTTCCTAAAGAAATGTTAATTGCTGAAGGTGTGCCACGCAAATCCCATGAAAAAGATATATTAAAATTAACCGATTCAGGTGTTCGCTTGTTTCAATTGAACGATTATTAGGGTAAAAGCAGTAATGCTTTTACCTTTTTTTGTAACTTAATTTTAATAAATGCGAATAAGCTTATAAGAATGAAGTTTATGAGGAGAATTTTTAAGTTGGTTATGTGTAAGGTTACGTTAATGTTTAATAGGTTCTTGGAAAGACTTAGAACATTAGATTTTATTGCGCCATTGTTTTTTAGATTGTTTTTGTTTATGGTGTTTTGGGAAGCCGGGCTAAATAAATTCATTGGTTTTGAAAGTACAGTTTATTGGTTTGATGTTTATTTAAATATGCCGTTTCCTTATCTTATGGCTTTTTTAGCAACAGCGGTTGAACTC
>JAAZVW010000040.1 GCA_018623135.1 Pseudomonadota bacterium
AGTTTTAGCATACTATTTATATTGATTTTGTATAAAGATTTTTTTGGTTTTAAGCGAACATCAACAGCAAAGGCTGTTTGGTTTGTTTGAGCTGTTTTTAAACGCCAATATTGCTCCCAAAGTTTAAAAGGGCTTTTCTGCGCTTTTAAAAATAGTTCAGAACCCATTGTGAAGTCTTCTATACGTAACGCCCAGTCAGATGTTATTGGCCCTGTTTTTAACTGCACAACAATATCTTCACCTTTTTTAAGTACAGGTTTGTTTTTAACTTCAAATTCGGACCATGCAGGAAATAGCCTTGGCAAATAACTTGGGCATGTTAACAAGTTAAAGGCTTCATTTTTAGGCATATTAAGGTGGTATAGTCTATGGTATTTCATGGTGATTTATATAAGTCATTTTTATTATTAATATATATTGAGTATGGGTAAGAGAACCCCTTATGTAAATACCATTATAGGAAAACTTGCAAATTGAAGTATAAATACCTATAACTATTCATCTAGGATCTTGTTGTACCTTTTCAGACCCCGATCTGGGGAAAACTTTGAAAGTTCTCTTGGGGGAACATCATGACAATCATACAAACGTTCAAAAGCAACTACATCTCAATGGCAGTTGCGGCAGGTGTCACCCTGCTTTTAATGCTGCCATTGCTCATTTTGGGTATGGCGGAGCATGGAACAGAAGAGACGACACCAGCTTGGCTGGTGATGTGCCTTTGTGCACTTCTCGTTTCAGGCATGGCCTATGAGATAGTGTTTGAGGGCCAGTCGTCTGTTACGACTATTCGCAATACGGTGTTTAGTATTGCTGTAACTTTAATCGCAACAGTATTTATGGCGGGTTTTATGCCAGCTATGAAGTTGTTGGTTAAAGGTATACTGGTTGTAGGAGGTTACTTATGAAACGATTATAAATGGGGGCAATTATGCCCCTATTTTTTTATGGTTTTCATTTTTTATGAAAAAGAGTATGCTCTGATAAAATTCTATTGAAAAATAAAAAGGAGCATATGCAAGTGGCCTCTCAAATTCCTGGTGTTAAACATGTTATTGCAGTTTCTTCCGCTAAAGGTGGCGTTGGTAAATCTACAGTAGCGATGAACTTAGCGGTAACACTTTCTCTACAAGGTCTTAAAGTAGGGCTTATGGATGCAGATGTTTACGGCCCTTCAGTTCCTAAAATGCTTGGCGCGCAAGAACCACCAGTCAGTCACGATGGTGAAATGGTAGAGCCAGCTTCAGCACATGGCGTTAAAGCAATGTCTATGGGTTTTTTAGTAGATGATGATACACCAATGGTGTGGCGCGGTCCTATGGTGCTTTCTGCTCTTAAGCAAATGCTATTCCAAACAAATTGGGCGCCTTTAGATGTATTGGTGCTAGACATGCCACCAGGTACGGGGGATAGCCAGCTTTCTATTGCTCAGCAAGTTTCATTAGCGGGTGCGGTTGTTGTTTCAACACCTCAAGATATTGCGTTGTTGGATGCTCGTAAAGGCGTCACAATGTTTAATAAAGTGAACGTTCCTATTATGGGCTTTGTGGAAAATATGAGCCACTTTATTTGCCCACACTGTGGTGGAGAAAGCCATATTTTTGATCATGGTGGCGCGCGCAAAGCAGCAGAAGAAATGGGTGTGCCATTTTTAACTGAAATTCCGTTAGATATTAATCTTCGTCAATTTTCAGATGAGGGCAAGCCTGTCGTAATACATGCACCAGATTCAAAAGAGGCAGAGGCGTTTAAAGTGCTTGGTCAAAAAGTACAAGACTTTTTACAAGAGCAAGAAGCTCAAAATGATCAACCTATTAAAATTGTAATTGAATAAATACTATTAATATCATTAATATATATCTTAACTGCCTATTTCGGGCAGTGCTAAAAAACAAAGCCCTTAGATTTGCTGAGGGCTTTGTTTTTAGGCTTTAAGTCGTTATGATATTAAGAGCTAACAGCTTTTAGGTTTTCGGCGGCTTGCTTTTTCTTATCATCATCGTAAGAAGCTTCAAACTCATATGTTTCACCTTCTTGAATACGTTTTAAGCCAGAACGTTGCACAGCTGTAATATGTACAAAAATATCTCCTGAGCCATCATCTTTTTCTAAAAAGCCGTAGCCGTTTTTGTTGTTAAACCATTTTACTTTACCTGTTAGAGCCATTGTCTTCATACCTTATGTTTGTCTGTATTGCTCTTTGTGCATTTGTTGGTAACACACAATAAATTACTTTATGCAATCTATAATAGTGATGTGTAAGTAGTGAATCAAGTTAAATTGTTGATTTTTTTAGGTTATTAAATTTTTGTTTAACAAAATAAATAATTAAGCACGTCATTGTAAGTCTAAACTAATCAAAAAAGCAAAAAAGGTAGATAATTCTGGAGAAACAAGGGTTAAAAATTTATGTTTATGTAATATATAATTATTTTTATATGTATTTTTTAGCAACCTAGGTGTGTTGATAGGTTTTAGAATAAAGCCTATGGTTAAGTTTATTTGGTTGGATTATTTTTAAATGTAAAATAATCCAACTTTTCTTGACCTCTAAGTCGGCCTCCTGCATAATCAGGCTAATCACATATCATAATAACAAAATTAAGAGGTATCTTAATGTTTTTCAAATCGGTACTTTTCGCGAAGGAAAGTGGGCCTTGGGGTAAGCGCCCAACTTCTGACCGTAAACCAGATTCATCCGACCAAAAATCAACGCAAGAAATGGATGAAGTTCTACGTCAGGCTCAAGAACAGATGCTAAAATTTATGCAAGAAAAGAAACGCGGCACAGGCGGTGGTAATAATGGCGGTAATACACCATCATTTAAGGGGTACTATAGTATTGGTGCTCTTGCTTTGTTAGCTCTTTGGCTTGGTTCTGGCTTTTACATGGTTAAACCAGAAGAAAAGGGTGTCGTTCAGCGTTTTGGTGCTTATGTACAAACAACAGAACCGGGTTTGCATTACCACTTGCCATATCCGATAGAAACAGTCGTAAAACCTACAGTTACAGTGGAAAATATTGTAGAAGTTGGCTTTAGGTCTCGTAGTGCGATTTCTGGCTTTTTAGGGAACAGCCGTAGTGCATTTTCAGGTAGAGGTAAACAAGCAGCCGCTTCTCAAGATATAAGAGATATTCCTGAAGAGTCTCTTATGCTAACAGGTGATGGTAATATTGTAGACCTTGATTTTACTGTTCGTTGGAAAATTGCTGATCCACAACTTTATTTATTCTATGTAGAAAACCCGGCAGGGGCTGTTAAGTCAATTGCTGAATCTGCAATGCGTGAGGTTATTGGTACACGTCCTATTGATGATGCGCTTATTATTAATAAAGCTATTATTCAGCAAGAGGCGAAAGAACTTATTCAAAGCATCTCAGATGCTTACAAAATTGGTGTCAATATTATTGATGTGCAGCTTCAACAGGTAGATCCTCCAGCGGCCGTTATTGATGCATTTAAAGATGTGGAAACAGCCCGCCAAGATGCAGAAAAAATGCAAAATGATGCAATTGGTTACTCTAATTCTATTTTACCACGCGCCCGTGGTGAAGCAGCACGCATCATTCAAGAAGCAGAAGCTTACAAGCAGGCAAAAGTGGCAGAAGCAGAAGGTGCGGCAGAACGTTTCTTAGCTCAACTTACAGAGTATCGTAAGGCTAAAGAAATTACAGCCCGTCGTTTGTATCTAGAAACAATGGAAGAAGTACTGCGTGATTCACGTAAAGTCATTATGACAAATGATGCAGGTAAGGGTGTTTTACCTTATCTACCATTAAACCAGCAGAAGCGTTAAGGGAGAAAAGAACATGAAACCTATACAAATTCTATTAGCTCTTATTGTTGCTGTAACAGCCATTGTTGGTGTGAATGCACTTTATACAATTGATGAGCGTGAGCAGGTGATGGTCGTTGCTTTTGGTAAGGTATTACGTACAGAATCAGAGCCTGGTCTGCATGTAAAAGTGCCATTTTTACAGCAAATTGCCGTTTTTGATAAACGCATTTTGGTAACAGATGCACAGCCAGAAGAAATGCAAACACAAGATAAAAAACGTCTTGTGATGGATAGTTTTACACGCTGGCGTATTAAAGACGTGAAGAAACTATACGAATCTTTGCGTACGGTAGAAGCTGCGCGTGATCGTTTGGCGACAATTGTAAACTCCAACCTACGCCGTGTTATTGCACGCTATGATTTACAAACAATTCTATCAGGTGACCGTAGTGAAATTTTTGCGGACGTTTTAGATGGTGTGCGTAAAAATGCTGCTGACCTTGGTTTAGAAGTTGTGGATGTACGTATTAAGCGTGCAGATCTACCTATTGAAAACTCGCAAGGTGTATTTAAGCGTATGCGTGCAGAGCGTGAAAAAGAAGCCAAAGATGCCCGTGCAAAGGGTGAAGAAGAATCACAAAAAATTCGTGCAAATGCCGAGCGTGAACGCACAATTTTGTTAGCCGAAGCTAAGCGTGACGCACAGAAGCTTCGTGGTGAAGGGGATGCGGTTTCTATTAAAATAACGGCAGAAGCCTTTTCTCAAGACCCTGACTTCTTTAACTTAACGCGCTCTTTAGATGCCTATAAGAATAGCTTAGTAGGGGAAGATACGCTCATGGTATTAGACCCAGAAGTTGACTTCTTAAAAGTATTTGAAGGTAAAAAGAATTAATCTTTTAAATCTTAAATAAAAAAAGGAATGCTTAACGCATTCCTTTTTTTGTATGCAATTATGTTTGTGCTATGTTAGTATTTTATTATACAACCTATCTGTAGTGGTTACTTTTTCTAAATTTCCCCTTTTGGGAGGCGGACTTATGACAGAAGCAATGGCTTTCGATGAGTTTTTGGTAGATGATAAAGAGTATCAAAAGCTTGATGACGTTGTAGATATCATTACTCTGATTCTGGAGCGTTTTGATTATCAGGGGTCTTATGATTATCAAAGCTGGAGTTTTTCCAAAGCTTTAGACAATGAGTATTCTTTGCACGAGCATGCCTGCTTTTGGGCGATGTTTATTTATCTGGATCAAGAACTTCCAACCCCAGCATTTGCAGAACAATTCTGTGCAGAAATGTTGTCGTTCTCTGCGCTTTGGGTGCATAAAGATGTGTGCTTTTTCGATTTTATATCGGATATTTCAACCGCCTATGACTTGGGTGAGTATGCAAATATTGTAGAGTTTAAACGGGCTATTATTTTAAAATTAAATAGTTCTCATTAATCGATTTTTAAAAAGCTTGCATATTTTTATGCAAGCTTTCTTTTTTGGCACAGCCTTTGCTTATTAAGAATAGCTTTTAAAAGTTTATAGTTATTTAAGTAGAGGGTTAAACAGATGTTCACAATTGCACTTGTTATGATGATGACAGCAACAATTGGTTTGTATATTCAAAAACAAATTATTTCAAAGCGTGTACGTGTTTTGGATGTTAAAGGTGAAGTAAGAGAATTGTACCGTCGTCAGCGTCGTCAATGGTATCTAGACCAAATGACACCTTTAAATCGCTCATTAATGGAAGCCCAATATTGCCTTAAAGAGCGCCAAGTTCTTAAAAATAAAGCTTATGATAAGATGATAAACCCAGAAACGCTAACAGCCTCAAAGTCAGCAGAAAAACGTGCGCGACAGCTGTAGCGATTAACTTATTATACCCAAAAAAAGACGCAAGAGCAGTTGCGTCTTTTTTTTAGGCTTTATATACTTAAAAGTCTAAATTGCTTATTCAATTTTTATAAATACAAACTTAAGGGTTATACAGATGAAATTTAAAAGTAGTATTTTGTGTGCTTTAGTTGTTCTTTGTGCTTTTAATGCACAGGCGCTTTCTTTAGGGGCTTTAGCGACAAAGCCTGCATCTTTTGCTGATTTAGTGGAACAACATTCTAAAGCCGTTGTTAATATTTCAACAGAAACAAAACCACGTAAAATTGCAGGTAGAGAAGTGCCTCAAAATCCTTTTGAAAATTCTCCGTTTGGCCAGTTTTTTGAAGATTTTTTCGGTCCTAACGGTATTCCACAGCAACCCAATGGTAGACCTCAACAGTCGTTAGGTTCAGGTGTTATTATTTCAGAAGAAGGTTACGTGGTTACAAATGCTCACGTTGTAAAAGGTGCGGATATTATTAAAGTGCGCGTTGGTGAAGATGATGAGTTTGAGGCAAAACTTGTAGGTTCTGATACAAAAAATGATGTTGCTCTTTTGAAAATAGAAGGGGATAAACTACCTTTTGTAAGCTTTGGCGATTCGGATAAAGTTCGTGTGGGCGATTGGGCAATTGCTATTGGTAATCCATTTGGTTTAGGCGGTTCAGTAAGTGCGGGTATTATTTCAGCTTTAGGGCGTAATATCCAGCAAGGACCTTATGATCATTTCTTACAAACAGATGCCGCTATTAATCCAGGTAATTCAGGTGGCCCTTTATTTAATACCGATGGTAAAGTCATAGGTATTAATACCGCTATTTTATCACGTACAGGTGGCTCTCAAGGTATTGGTTTTGCAATTCCATCTAATACAGTCATGAAAATTGTTAATCAAATTAAAGAACATGGTCGCCCGATAAGAGGTTGGTTAGGTGTACGCATCCAAAAAGTAACGCCAGAACTTGCTGAAGCTTTTGGTCTTGATAAAGGTCGTGGTGCTTTAATTGCTGAAGTAACGCAGGATTCTCCAGCAGAAAAGGCCTCTTTAGAGCGTGGTGATATTATTATGAGCTACCAAGGTGAAGAGATTAAAGAAATGTCGGACTTGCCGCGTTTGGTGGCAGAAACAAAAATAGGCACAGAAGCCACTATTGTTGTTATGCGAGAAGGTAAAGAAAAATCGATTCAAGTCAAAATTGATGAACTTTCAGATGAGAACGAGGCTCTAGAACAAGAAATAGAAGAGGGTAAAGACCATGGTTTTGGGCTTACTCTTGCACCTCTTAACAGTCAAATGCGTAAGCAATATAAGGTAGATAAAAAGACTGATGGCGTTGTTATAGTTGGCGTTGCCCCAAGGTCAGAAGCTGCACGTGCAGGCTTAAGGCCTGGTGATGTTGTGCTGCAAATTAACCAGAAATATGTGGCAACAGTGCGCGATGTTCAGCGTTATCTTTCAGCAGATAAAACCAATTTGTTGTTAATTCATCGTAAAAATGGTAATTCTTTCGTAGCACTTAAAAAGCAAGCGGAAGACTAAAAATATTTATGATTTCTCAACAGCAGATTGACCAACTTGTAGCAGACCGAACAGCCTTTGTGTTGTTCGGTCCTACTGCTTCTGGTAAAACAGCTTTAGCCATTGAACTTGCACAGCTTCTTAAATCGGAAATTATTAATATAGATAGCCGCCAGCTCTATCAGGAAATGCCGATTATTTCTGCCATGCCGACCGCAGAAGAGTTTGCTCAAGCACCGCACCATTTATATGAATTTCTTAAACCTGATCAGTCTTTCGATGTGATGCAATACCTCTCAAAAGTTAAAGAAAAGACAGCAGATCTTTGGCAGCGTGGTTGTTTGCCGATTTTTGTTGGTGGTACAGGCTTTTATATTAAAACATTACAAGAGGGTATGAGCCCTGTGCCAGCTGTTTCATTTGATGTGATAGAAATCTACAATAAAAAAGTAGAGGATCTCGGCATTGCTTATTTTTATGAAAAACTTCAAGAAGTTGACCCCACTTGGGCGGCTCAAATTGAGCCAACAGATAAACAACGTATCATTAGAGGTTTAGCTGTTCACGAAAAAAGTGGCAAGCCTATTAGTTATTGGCAATCTTTACCTCAAGAAGGAGCTCTTAATGCTTCTTTTATAAATATAGCCCTACAGCCAGAGCGCTCTATTTTGTATAACCGTATTAATAAACGCTATGAAGGTATGATAGAAACAGGTCTCGTTGCCGAAATGGCGTCGTTAAAAGCTAAAGGTTATTCAAAAGATTTGCCCGCGTTAACCTCTATAGGCATACCAGAATATTTTGCCTGTCTTGAGCAAGATGGTGATCTTCAGCAAGCACATGAGCAGGTGGCAACAAAACAAAGGCAGTATGCAAAAAGACAGCTGACATGGTTGCGTAACCAGTTTAATAGCGATATTATGCTAGAAACCCCTAATATTGAAGATTTAATCTCTCAATTAGAAGAATTAATAATTAAGAAAAATAAAGGATAGTCTTGTGGCTTCACTTAATGAAAAACCAAACGAATTTGAACCTGTAGCAATGGATGAACATTATTCTCCGATTGCACGAGGTGGTTTAAAAATTATTGCTATTTTTATTGCAGCGGCCGTTATTTGCGCATGGATTCATCCGCTTCTAGGTATTTTCGGTGGTATGCTTTTAGGTTGGGTTATGTGGTTTTTCCGTGATCCAAAGCGTGTTGTACCAGAAGAAAAAAACGCTATTACAGCTTGTTCAGATGGTCGTGTTATTGCCATTGAAGATGATGTGATGCCTTTTACAGAAGATACACCCGCTAAGCGTATTTCTGTTTTCTTAAATATTTTTGATGTGCATGTGCTACGTAGCCCTGTTTCAGGTATCATTGTAAATGAAAAGTACACACCGGGTAATTTCTTAAATGCGGCTTTAGATAAAGCTCATAAAGAAAATGAGCGTCACACATTTGTATGTGAAATGGATAACGGGCAAGAAATTGCATTTACATTTATTGCAGGTATGGTTGCGCGCCGTATTAAGCCTTATATCCGCCAAGGTGACGCTATTGCAAAAGGTGAGCGTACTGGTCTTATCCGCTTTGGTTCTCGTGTTGATTTGTATTTACCAGAAAATGTAGATGTAAAAGTTGCTTTAGGGCAAAGCACTATTTCAGGGGAAACGGTACTTGCGCATTTTGCAGAAGAAAAACCTAAAAAGACAACTTCTAAAAAAGTAGCTTCTTCAAAAGAAGTTGATGCAGAGGTTGTTAAAGAGGAAAAAAAGAAAGCGCCAGCTAAGAAGAAAGCAGCACCTAAAAAGAAGGCACCAGCTGCGAAAAAATCTGCAGAATAGAGTGCATACAAAAATGGCAGAAACTTCTGCCATTTTTTTTGAGTTAAATGCACTTTTTAAAAGATTTTTCTAAAAAAATATTCTATACTCTCTAGTTATACAGAATAATAAAAAATACAATATTGTTACTTTGGCTACGCATTGCAGCTAAAGTGTTGATCTACACATGGTTTGCATGTAGCAAAAAATAAGGGTCCCAAATTATGCTTAATAAAATTCTCAGCATGTTCTCACTAGATATGGCTATCGACTTAGGTACAGCCAACACACTTGTTTATGTACCAGGCAGAGGCGTTGTTCTCGATGAGCCTTCAGTAGTTGCTATTCGTCGTGATAATGGCGTGAATAAAGTTCTTTTCGTTGGTTTAGAAGCAAAACGTATGGTTGGTCGTACACCGGCTGATATCGTTGCTATTCGCCCCTTGCGTGATGGCGTAATCGCGGACTTTGAAGTAGCAGAAGAAATGATTAAATACTTCATTCGTAAAGTGCACAATCGTCGAGTATTTATTTCTCCACGTATTGTTATTTGTGTGCCTTATGGTTCAACAGCGGTAGAGCGCCGTGCGATTCGTGAAGCTGCTTTGACAGCAGGTGCGAGCCAAGTTTGGTTAGTAGAAGAGCCAATGGCAGCTGCAATTGGTGCAGGTTTACCGGTAACAGAAGCAACAGGTTCTATGGTTGTTGATATTGGTGGTGGTACAACAGAAGTTGCTATTATTTCATTGGGCGGTATTGTTTATTCAACATCTATTCGTGTTGGTGGTGATAAGCTAGATGAAGCTGTTGTGAACTATATCCGCCGTACACATAACCTAATGATTGGCGAAGCTTCAGCTGAAGAAATCAAAATTAAAATAGGTCGCGCATTCCCACCAGAAGATGGTAAAGGCGTTGAAATGGAAATTAAAGGCCGTGACCTTGTTGATGGTGTGCCACGTTACATGAAGATTACGCAAAGCGAAATCGCTGAAGCAATGGCTGAGCCAATTAATCAAATTATCGAAGGCATTAAAATGTCTCTAGAACGTACACCGCCTGAACTTGCTGCTGATATTGTAGATCGTGGTATTGTGATGACTGGTGGTGGTGCAAACCTTGTTGGTTTGGATGAATTGCTACGTCGTTCGACAAATCTTCCTGTTTCCATTGCGGAAGACCCACTAACTGCGGTTGCTGTTGGTTCTGGTAAAATCTTAGAAGAAATTGACGTGTTGGGCCAAGTGCTCCACGCCAACTAATTTAGGTAAGGTTTTTTAACCTTGGCTTTTGTGAATAAACATAAAAGACGCCAAGCCCTAAGCTTTTTTGCTTTAGGGCTTTTGGCGTTGATTTTGCTTGTGGGCGTTGGTAAAACGGATCGTTTCACAGAAAAGACAGAACAAGTGGCTATGGATGGCTTGAGTTTGTCTGGTAGATTATTGCAAATGCCGCAAAATATTGTTGCTGCAGTTACCAAAAGTGTTGATGAGTATTTTGTACGTGTTGCCACATATAAAGAGGCCAAAAGTAAATTAGCTTTTTATCATTTACTTGAGTCTGAAAAAGTCTCATTAGAAGCAGAAAATGCACGCTTGCGTGAAATGCTGAATATGGCAAATCGTATACAATATAAGTATCATACGGTTCAGCCGTTTATGGATAGCAGAAGCCCTTATGCACAAAGCCTTTTAGTATCACATAATGGTGACTTTAATTTACAAAAAGGCCAAGCTGTTATGAGCCTTGTTGGCTTAGCAGGACGTGTGATTACTGTGGCTGAAAATTCTGCACGTGTTCTACTGTTAAATGATAGGCAGGCATATACGCCTGTTATGTTGCTTAAAAATTCGACTCAGGCGATGATGCGTGGTGCTCATAATGGAGCAGAAATTGTGATTCAGACTAAAGAATTTAGCCCTAAAGTAGGCGATGAGGTGGTGACTTCTGGTGCAGCTGGTGTATTCCCGCGTGGATTAGCAGTGGGTAAAATTGCTAAAGTAGAAAATAATATAGCTACGATTGATCTGTACACAAAGTCAGCGCTTTTAAATGAATTAATGATTCTTGAAAATCCAACACCAGGCATTTTGTTAGAGGCCGAAGTTGATGTTCAGAAATAGGTTCCATCCAGCACAGCTTATTCCTGAAGTGACTGTTGTTTTGGCACTTATGTTGGCGCACCTTTATTTACCCTTTAGTTTAACGGCTTATTTTATTGCTTTACCAACATGCTTTGTTTTTTATTGGTCGCTTTATCGTCCTGATTTATTGCCACTTATTTCTGTGTTTTTATTAGGTTTATTACAAGACTTTTTGCTTGATACGCCTATGGGGCTTATGGGCTTTAGCTTTTTGATTTTAAGTATGATTGTGCGCCATAAAAAAGAATATTTGGATGCGCAAGAGTTTGAAGTTATTTGGCTAAATTTTGGTTTTATGCTTTTTGCCATTGGGTTAGGGCAGTACCTTGTGTTAAATACAGCTTATAATTATCAGCTGCCATTTAGTACTTTGCTATACCATGCTTTTGCTGTGATTTTGTTCCCGAGTGTTTATGTTATCTGCATGAAAGTGCAGCGTTATATTCATCGTATTATGAGTTAGGATTGTAAGATGCATATAGGTGAACGTAAACAGCAATTGATGACACGAAGGGGCGTAATGCTCTTTGGGTTAATGGTGTTACCATTTGCAGCACTTGTAGGGCGCTTGTATTGGCTACAAGTTGTTACGGGGCAAAAGTACAGAAAACTTTCTGAGCGTAACCGTATTCGTATGCATCTTATTAAACCTGCGCGCGGCCTTATTTTAGATAGAGAAGGCACGCCGCTTGCTAATAATGTAAAAGCTTACCAAATGAAAATTGTAGGTGAGCAGGTTAAATCCCCTAAACAGACGCTTTATAAGGTTTCTAGGCTTATTGAATTGAGCTCTAAAGAGCAAATAGCTGTTATTGAACAGATGCGTCGTACAAAATCTTTTTTACCAGTCGTGGTTAAAGAGCGTATGCAATACGATGAAATTTCTAAAGTTATGGTGAACTTGCCAGACTTGCCAGGTATTCAGGTAGGTGAGGAATGGCTACGCTTTTATCCGCTTAAATCGTCTGCTGCACATATTTTAGGTTATGTGGGTGCGCCTACTGCTCAGCAAGTTAAAAAATCTGATGACCCTTTATTAACGCTCCCTAGTTTTAAAGTAGGCAGGCGTGGTTTAGAACGTACTTTAGAAAAAGAATTACGCGGTGTTGCCGGTAAAAAAGAAAGTGAAATTAACGCACGTGGGCGTTCTATTCGTGAACTTAACCGTTTAGATGCACAAGATGGTGATGATATTAGGTTAACCTTGCACCGTGATATTCAGGCGAATTTGGAGCAGCATATTTCTAAATATTCTGGTGCGGCTTTGTTGATGGATGTTGAAACTGGTGAAATTCTGGCGGCTGCCAATAACCCAAGTTTTGACCCTAATTTGTTTGTAAAAGGTTTAGATAGTAAAACTTGGGCATCGCTACGAGATAATTTAGACAAGCCTTTGTTAAATAGGTTTGCGCAAGGTTTATATGCGCCGGGTTCTACTTTTAAAATGTTGGTGGCTTTAGCGGCGTTGGAAGAGGGGTTAGCCTCTCCTAATGAGCGTATACGTTGCGTGGGGCATATGCAGTTTGGTAATAGGCGATTCCATTGCTGGGATACCCATGGGGTGATGAATTTAAATGAAGCCTTAAGGCATTCTTGCGATATTTATTTTTATGAATTGGCGGATCGTTTAGGAGTCGATAAAATTGCTGAGTATGCAAAATTACTTGGTTTAGGCGAAAAAACAGGCGTACCTGTGCCTGAAGATGATGGATTAATTCCGACGCGTGCATGGAAAGAACGTGTGTATAAAGAGCGTTGGAATAAAGGTGAAAACTTAGTAACGGGTATTGGGCAGGGGTTTGTGCAAACAACACCGTTACAGTTACTTGTAATGACAGCACGTTTGGCGACGGGTAAAAAGGTATCGCCAACCCTTGTGTTAGGACCAAAGCAAGAGTTTGAGGATTTGCCTTTTAAAAAGGAACATTTAGATTTTGTGCGTCAGGCAATGTCGGATGTTGTGAACCACCCACGTGGGACGGCCTATTTTGCGCGGTTAGGTAAATTTAAATTTGCTGGTAAAACGGGTACGGCGCAAGTGGTTTCTAAACGCTTGGGTAAAGATTTTGATATGTCTACCATTGAAAAATATGAAAGACCTAATGGTTTGTTTGTGGCCTTTGGCCCGACAGATAAACCTAAATATGCGCTAAGTGTGGTGTTGGAGCATTCGGGCTCTAGTTCTAAGCCTGCAAAAGCGGCAAAAGAAATTTTTAAAGACTTAACAAAGTTGATAGAAAAGGGCGTGGTGTAATGGAATTTATTAATACATCTACCGCCATGGGCAGTAAAACAAAGCTTGAAATTTTACGTGAGGTTATCGGGCGTTTAAGTCGTGTGCATTTACCTTTGTTGATGTTGGTAACTGCGCTTGCGGTTATGGGGTTCTTTTTACTTAAAGGTGCAGCGGGCGGTAGCTGGAGCCCCTATGCGGATAAGCAAATAATTCGTTATGGTTTGAGCCTGATTATTCTTTTTACAATGCTTTCAATTGATAGTCGTATCTTTTTTAGATTGGCGTATGTTTTTTATTTTGCCGCGCTTGTATTTTTAGCTTTAGTGCCTGTTATTGGTGAGAAATCTTTAGGGGCACAACGCTGGTTAAACCTTGGTTTTGTAACCTTTCAGCCTTCTGAACTGATGAAGATTGCTTTAGTTTTAGCGCTTGCGAGGTTTTACCATAACCGCACAATGCAAACAGCCCAGAAGTTTACGCATGTGTGGGCGCCATTGTTGATGATTGGGTTACCTGTTGGGTTAACGCTGATTCAGCCTGACTTGGGGACATCTTTGTTGCTGGGGTTTATTGGGGTTTCTGTTATGTTTGTGGCAGGAGCGCCGCTTAAGTTTTTTGTATTAGGAATATCTTTAGCAGCAGCGATGATACCTGTGGCGTGGCAATTTTTACATGCGTATCAAAAAGCTAGGGTGCTTACCTTTTTAAATCCAGAATCTGATCCTATGGGGGCGGGCTACCATATTATGCAGTCTAAAATAGCGATTGGTTCTGCCGGCTTTTGGGGTAAAGGCTTTATGGGGGGGACGCAATCTCAATTACTCTTTTTACCAGAAAAGCATACAGATTTTATTTTTAGCTTACTGGTAGAAGATTTTGGTATGGCAGGTGCTTTAGTGCTTATGTTGCTTTATTTATTGCTTTTTGCTGTTGGTATTGGCATTTCTATTAGGTGCAGAAGCC
>JAAZVW010000009.1 GCA_018623135.1 Pseudomonadota bacterium
AATGCGCTTGATACAGGCGCAGGTGGCGATGTACTTTTAATTGCCGATAAAGTAGCTGTGTACCGCAATGGCGCGCAAACGCAGGCCAAAGGTGGCGATATAAGCGGCAATGGTGGTTTTATTGAGTTTTCCGGTTACGAGCGCTTGCATGTACTAGGCGCAGGCTTTAACACCACAGGCGCAGATGGCAACGGTACTGTGCTTTTTGATCCGCAGGATATTATTGTACAAACAGGTGGCGGCGGCTCTTATGCCGATGTTGACTTATTTAGTGATAATTCAGGCGTAGATATTACAATTGACCCTGCAACATTAGATGCGGTTGCTGGTGATGTTGTTTTAGAAGCAACGCGTGATTTATTAATAAACGATAGCATTACATTAACGACCGCAGGTGCGAGTTTTACAGGTCGTGCAAATAACAATATTACAATGGCTGTAGGTACATCAATTACCACAAACAATGGTGATATAACCTTAGCTGCCGATTATGATTTTAGTGGCGCAGGTGGTGCAGCACCAGATGATGTGGGGGATGTTTCCTTAGCTAGCGGTGTTACCGTTGCTACAAATGGCGGTGATTTTACCCTAACATCAACAGGCGGTAATGTGCATTTTGGATCATCGGTCGGCTTAACCACTTCTGGCGGTGATATTAGCGTTACCAAAACAAGCGGACAAATCTGGATTGATTACAATGCCGTATTAAATGCAGGCACTGGTGATGTTACCTTAAATGTAACCCCTCTAAGTGGTGATTATTCTACATTAAATCTTTTTAACGATGAAATTTTTAATAACGGTTCTGTTATTGGTGAAAATCTAGATTTACGAGCGCGTAGATTAAGAGATGCAAACACAGGGTATACAGTAGGTTACACAGGCAACAACAGTATTTATATGTTAGGTGATACCTATGGTCAGCGTAAACAGTATATGGATGGTTTACGTATTTATGCTTTAAATATTCATACACCAACACTTACATATGATAATGCGCATAGCTTAAATGCCTTTTTGAATGTACGAAACAACCAAAGCTTTACTTTAAATACAACCTCTAATACAGATGGTTTTGGTTATATTCAATCAGCCGGTGATTTAACCTTTAATGGTCAATTTTCTGGTACATCAACGCAGGGTGCCTTTTATGTAAGAGACAACATTTATTTTGGCGCAAATTCTTATATAGAAACAACATCAGGTGGTTTAAGTTTGTACGACTTTAGTGCCGATACGAATAATGATGGTGTGGGTAATATTATTATGGACCCAACCAGTTACCTAAATTTAACCCGAAATCATCTTATTTATTTTACTTTTGTAGATGAGTTTCGTGTGTCTTCTGTTACAGGCTCAAATCTAATTGGTTTGCAGCCACGCAATAATAATGCTTCTGTTATAGATAACAATGGTGCTGCAGTAAACTTTACTGGGTCACGACTTTCTGTGTCCCAAGTGTTTGGCACGCATCCGCATAGCATGTCTTTAGGCTCTCAGGCTGATGCATTAGAAACAAACATACAAACACTACGGCTTACTCAAGACACGCCAAATATTTATATTAATGAAGTAGATGATTTGTTGCTCCACCAGAAACCGTCAACAGATTTTACAGAATTTGGCATATTAGATATTACTTTGGCTGGTAACTTGTCATCAGAAGATAACTCTTCTAATACCCTGCCTATTATATCAAGCGCAGGGGATATCAGAATAGAAAAAACCGCAGGTGATTTTATAATACCAGAAATCATAACAGATAGTGGTGATATTACCCTTATTTCTGCCAATAATTTGGATGTTACAAATATGCCAACAACCACAAGCGGTAATATTACATTGGTTGGTAACGATATTATTAACTTTAATGATGTTATAACAACAACATCAGATGTAAACCTTACATCGGGCACACTTACGTTTGGCGGTTCTGCAGGTATTCATGCAGATAAAATCAGCCTTAATGTACCAAATTTAGTAGATGTTCAAAATGTGGTGGCAACCTCTACAGATGCCGATGCTATTACCTTGCAAAACCTTGCAAACTTTACAGATATTAACGATGGTAATGCACAAATCACAGCATCAGCGGGTGGTGTGATTATTCAAAACGCAACAGCAGCTGTTGATATGCATGTAAATTCTGCTTCGGCGGCTTTTGATAATATTCAAGGCGATTTGAATTTTGTGAATGATCAAGTGTTCTCAATAGGTAGCTCAACGGTAAATGGTCATGTTGATATTACCATGGGCGATGGCACTCCATTAGAAAGTGATGCACCAGAACTAGAATTAATCAAAGATAATCTAGTTGTTGCCGATGGTTTTGATACCCTTGTAAACGGTGAAGATCCATTTTTTGTACCTGTAAACGATACAACAATTGTTGATGATGTGATTAATCAAACACCAGATCGTTTGAATGATGGTTCAAAAGGTAAGCCAATTGTAACAGGGCCAACCACAGCACCAAATACAGAAGTAAGCGGACAGCCTCAAACAGAACCTGAAGGCACAACAGTAGTTGATTTAGGTGGTTTTGAGCTAGAAATAGAAGTGTCTGAAACACCAACCTCAACAGAAATCGCAGATGATACAGTAACAGAAAATACAGATGCGAATAAACTTGCGAAGCAAGAAGATGAAGAGGTATTGGTTGCCGAAGAGGGCCAATCTGTTGAAGGAAGTGAATCAACAGTTGCCTTAGAAGTAGACGACACCTTCAAAAAACTTTTATTAGGTTTAGTGCCAGATCGTGCTCTTAATCTAAAAAATTTAAAGGCGTATTTAGAAGGTTCTATAACCGCGCGCGTGTTTAAATAAAAAACTAAGAAGAGGTTATAAAACCTCTTCTTTTTACGATGCAGATAGGACACAGTTGCTTGTTTAATCAGGTTTTAATCAAAAGAACAGGGTGTACAAGTCGCTATCTATTCAGCTAATATAATATTTTAGAGTTTTAAAACTTTAAAAAGACGAATAAAAATAAATTTAAGGAATAAATATATGCGCTATGCCTTCTATCTTGTCGCAATTCTAGGAATTATGCCAGCAATGGCCATTGCGGGAGAAGACCCAGATTTTATGGAATATGAAGCTCAAAATGAATATGAAACAGAGGGCGTATATACAACAAGTCAAGGCCGCGTTTTTATTGTAGCTGGCGATAAAGTCTACCTACGACAAACGCAAGACTTAAACGATAAACGCTTAGATTTATTAAAAAAGTATATCGACCAGCATGATCAAGAAACACTTGTGTTTAATCAACAATAGATAAGACTGGATAGGATAATGTCTCTTAAATTAAAAGTTAGTTTAGCAAGTTTATGTTCAGTTTTGTTGGCCGTGCCTGCATATGCGCAAAGCCTTCCAGAATCTGCCCTGCCTGGCGTTCTTCAAAAAAACTTGGAGCAAATGAAGCTGCCAGAAAAAGCAAAAACATATGCACCTGAAAAACAAAAAGCCCCTCAAAAAGAAGTGCTGCAAACTAATCAGCAATTAAGTGTTGAGCTTAAAGAAATTCGTTTGTCAGGCGTTACAAAACTTGCTCAAGATGAGCTAGATCCTATTATTAAGCCATTTATTGGCAAACCTTTAACAGAGCAAATGCTTAGTGATATTAAATACGCGATAGCGTTTAAATATTTTGATAAAGGTTACATACTTATTAAAGTCTTTTCTCCGCCACAGGTTGTTTCCGACGGTATACTAGATCTTCTTGTTGTAGAAGGTCGTATCGGTAGCGTTGTTGCCCCTAATATTGAACAATCAGGCGTAAGCCAAACACTTATTGAAAACCGTATTAAAGACTTGCCTCTAGATATGGTGTTTAATCAAGATGATGTAGAAACAATTATTGCAGACTTAGATAACTTGGCAGATCTAGATGCCCGTGTGCGTTTAAGCCCAGGTCAAGAATTTGGTCGTACAAACCTAAATATTCTTCTAAGCCCTGCAGAAGATGAAGTGCAAAGCATTTACGTTAATAACCATGGTTCAAGCCTTACAGGGCAACTACAAGCCGTGGCCGATTTACAAAAAACAAACCTTTTTGGCTTAGGTGAAACACTAAGTTTTACAGGCAACATGTCTAAAGGCCGAGATTCTCAGCAATATGCATTTTCTGCTAAGTTGCCAACAGGCTACAAAGGTATTACAGCGGATGTTAGCTACCGCCAGTCGAACCAAGATATTGGTTGGTTGTTTAAAACACTTCGTTCACGTGGTGAAAGTGAAATTTTTGAAATTGCTGCAAGTAAATATCTTGTAAATACAGCACGCCGTAGTGTTAATTTACGTGGTGGTTTAACAAAACGTACGCATAGCTCAGCTATCGCCAATGTACCAGATACAAAAGATGATATTACACAGCTATTTGTGGAAGCATCTTACCTTAAACGTCGTACAAATGCGGTTATGTATGCACAAGCACGCTTAAGTCGTGATATCGCAATTTGGGGTGCAAACGATGAAAACGATATCGATGGTACACGTGCAGGTGCACAGCGCGCGCTTATTTTTGAACCAACAGTTTACTATAGCCAACGCTTAAGTAATGCTTCTAGCTTTAATGCGACAGTTCGCGGTCAAATTGCATCGCATCGTTTGCCATCTTCTAATCTATTTAGTGTTGGTGGTTATGGCTCTGTTCGTGGTTTTGAACCCTCTTACGCATCTGCAGAAGCAGGTATAAGCGCAACGTTAGAATATAAACACATGGTTTATAATAATGGTCGCGCTGTTGTAGAGGTTATCCCATTTGTGGATTGGGCTGCAATTAAAAGCCGTGTACAAGGCAGTACACCAGATAGGCATCTAAAATCAGTAGGTCTTGCGGCAGAAGCAACTTTCCGCCCATCAGAATACGCAAAAGAAATTACCTTGCGTACAGATGTTGCCACACCAATTGGTGATTATCAAAACAGTTCTTTTGAAGGTGCACGCCTATACTTTAGCTTAGGCACTAAGTTTTAAGTAATTTGTACCACTTAGTAAAAAAGGCGATTTTTAAATCGCCTTTTTATATGTAAAAACAAAGGGTATTAAAAGATGAAACCCCAAATGGTGTCTCTAGATTTTTTCAAAACCGTTTTTGAGCAGAACATTACCGTGCTTTTAAATTGGGATGCTTTAAGTCATTCTCGTGCTCAAGCAAGAGTGAATGTAAAACTACTGACCTCACGAGAAGAACTTGAAAATTTATACACGCCTTGGCATTTGAATGCTCAGCAACAAGAAGTGGGTTACGATGGCACAACAGATGCCCCACTTAAAATTTCTCAGGTGCAAACATCTTTATCTTCTTTGAATCCGAAAAGACAAAAAGCAATTACAGAACTTGCGCAAAGTTTTTCTCAATACACTAAAGCTGTGGAGTTTTATGTGCCCCTTTATAAGTTTTCAGAATCTCAATATTTTGTTTTAGATGCCAATCATAAACTTTCAGCACTTTATATGTCGGCGGTACCGTTTAAAATTATTGCTTTTGTTGTAGAAGCCCCAGCGACAACAGATATTTTGCAAGATTTAGAAAACCTGATTTAGCCCGATTTAGCCCGATTTAGCCCATAAAAAAGCCGCCCCTAAGGGCGACTTTTTGAGGAGAGATAGTATGCTTAAAGTATATCTTAACGTAGGTTAAGAAGTTCGTTAAGCATTTGGTCAACTGTAGATACAATCTTAGAGCTAGACTGATACGCACGTTGGCTAATAATCAGGTTAGAGAACTCAGAGGCAATATCTACTGTTGATGACTCCAGCGAACCACTTTTAACAGTCGCTGTGTTACCAATACCTGCTTCTTTAAATAACACACGTCCAGAATCATCTGTTTCTTGGAAGATGTTACCCGTAATTGCAGATAGTGAGTTAGGGTCTTGGAATACACCAATTTGCAGTTTGTATAGTTTTTTCGTTTCACCGTTTGTGAATGAACCTGTCACGAAACCTTCATCGTCAACAGATACACCCGCCAAAGTACCAGAACCGAAACCATCTTGTGTAGAGAACAATGTGTTATATGCCGAAGCGAACTGAATCACACCATCGGTACCTACACCTGTACCAAACTCGTCTTGAATTCCAAGGTTAAAGTTAAAGGCTGTACCACCAGATGCCGCAAGCTGCGGTTGGTCTAGTGTAACAGTCATACCATTACCAAAGTTTACAACGTTTGTAATACCTGGCGTAATTGTAATTGGGCCTGCAATTGCCGCACCCGCACCGGCAGAACCGTCTTGCGCGTCATAAAGTGTTACTTCTTGCGTTGCAGAGTTATAGTCAATAGACCATGTAGAACCTGGGCCAGGGGCAATACCTTGCCATGTTGAATCTAGGTAGTCTACATATACGTCTTGCACACCATTGCCAAATGTGGCTTGTAAGTTTGTACCTGCTGTTGGCGCAGCTGCTGGGTCAACAAAACCAACAATTGGGCCTGCTGTTGTTTGTGTACCTGTGTAATCACCAAAGTCTAATGTAATTTGACCCTGTGGTACACCACCTGTCCAATCTACGTTAAACGATTGACCACCAACATAGTTCAAAGAACCATTTTCATTAAAGCGCACAGTACCGTTATGAATACGTGTATTCACGCCCGATGTACCACCAGGTACGTTAGCACCATCTGTGTACACGGCAAAGTCCCATAAGTTTTGCGAACGCTTTACAAAAGCAACCGAAATATCTCGTGCACCACCTTGCGCATCAAAGAAACGATCATCAATCACAAAGTCAGCAAGGTTCGGGTCAGCCACAACGGCGTCTAACGAGTTTGCTAAACTTGTTGGGTCAGAATATAGATGCGGTGTTTCTGTAGATGTTAAGTTCAAACCTAGTTCTAAAGATTGTGTTGCACGTGCAGAGGCACCTACTGTTTGTAGCTCTACAGGTTCAGGGTTTTGTCGGTCAATAATTGTACCGTCAGATTCTGTACGCCAGCCCATTAAGTAGTTACCAGATGGGTGTCTCAAGAAACCACGAGAGTCTTCACGAAAGGCACCATCACGTGAATAAAAGAATGCTGTGTCAGATGTAATATTACGTTCCGATGATAGTACAAAGAAACCGTTACCAGAAAGCGCAAGGTCTGTTGCGTTATCTGTTGCGGTTAAAGAACCTTGTACGTTTTGGTTGGTAATAACATCTGTATTTACACCACCAGAGTTAAAGGCAACGCCCGAAACACCAGCAGTTGTTACAAGTTGGTTAAATAGGGCAGAAGATGCCTTATAACCTGTTGTGTTTACGTTAGCTAAGTTATCAGAAATAACACTAATAGCTTCCGATTGGGCGTTAAGGCCCGATACACCTGTTGATAGAGATCCAAATAAACTCATTTAACTATCCTCCTCTAAAAATAACGAACGGTATCAATCTCATCTGGAGAAAGTAGACTACCGTCTTCTAGTACAAGAGAGGTCAAACCACCTCTTGTTTCAACGCCAACAGCGGTCTTAAACGTTTTTTGTTCTAACGTTACAGGGTCGCCTTCAGCATCAATTGCTTCAATTATAATTTTATATTCACCGCTTGGTTGCTGTTCGCCATCATCATTGGCACCAGCCCAACGGAATACATGTTCACCGGCTTTTACTTCACCGTTTTCTTCAAATATTTTTTCACCATCAGCATTATAAATACTAATGACTGTCTTAGCGGCTTGTCCGGCAAGTTCGTAAGTAATGTCAGAAGTCTGACCTTCGGTAAACGTGAACTTGTCTTTCATCGGCGCAAGTACTTCTGCACCTAGGTAACCTAGTAAGTCTGTTTGTGCTTGTAAGCCTGCCGCATCAGACATTTTCTCTAGGTATTTATTACTCTGAATTTGTTGTTCTACTGCAGAATACTGGGCAATTTGGTTTGTAAACTCAGTAGGGTCTTGCGGGTTCATCGGGTCTTGGCTTTGTACCTGTGTTACAAGTAAGTTTAAGAATGTTTCAAAGTTAATATTAGCCGCAGCAGAAGCTTCTTCTTTGCTTTTAACGACAATATTACCGTCTCTATCTACTGCGTTTGATGGATCAAATGTAAACATTATCTTTATCTCCTTAAACATCCATGTCCACTAAAGCGTCCGGACGTACCCATTTATCATTTATTTGCTGTGTACTATCTAAAGCAATATCTTCTGCTTCTTCTTGGTCGTTACCATTGTTTTGGTTTTGACCTTGCTGATCTTGTTGTTGATCATCTTCCATAACAGCAAATGTCATGTTTTCATCTTTTAGTTCAACACCAGCTTCCGCTAGTCCTTGTTGTAGTACTTTCAAGTCTCGTGCCAATTGTTCTAAAACCTCAGGATTTTTTACAGAAATTTTACCCGTGGCCAAACCTTCCTGAATATCGAGCTCAACCTCAATCTCACCTAATTCTGGCGGATTTAGGTCAATTCTAATTTTACCGCCACCTTGTTCAGCAAGGGGCTTAATAGAAAGTTTTGTTTGCTGTGCGACCTCTGCAGTTTGTGCACTCTGGCGTAATTGCTCAGAAAAAGTAGGCTGTTGTGCAGAAGGCCTCGGCAAATCTTGCTGGGTAATAATGTCACCTGTCTGTACATCAACATAAGCCATGCTACCATCTGCCTGTATTTGTGGCTGTACTTCAATGGCTGTAGGTCTTAAATTTTGTACAGGCTCAACTTTGGCTTTGGATTGGTCTGCCGCTGTTAATTGAGAGCGCTCACCTTGCCAATCTATCTTCTGTTCAACTGGAGCACGTTGGTCTTTTCTATCGCTATAGCTAGAAGAGGTGTTTTCTTGAGATAAATCAATACCTTCTTCTGTTTTTTTAGCAGAATCCGCTGTTGCTGATTGTTCTCCAACTGTGACTTTTTCCGACTTATCTTTAGGGCTTAAAATTTGTGCTTGCTGCTGTGGGGCAATTTCTTCAGTTGCTTTTGTTGTTGCCTTGGCATCCGCTAAACTTATCGGCTCTGCTTTATTTATTTCTTCAGAAACTTTTTCACTTTGCGCCAGGGCAGGGTCTAAATCAGCTAATGAAACTTTCTTCGGCTCGTACGCTTTTATATTACGCTCTGCCATGTTTGTGTTTGCAGTTGCTTCTGCTCCGTTGTTCGGCTCGGCAGGCTTTTTCTTATTGTCTTGAGAAAGCTCAGCAATAAGTTGTTGCACAGCTTCCGAATCGGCCAAGCTTTCTTCTGTTTGCTCAGTTGTTAAAGTTGCTTGTATTTCTTCGGCAGGTTTTTGCGCAAGGTCACCTAATTCAAGCTGTTGAAATTCAGGTGCATCCATAGGTGTATCCACAAGAGGCTCTTTATTTAAGATGCGTTGTTTTAAAGTCGCTACAATTTCAGCTTCTGTGCGAACATACTTAAAGGCAGAAACCGCGCGCTGTTCTGTCCATATATCTGTTTTGGCTGTGTCTTGTGTTTCTGTATTTGTTTCAGCAAGTAGGGGAGAGGCAATAGGCTCAATTAGGCCAGATTTCATGGCTTCAATAAATTTATCCATGCGTTTTAGCATAAGATCAACTTTATCGGCACGAGCTTTCGCTTCTGCGGGGTCTAGTCCTAATTTTATATATGCAGCTTCAAGGTCTGAAACATCTTGTAGGCTGCTTACATCTATACCGCCTTTGCTTAAAAATTGGATTTCCTCAACAGTTACCTGCATGCGTACATCTAGTGTAGCAGATGAAGAAAGTGCAGAATCAAGATTTGGTAGTTGTGCTTGACCTTCTGTTAATGGCCCAAAAAGATCACCTGTTTGACCAAGGCTAGAAAGCTCAGCAAACAAAAGTTGAAATAGGTCTAAACCAGCGTCACCGCTTTGGCCTGTAATACCTTGTACAGCGCCTTGTGGTAATTGTGGTGCAACAGATATTGTCATAACTATAATTTCCCTGTTATACTCAAATACAAATTTAATCTGCGATAAGTAATGCAATATGGATGCCAAAAATAAAAAACCTATAAAAGCGGCGGCTTTAAAATATGATAAAGAAGGCCAAGATGTACCCCGCGTGGTAGCTAAGGGTAAAGATGAAATTGCCCGCAGAATTATTGAGATTGCAGAAGAAAATGGCGTGCATATTCATAAAGATGCTGACCTTGTAGAAATTTTAGAAAAAGTAGAACTTGATGATGCGATTCCGCTAGAAGTTTATGCTGTTGTTGCAGAAATTTTTGCATATTTATATCGACTTAATAAAGAAAAGGCTTGAGTTAAAAATGTCTTCTTACCTTACAAAATTACAAGAGCTAAAAAGGCAAATTGCCCGTGCTCAGAATTATTTAGCAACAGAGCCTGAAAAAGCCTTGCTTGAATTGGAAAGCTTAGATAAATCATTGCAAGAGCTGGGGCAAATTCCGTTAGAAACAGCCGCAGAAAAAGAATTGCATATGAGTTTGCTTGCTGATATGGAACTGCTACTGGTTAAAATTGATAAAAATAAAGCAGAAATAAAGCAAAAACTTACAGGCCTACAACAGGGTGCGAAAGCAGCAAAAGGTTACGGTGGTTAATATGGCAACAGAAATTGATTTAATGCGTTGGATGCTTGCTATTGCGGTGACCGCTGGTTTGCTTGGTGTATTTGCCTATGTCTTAAAAAGATTTAACCCTGTTTTAGGGCAAGTAAAGAAGTTTCAGAAAGAAGATCGTCAGCTTAAAATTATAGAAACATTGACTTTAGATACAAAACGTCGTTTAGTCCTATTAGATTGTGCGGGCGAGAAGCGTCTGATTTTAATGGGTGGACAAACAGATATAGAGCTACAGCCTCTGTCGTCTATAAAAGGTAAAGAAGATTCATGAAGGCTCTTTTATTTAGTTTAGCGATTTTTGCATTTATAGCTGTTTTTGGTGCGGATGCTTTTGCCCAAAACACACCGATTAATGTAAATGTAGATGATGAGTTGCTTTCTAGCCGTCGTTTGTTCCAGCTTATTGTTATTACAACGGTCTTATCTTTAGCGCCATCTATATTAATGATGGTGACATCCTTTACCCGTATTATTGTGGTTTTTTCTTTTTTAAGAACAGCTTTAGGTTTGCAAACAACACCACCAAATAGCGTACTTATTTCTTTAGCACTCTTTTTAACATTGTTTGTTATGGGCCCAACCTTAGAAAAATCTTACACAGAGGGTGTGGTGCCTTATTTAGATGAGCAAACAAATGAAGAGCAGGCTATGCGTGCAACTATTGCGCCTTTTAGAACCTTTATGGCCGCACAAGTCGTGGAAAAGGATTTAGATCTCTTTTTAAATATGTTGCCAGAAGATGAACAAAGGGAAGAACCTTATGCATCCGCGCAAGATATTCCGCTTAAGGCGCTTATTCCTGGGTTTATGATTAGTGAATTAAGGCGTGCTTTTGAAATTGGTTTTATGATTTTTATTCCATTTTTGGTGATTGACTTAGCTATTGCTTCTATTTTGATGTCGATGGGTATGATGATGCTACCGCCTGTTATCATTTCGTTACCATTTAAGGTTATCTTTTTTGTATTGATTGATGGTTGGGCGCTTATCAGTGGCTCTCTGGTGCAATCCTTTAATGTAACAACACCTTAAAATAAGCAGCTAATGGCTGCTTATTTTTTTATTAGGTTTAAATGTCGCTTAATAAAATATCAAAGGTAAAAGTTGAGCCTTTACCTTCTGCTGAACTGACAGATATAGAGCCGTTAAAAGCTTCTGCAAGTCTTTTACAAATATACAAGCCTAAGCCTGTGCCTTTTTGCTGACCTGCTTTGGCTTGCTGGTATGGCTCAAATAAATCGTTTAGTTTTTCTGCTTCAATGCCTACGCCTGAATCTTCTATTGTTGTTATAAGGTGGAATTTTCTGTTTGCCTCGGCTTTCCCTTCTAGGCTGATATGTATTGTACCTTCTTCAGTGAATTTTACGGCATTGGAGATAAGGTTGATAAGAATTTGCTTATAACGCAGGGCATCCCCTATTAAATACTGTGGTACATCTGCTGAAATATTAACTTTTGTGGTGAGCTTTTTGTCGCGTACTTCTTTTTGAAATATTTGCACAACATCGAGCAGTGTTTGGCTAATGTCAAAAATTTGTTCCTGAAGTTCGAGTGTGCCTGCGTTGATTTTACTGACGTCTAAAATATCATTTAAAATTTCAAGTATTGTACGGCTGCATTTTTGTGAAGCTTCTATATATTCGTGTTGTTGTTGGTTAACGCCTTCTTCTAGCATCATTTGTAAACAGCCTGTGATACCGTTCATTGCGGAGCGGACGTCGTGGCTGACAGAGGCGAAGAATTTCGTTTTTTCAGCATCTTCTTCTGCTAAATTATCATGAGCTTTTTTGAGTTTTTTAAGATGCCGTCTTAATGAAAACTGCATAGAAATTTGCTCACCCAAAGTTTGTAAAGCTTCTTTTTGAAAATCTGTGAGCTCTTTGGGTTTATGGTCAATCACACAAAGAGTACCAAGATTGTTGTTTTTGTCGGATTTTAAAACGGTGCCTGCATAAAAAATAACTTTAGGGTCACCAGTAACAAGTGGGTTATCCGCAAAGCGTTCATCTTCTAGAGCGTTGGGTACACTAAAAACATCATCACCTAAAATGGCGTGGGCACAAAAGGCATATTCTCTGGGGGTTTCTGTGGCGTCTAACCCGTGATGTGATTTAAACCACTGCCGCTCTTTATCTATAAGGCTAATAAGGCAAATAGGTACTTCACAAATTTCAGCTGCAAGTTTCGTGATTTTGTCATAAGAGGCTTCTACGGCGGTATCGAGAAGCTCTAGCTCCTGTAAATCTTGCAAGCGTTCTTTTTCATTACTTGGGAGAGGTGCCGAAATCATAGTCTTACCTTTGTTTATGTTTAGATGTTTTTAGCTACTTAAATAATGCTGTCTTTTTTTTTAATTAAGCGCAAGTGTAGCGGATACAAGATACAAAAAAAGAGCCTAAAAAGACTCTTTTGATGTCATAAAATAATATGAATAAAAAATATGATAAATGTTTATTTTGAATACTGTTGTGTATGCCAAGCTAGTGGTTCTTGGTTATTTTGTAAAAGGTAGGCATCAACTGTATTCGTCATTAAAGAGGCAACAGTCATAGGGCCAACGCCGCCAGGCACTGGTGTAATACGGCTTGCTTGTTCGAGGCAGCTTTCAAAGTGGGCATCGCCTACAATGCCTTGAGTACCATCTGTATTGGTAATAGGGTTAATACCAACGTCTATAACAATAGCGTCTTTTTTAAGGTCTTCACCTTTAACGAGGTTAGGGTGCCCTGCTGCAATAATAACAATATCGCTGCGTTTAATGTGTTGGGAAATAGATTCAGTAAACCTATGGCACATGGTTACGGTCGCATCTTTATAGGCCAGCAAATTGGCAATAGGGCGCCCGACAAGTCTTGATCTTCCTACAACTGTTATTTCTTTGCCTTGTAAATTTACCTGCTCATTTTCTAGAATACGTAAAATACCTAAAGGTGTGCAAGGGAGCAATTTATCTGGCATATCTTCTAATTTACCCACATTGGTAGATGTTAAGCCATCAACATCTTTTAGAGGATCTATTTGATTGATTGCCTGAAGAGAATTTAGGCCTTCTGGCAATGGCAGTTGTAGTAAAATACCATTTGTATGCTGATCCTGATTTAATTTGTTAATTTCCAACTCAAGCTGTGCTTGCGTTGTGGTTGCGCTAAGCTGGATAAGTGTACTTTTTATGCCTACTTTTTCTGCCGCTTTGATTTTATTTTTAACATATAATTGTGATGCAGGATTATCGCCCACTAAAATAACAGCAAGCTGAGGCTGTGTTGCCTCTTTTTCTGTAAATTCAGAAACTTGGTTTAAATAATGTTGGGCAATATGTTTACATAAAATGATTTTATTGTTCATGTGAGGCTGTTCATATGTTGTTTGTGTTGCTTAATTGCCATCGCAGTATGCCTTTAAAAGGGCTTATACGTCAAGCCTTGCATATATACATATAAGTGCTTACTTGTTTTTTAGTAAGAAAAATGTCTACAATAGGTTGGACAAAGAATAAAAAAAGGAAGCCAAGGTTGAGCGAATCTAAAGTAGATGTTTGTATAGTTGGTGGTGGTATTGTAGGGCAAATGACAGCCCTTGAGCTTGCTCTATCAGGTAAAAAAGTACATCTTATTGATAAAGTGTATATCGGTTCGTCTCGCCATAATATTGGTGAAGCGATTGATCAAAATATAGAGTCTCAAACACTTCCTTTTATTAGATACTCCCATGAAATGTGGCAAAACACAGCCGAACAGTATGGGCAAGATTTAGGTTTTGAAATTTGTGGTAGTGCAACATTTGCAACTTCTGAGCTTGAATCGGATATTCTAAAAAAGCGCGTTGAATCCGATAAAACAAACGGTTTGGTTACTCAATTTATTGATACCTCTGCCGCTCTTGCTACTTTGCTGGGTGTAAATGAATTGCCAGCAGAAGTCTGTTCTGCACGTTATGCACCTAAAGATGCGGCCATTGATACATCACGCGCATTAGATAATTTACGTGTGTTACTTATTAGACATGGCGTTAAAATTTGGTCTTCCGACGAAGTTGAAGAAATTTTATTTGATGGGGATCGTGTTATTGGTGTGCGTGCTGCTAATGAGAAAATATATGCAGAGCATACAGTATTAAGTGCAGGTGTTTGGACAACTAAACTGATAAATCAAATTGGCTTACATGCACCTGTAAGGCCTGCTCGTGCGCATTTGATAGAAGTATCTCCATTTAGAAAATTTCCAAATCAGGTGCTGGCATATAATACGCCAACAGGTGATATTATTATGAAAAGATTGCGCACAGGTCGTGTGCTTATTACATATACAGGTGTTTCGGATCAAGCGCAGGCCACGTATTCCACTCAGCCAGATTATGATGCTGTAAGGTCTGTCTTACAGCAATGTACAAAGCTAATTGAGGGGTTGCGTTATGCTCCTGTACAAAAGCTGACGGTTATATCTTTAGCTGTAACGCCAGATAATAACCCTTATGTGGGGCCAGTTTCTAAGCATCCTGGGCTTATTTTGGCGATTGGGTTTAATGGTAAAAGCTATGCTTTTGCAGCAGGTGTAGGTAAATTTATTCGCTCTGTTGTTACAGGCGAAAAATTCCCAATAGATATGTCATCTCTTTCTCCTGATCGTGTGCATTCAGCTGCACAAAAAATTGAAGAACAGCATATGGATGCAATGCCAGATGTTGCTGAAGAGGTTGTTGAGACAGAAGAAAATGATGAGGCTGCTGATGGTACCACTGTTGAAAAAGCACAAGAGATGCTAGATGGTGAGCGTGAAGGCGGTGATTGGGAATCGGAAGTTATAGAAAAAGGTGAGCATGATGCCACAATGGCTGACGCTCCAGATGTTGTACAAGCAGAAAAGCAAAAGACAGATTGGGATACAGATGCTGAGGTGTTAGACCAAGACGTTACAATGGCTGAAGCACCAGAGGTACTGCAAGCCAACAAAGAAGGTGGCGATTGGGAAGATAATGTAGAGCGTGCCAATAATGATGTGAAGATGGCAGATGCACCAGAGGTGTTACAAGCGAACAAAGAAGGTGGCGATTGGGAAGATAACGTAGAGCGCGCCAATAATGCTGTGAAAATGGCTGATGAACCAGAAGTATTGCAAGCGAACAAAGAAGGTGGCGATTGGGAGCGTGATGCGAAAGGTAATAATCCAGAGGCAGATATGTCTTATTCTCAGCAAGAAAAAGAGCAGTATGAAGCTGTAGATACAGCGGCTGAGAAGCCGTTGCCGCAGGATGAATTTCAGGCAGTAGATACAGCAGCAGAAAAGAGTTTAGATCAGCCAAATCCTGAAGCAGGTACTGTAGATACAGCGGCCGAGAAGCCATTACCACAGGATGAATTTCAGGCAGTAGATACGGCAGCGGAAAAGAGTTTAGATCAGCCAAATCCTGAAGCAGGTACTGTAGATACAGCGGCCGAGAAGCCGTTACCGCAGGATGAATTTCCGGCAGTAGATACAGCAGCGGAAAAAAGTTTAGAACAACCAAACCCTGAAGCAGGTGCGGTGGATACAGCGGCAGAATCCCGTGGGCCAAGAAAAGGCACTGTTATTGAAGATGAAGAGGCTTATAAGGCCGAAGCAGAAAAACTTGCCTCTATGGGTTCAAGCTGGGGACGAGAAAAAGTATCAGCCGAAGAGCAAGAAAAGAAGCGTGAAGAAGCGCAACAAAAATTAAAAGAAGCGCAAGAGCGCGCTAAATTAGAAGAAGAAAAAAGACGTGTAGATGCTCAGCATAAGTTTGCTATGGCGCAAGAAAAATCAAAGTTAGAGCAGCAGAAGCGTGAGCAAGAAGAGCAGAAAAAGCGTGAAGAAATGCGCATAAAAGCTGAGAAGAGATTAGAAGAAACTAACTCTTAAATGTACGATAAATTATTATTAATCCATTGTTTTTTATTTAATTGTTGCATTGCACAATAATTGTGCTTACACTTTATTTAAGCGCCTAAAAATGAATATATGCTTATGTGTTATTTAGGTTGTTTAAGAAATAATAAATTTATGGAGTTATGCAATGATGGATATGTCTCAAATGATGTCAGCTTGGAACAAGTCTGTTTCACTTGAATCTTTAATGGAAATGAACCGCCAAAATATTGAAGCGGCTTCGGAAGCTTCTCAGTGTATGGCGCAGGGTTGTTCACGTCTTATGACACGTCGTATGGAACAGCTACGCGATACAATGGAATCTTACACAGAATCTACACGAAAAATGGCAACAGCTAAAACTTTTGATGAGCTTATGAGTGCGCAATCTCAAGTTATGCAATCTGCTATGCAACAATCTATGAACAACTTCCGTGAACTTGCGGAAATGACACAAGATATGGCTCAAGAAACATCTAAAATTCTTGAAGATCAAATGCAAAGTTCTGTGTCTGCTGCTCAATCTGCAGCAAAATCATCTTCAGCTAAATCGGCAACGGCTTCAAAATCTACACGCGCTGCGTAAGGTTTGGAGTTTGCCTCTTTATAGCTTAATAACCATCAGAGCTTAAAACTTAAAAATAAGTCACCCATAGGGTGGCTTATTTTATTGGAATTAGGTATACTCTGCTTTATGGAGAAATTATCAGTTTCAGGAAATCGTTGGGCACTTGTAGAAAACAAGCTTTCAGAAAGTTTAAAGCTTGCTCAACAGCATGACTTGCCAGAAGTTGTTGCAAGCTTATTGGCGAGCCGTGGGGTGCCATCTTCTCAGGTGCAAGATTTTCTTTCACCAAGCTTAAAGCAGCTACCAGATCCGAGCGTTTTTAAGGATATGGATGTGGCGACAGAGTGTTTGTATCAGGCTGTTTTTGGAGGACAGAAAATTGCTATTTTTGGCGATTATGATGTAGATGGTAGTTGTGCGACTGCGATTTTATTGCGTTATTTTAGAGCTTTGGGTTTAGACCCTATTCTTTATATTCCTGATCGTCTTACAGAGGGTTACGGCCCAAATGAAGTGGCTATGGCACGTTTAAAAGATCAGGGTGCGGAAGTACTGATTACAGTAGATTGCGGGTCGGTTTCATTTGACCCTATGGCCAAAGCGAAAGAGCTGGGTATTGATGTTATTGTGACAGACCACCACCAAACAGAAACAAAATTGCCAGATGTTTGCGCTGTGATAAACCCAAATCGTTTTGATGAAACTTTAGAATATGGTTATCTCTGCGGTGCAGCTGTGGCTTTCATGCTTTGCGTGTCTCTTAACCGAAAACTGAGAGATGCGGGGCATTTTACAGAAATTAAAGAACCAAATTTAACTGATTTGCTTGATTTGGTTGCCGTTGCTACAGTTTGTGATGTGGTGCCTCTTGTGGGTGTAAACCGTATGTTGGTTGAGCGTGGTTTAAAGGTATTAGCAACAAGGCGTAATATTGGGTTACGTGCCCTAAGCGATGTTGCAGAAATTAATGAACGTCCGCGTAGTTTTCATTTAGGATTTATGCTTGGCCCACGTATTAATGCTGGTGGTCGTATTTCTAAGTGTACGTTAGGGGCGGAGCTTCTTGCGGCGACAGATCTTACAAAAGCAGAAAAACTGGCAGACGAATTAAACGAACTAAATATACAAAGGCGAGAAATAGAAGCCCTTGTTTTAGAACAGGCGCAAGAACAGGCAGAGCTTGAAATGAAGCAAGATCCTTTTGCCTTGGTGCTTTCAGGTGAGGGTTGGCATCCCGGTGTTATTGGCATTGTTGCTAGCCGTATAAAAGACCAGTTTAATAGACCAACTTTTATTATTGGTTTAGATGAAAATATAGGCAAAGGTTCTGGGCGTTCTGTTTCGGGGATCGATCTTGGTCAGGCTGTTATGCGTGCCCGTAAAGCAGGGTTGTTGGTGGCAGGTGGCGGCCATAAAATGGCTGCAGGCTTAACAGTTGAAAAAGAAAAATTGGCAGCCTTTAAAAACTTTTTAGAAAAAGATGTGGCAACGCAAGCGGGTGATTCTGGCAAATCTGCGTTTATACCGCGTATTAAGGTAGATGCTCTTTTAACGGTACAAGGTGCTAAAATTGATTTGCTAGATGCTTTGGAGCAATTAGAGCCGTTTGGTATGGGTAATCCGGAGCCTAAATTTGTAATTAAAGATGCAAAAGTAGGTAAAGTTGTACCGATGGGAGATGGCTCTCATTTACGTTTGCACCTTACAGATATAACGGGTAGCCATAAACTTACGGCTGTTGCCTTTAAAGTGATGGATTCAGACCTTGGACCATATTTATTGAATAAACAAGGGCAAACAGTAACATTACTAGGGCAACTTAAGCGTAATCAATGGAATGGGTATCAATCTGCACAGTTCCAGCTTGTTGATGCGTGGGAAGGGATTTGGAATGGTTAATATAGCACCAAGGCTTACGGCTGTTATGGCAATGTTGTTTGCTTTTTCTTTTCAAGGGCAAGCAGAAGAGAGGGCGTCTCAAATACATGGAGATATGCATGATCATTCACAGGAAGATCGTTTGATTTCTTTCACAAAAGAAGAAGCGGCCCTTATTCCGGAACTTCATGCGCCTGTTGATTGCTCAGATGCTTCGGTTTGTTTTGTGCAAATTTTGCCAGACTGGGCAGAGTCTAAAAATAATGTAGAAGATTTTAAAGAAGGTGTTTTATCTGTAGAAGGGGCTCGCTCTACTGTGTTTAGAGCAACTTCTGTTGCGCAAATGTATAAAGGTATTCCTGTGAAAGCGGTGGGACGAGGTCTTGTACGTTCTGTGCGTGCAAATATGCCTGATTTTGTTCAAAAGGATGAAAACTATTTACGCTGGCGCGAATGCGGCAACGGTATCTTGCTGGATTTAGATAGAGGTTGGACGGTGCAATATTGTCATCTTAAAGAAGGTTCTTTAACGGTACGACCGGGTGATGTTGTTAATGCAGGTGATGTTATTGGCTATATGGGGGCATCGGGCCTTGCAGCTTATCCGCAGCTTGAAATAACTGTTAAGCATAATGGTAGATTTATAGACCCTTACCATGTAACCGATTATACGGATATGTGGAAAATAGGTGAAGTTGAAAAAATACCCTACAGAAAAGCAGGTGTACTTCATATGGCGTTTTTAGAACGTGTGCCGACAAAAAAAGATATGTTTGAAGGTTTTGAAGAAAGTGAAGTCCAAGAAGTTTTAAGAACAGCAAAGCAGTTGTTTTTCTGGGCGCATGTTTTTGGTGCTGAAGAAGGTGATATTCTAGAATTAGAAATAGAAGATTCTATTGGTGAGTCTTTTGTTAAAAAACGCACACAAATTAATCATAGTTCTAAAACACATTATTCTTACGTGGGTAAACAAGTTAAAATATTGGAACTTGCACCTGGTACTTGGGTGGGTAAACTACGTGTGTATCGCCCCACTTATTCACAAAGAGACTTTAGAGAAGGTAAGTTAAAAGATGAAGATTTAACTTATGAGGTTTTACTCGCTTACGACAGAAAAATAGAAGTAAAATAAAAGAAACAAGAAGAAAAGAAAGAAACGTTATATGTCTATACCGCATCATAAAGCATTTAAGCTGATTAAATCAGATAAAATAGAAAGCCTTAATATTGAAGTGCAGCAGTTTGAGCATGTTAAAACAGGTGCTCAACATATTCATTTAGCGAGTGATAATTCTGAAAACGCTTTTATGGTAACTTTGCGCACAATGCCAGAAGATTCAACAGGTGTTGCTCATATTCTGGAACATACAGCCTTGTGTGGTAGTAAAAATTACCCTGTACGTGATCCATTTTTTAGCATGATTAAACGTTCTTTAAATTCTTTTATGAATGCGATGACATCAACAGATTGGACATCTTACCCATTTGCAACACCAAATAAAAAAGATTACGACAATTTACTTAAGGTGTATGTGGATGCTGTTTTCTTCCCGCTGCTTGATAAGCGTGCATTTGCACAAGAAGGCCATCGTTTGGATTTTGAAAAAGATGGTGATCCATCTTCAGACCTTATTTTTAAAGGCATTGTTTTTAATGAAATGAAAGGCGCAATGGACGAAAATTCTTATTTGTATAAAGAAGTTTTTGCCCAGCTGTTCCCGAATGATACTTATGCGAATAACTCGGGTGGTGAACCAGAGAATATTCCGGAGTTAACCTATGAAGAGTTTGTTGCTTTTCATAAAAAACATTACCATCCAACGAATGCAATTTTTATAACTTTTGGTGATATTTCTGCGCAAGAAAATCAGGCCAAGCTAGAAGAACTTGTTTTGCAACATTTTGATCGTTTAAATGTGAAGTTGGAAGTAAAGAGCCAACCTGCGTTTGATGCACCGAAAGAAGTTGTAATGCCATATGCTTGTGATGAGGAAGATTTATCTAAACGCACATATTTGCAGTATGCTTGGTGTTTAGGTGAGGCAACGGATACTTATAATGCGCTTAAAGCTGAATTTTTAGAAATGGTTCTTCTTTCTGATAGTTCTGCACCGCTACGCGCTGCTTTAGAGCAAACGGATATTGCTAAAGCACCATATATGAGCGGTATGTCAGATCGCCAAAAGCAAATTGTTTTCTTAACAGGTGTGCAAGGTTCGGAAGTTGAACATAAAGAGGCTTTTGAAAAACTTGTTTTTGATGTGTTACACAAAGTGGCCGCAGAGGGTGTTTCTAAAGCACGTATAAATGCGCTTTTGGATCAGTTAGAATATGCGAGCCGTAATTTAGAATCAGGCAGTTATCCATTTGGCTTGAGTTTAATGATGGCAGGCTTGAACCAACCAACTCATTATGCAGATATTGTTGATGCTCTTAATATTGAGCCAATGCTAAATAAATTACGTGAAGAAGCTCAAGACCCAGCATTTATTAAAAACTTAGTTCAAGACTTTTTAATTGATAATATGCACCGCGTTTTGGTGGTTGCACCAGCGGATAATGAATTGCGACAACAACGTGTGGAAAAAGAAAAAGCACGATTGGCTGAAATTAAGAAGCACTTAACAGAAGCAGATGTCGAACAAATTTTAGCACAGGCTAAGGAACTTGAAGCTTACCAGCAAGAAGATGAAGATTTATCTGTGCTGCCTAAAGTAGCTTTAGAAGATGTGCCTGCAGGTTTTAGTCGTGTTAAAGCGAAAAAGACAGAAGTAAATAATATTAAGACAGATATTTACGCTGTACCAACAAATGGTATTGTCGCACAGCGTATTACTTACAAACTACCAAAGCTTTCTGTGGAAGAACTTAAGTTGTTGCCTTGGTATCGTACCTTTGTAACCTCTTTAGGTGTTGCGGATAAGAGCTATGCAGAAATTGCTGAAAAACAAACAGAAATTGCACGCAGTTTTTACTTTGCTGAGCAGATTACGAATGATGTAGATGATTTAAGTGCTATGCAAGGATATTTACATTTTTCTGCAAGATCTTTAGCACGCAAGCAAGAAGCTGTTTCTGCTTTAATGGTCGAAACAATGAATAAAGTGCGTTTTGATGAATTTGATCGTATGCGTGAAATTTTGGTGCAGCATACAGAATCTGCAGAAAAATCTGTGGAATCGAGCGGGCATCAGGTCGCGCTTGCTGTTGCGATGCAGGGGCAGACAAAATCATCTTATATCAACCAACTGACATCGGGTGTGCAATCAATTGTTTATGCAAAAGAGCTTATTAAAAAACTTGAAGATGATAAGCAAATGAAGATTTTTGCCAAGCAATTGCAAGAATTACATGAAAAAATCCAAAAAGCAGAGCGTCGTGCTGTTGTTGTGGCGGATAATGATTTGGTAACTGAAGTGGCTGAGTGCTTAACTCAACAGATGCAGGGTTTAACAGCTGTTGATAGAATTGGTGCATTTGATATTGAGTTGGAAAAAGTCACAAATAAAGAGGCTTGGGTGATTAACACATCGGTTAATTTCTGCTCTAAAGCTTATAAAGCGGTGCCTTATGGTCATCCGGATGCGGCTGCGCTTGCTGTGCTTGCGCCTTACATGACGCAAACTTACTTGCACCGTGAAATCCGTGAAAAAGGTGGCGCTTATGGTGGGGGTGCTGTGTTCAGGCATTCTGGTGGTTTTGGTTTCTATTCATACCGAGATCCAGAAATGGCACGCACACTTAATGTATACAGTAATGCTATTGATTGGGTGTTGACAGCTGAACATAAGGCAGAAGATTTAGAATCAGCCATTTTAACGGTTGTTTCTAATATAGATAAGCCTGCTACGCCAATTGCGGATGCTTATTCATCTTACTCGGGTATGATTACAGGGTATACGGATGAAGAGGTTGCAAAATACCGTAAGCGTATTTTGTCGGTACGTATAGAAGATTTAAAACGTGTGGCAGAGAAATACCTAAAAGGTAAAGAGCCAAATGTTGCTGTCATTACAAATGCTGCCCGTGCTGAAGAGGCAGAAGGCTTAGGTTTAACACTACATAAGCTTTAATTTGAATGCGCAAACGCTTAATAGAAAACCCCAAGCTTAAGGCTTGGGGTTTTTTATATACGGGCTTAAAGTAAATTAAGCGGCGTCGGTTGCTTTTGTTTTTAGGTAGCGTTGCATAAGTTGGTTAAAGTTACCTAGAGAAAGGAGATGTGTGTGAATAAGGAAAAGCAGACCAGATTTGTTGAGTTCGGCTACTTTTTCTGCTTCTAGATTTTTAAGTTTATCTTCATCTACAATGCGCATGCCACGTAGGGTAATTTTTTCACCATTACCAAGTTCAAAGTGGCCTTCGATATCTTTAAACAAATCAAATTCAGCAAGCTTTTTAACCATAAGGTCAGAAAGAGCAACTTCCTTTTGTACTTCTTTAAAGAAGTTTAGCAGGTTTTTTGTTGTTTCTGTTTGTTCGCCTTTTTTATCAAACAAAGCTTCGCCTTTAATTTTGGCACCAATGCATTTGGCTGTTTTATCAAAACATAGGGCGTAGTCCGTCGCATCTTTGTTAGCGCGTGCCAGAATAAAAGGGTACTGCCTTAGTGTTGCTGGCATGTAGTTGCCTGTCCATTTACCATCTTGTAAAAATAGGTTTTGGCTATCTTTAACGGCCATGGCAACAACGGCTTCGAGGCCGCCTTCTGCGTTTTTAGCGAATATGATAGGCATGTCGCGGCAAACTTGTGGAAATTCGCTTGGTAGAACTTGTGTGTTGCTCCATTTTTCTGCGAATTCTGCTTTATCTAGGGGTGCGAGTTTGTAGTTTTTATGTGTTTCGGCGTTAAGAACCTCTAGATTGTCAATAAAGTTTGTAGCTGTCATTTGTGTTATGTCTCTTTATTATTATCATTTTTTTGAATAAATAGCCCTTATAGGGTATCGGTCTTCTTTGTTAAATTCAAGTTTTAATCTCATAAAGAAACTAAACAGACTGTTGTGTGTATGAGGCTAGGGGGTGATTTTGGGTATTATTTATTTGTTTAATTTTAAAGGTTGTTTTGTGCTTTAGAGCCGATAATTAAAAAAATACTGCTTTTAGTGATTGTTTTTGTTTGTTTTTTTAAAAAAAGTTGTGCTGTGGTCTTGCAGTTGGAGGCAACTTAGTATATATCTAGTGCACATTAGTAACAGTATGGTGTGATTATGCGGGTATAGCATAGTGGTAATGCACTGGCCTTCCAAGCCAGTTAGGCGGGTTCGATTCCCGCTACCCGCTCCAATTAATATATATATATTCGTTGGAGACATACTCATATGAGGAAAGTATGAGACATTATGTCTCTTAAACTATTTTAATCTTAGTAAATTAGGATAATAAAAATGGCTAAAGAACAATTTGACCGCTCAAAAGCCCACTGTAATATTGGTACTGTAGGTCACGTCGATCACGGTAAAACAACTCTTACAGCGGCTATCTCTAAAGTATTAGCTGAAAAGAACAACGCTGAAGCTACTGACTTTGCAAACATTGACGCTGCTCCTGAAGAGCGCGAACGTGGTATTACAATTAACACAGCTCACATTGAGTACGAAACAGACACACGTCACTACGCGCACGTTGACTGCCCAGGTCACGCCGACTACGTGAAAAACATGATTACTGGTGCTGCTCAAATGGACGGCGGTATCCTAGTAGTAAACGCTGCTGATGGCCCAATGCCACAAACTCGTGAGCACATCCTTCTTGCACGTCAAGTAGGTGTACCTGCTCTTGTAGTATTCTTGAACAAAGTTGACCAAGTTGACGATGAAGAGCTACTTGAACTAGTTGAAATGGAAGTTCGTGAACTTCTTTCTGAATACGACTTCCCAGGTGATGATATCCCTGTGATCAAAGGTTCTGCACTAGCAGCTCTTGAAGGTCGTGATGATGAAATCGGTAAAGATCGTATTCTTGAACTTATGGACGCTGTAGATGCTTACGTTCCTCAGCCAGAACAAGAACTAGACAAACCATTCCTAATGCCAGTGGAAGACGTATTCTCTATCTCTGGTCGTGGTACAGTAGTAACTGGTCGTATCGAAACTGGTATCGTTAAAGTTGGTGAAGAAATCGAGATCGTTGGTATCCGCGAAACTCAAAAGACAACATGTACTGGTATCGAAATGTTCCGTAAACTTCTTGACGAAGGTCGTGCGGGTGATAACGCTGGTATCCTACTACGTGGTCTTAAGCGTGATGACGTTGAACGTGGTCAAGTACTTGCTAAGCCAGGTTCTGTTAACCCACATACTAAGTTCACTGCTGAAACTTACGTACTATCTAAAGATGAAGGTGGCCGTCATACGCCGTTCTTCGCGAACTACCGTCCTCAGTTCTACTTCCGTACAACTGACGTAACTGGTGCTGTTACTCTACCTTCAGGCGTAGAAATGGTAATGCCAGGTGATAACGTTGAGCTTACTGTAGAGCTAATCGCTCCTATCGCGATGTCAGAAGGTCTACGTTTCGCGATCCGTGAAGGTGGTCGTACTGTAGGTGCTGGTGTTGTATCTAAAATCTTAGACTAATACAACATTAGAATCTATATTCTGATTGAAAGGGCTCACTTAGGTGAGTCCTTTTTTTATGTGAAAGAATGCAGCTTGAAAAATGGATGCATAAAAATTGTTATTTTTAAATTAAACTGCTTGAAATATGTTGCAAATCGCTGTATATATAGGTCTACAAGTCCCCGATAGGGGTCTTTTTTAAAGCTTACTGCTTACAGGGGTATAGCTCAGTTGGTAGAGCACTGGTCTCCAAAACCAGGTGTCGGGAGTTCGAGTCTCTCTACCCCTGCCAGTAAGATTTTACAGAATTAAAAAGGTGAAATATGGCTGCATTAATTAAAAAACCATTAAAGTTCTTAAATGAAGTTAAAGCTGAAACACGTAAAGTGGTTTGGGCGTCTGGTAAGCAAACACGTATGATGACGCTTATGGTATTTTTATTGGTTGCTTTTGTTGCTGTATTTTTAACGCTGACGGACTGGGTTTTAGGTAGCCTTGTTCAAAGTATTTTATCTTTATAAGTAGGGGATGGCATGATGTCTAAAGAAACACAAGTGACTGAAGCTGAATCTAACCAAACAGAAGCGGTTTCATCTGCGAAAGAAGAATCTGCAGTTAAAATGCGTTGGTATGTTGTTCAGGCTCAAAGTAACTATGAAAAGCGTGTGCAGGCGGCCATTCGTGAAAAAACACTTATTCAGAACCTAGAACACCTTGTTGAAGAGGTGCTTATTCCTGTTGAGGAAGTTATTGAAGTGCGTAAAGGTAAAAAGGTTAAGTCTGAGCGTAAATTCTTCCCTTCATATGTGCTTGTTCGTTGCCAAATGACAGATGATGTGTGGCACTTGATTAACTCGATTTCTCATGTGACAGGTTTTGTAGGTGCGGCTAAGGGTATGAAGCCAATCCCGATTTCTAATAAAGAAGCAGAGCGCATCTTGAAGCAAGTGACAGAGGGTGTAGAAAAACCTCGTCCAGTCATCAACATTGAAGTTGGTGAAAGCATTAAAGTTACAGATGGTGCTTTTGCAAACTTCCAAGGTGTGGTTGAAGCTATTGATGAAGAGAAAGCGAAGCTTCGTGTATCTGTATCAATCTTTGGTCGTGCAACGCCGATTGAGCTTGAGTTTACACAAGTTGAGAAGCTTGCTGAAGAAGAGTAATTTCTTAAATTATAAAAAGCGCCCTTGAGGCGCTTTTTTTGTGCTTGTTTTTGTGTGGTTGGTTTGGTATACAGTTTTTACTTAACTTTATTTACCGTTTCAATGATGATGAACGCTTAAGGCTAATAAAAGCTTTAAGGGCGGTATAGTGGTGATAGTTTGTTAGATGTCCAAAAAATTTTGGTGAATTCTGTAACGGCCTCGGATGGGCATGTTGAATATGTTCAACGGCTTTTTGTAAATGGAGAGTCTGTAGCTGAGGCGGATCTTTTATTGGGTGGGCTGATTGATGCTTGCATGATTGATTCTGTGCTTGAGCGATATTCTTTGCCTAAGCTGTCTGCTTGGTCTAAGAGTCAGGTGGAGGTGTTTTCTTTATTTGCATTGGTTAAGCTTTGTTTGGATGGGCTGTTATTGAAAATGCCTTATGAAAAGCGATTGGCTGATGAGATTGCGGATCGTATTCCTTATTTGCCTCAGCACATAAAAAGGGCGTTTGCTTTTCAGTTGTTTGTGTTTATGAAAGAATCACTCAAGGAAAAAGAGGGTTGTTTATCTGCAGATGAAAAATTAGAGTATCTGGAATCTGGTGGATTTTTTAAAGATGCCTATGAGCAATGGTGTTTGTATTGTGATGCAATGCATTTTGAAAAGCCACCAGCTATTTTTTAAGAATGCGATTATGAAAAGGCTGTGACGTGATGTCACAGCCTTCTTTTTATGTGCTTTGCTGCCAGAGCCAAAAAATGGTATAGCTAGAGCAGGTGCCCCAAACTAAAATCCAAATATAGCTTGGGATAAGGGTGGCGCGTGCCAGTTGGCTGGCATCGCCTTTTTCTTGGCTATGCCAAAGTTCAAAAGGTGCTTTAATGGCGTTTATACAAATGTGTAGCCCGAAGAGTGCTAAGAGGTAGTTGGTGTATTCTGGTAAAATTTGCGTGGGTAAAAGTAGGGCGAGGCAAATGAATGTGCCTGTTATGTAGCTACTAAATCCTTTTGCCCAAAATAAGTGGCAGAGAATAATAAAGCCTGCGATGAGTTCTGAGAGTGGTAGTTCTAGCTGTAGGGCGTTACTTTTAGCGGCTAAAAAGATAAGAGCACCCCAAATGCTTGCGCCAAGGTAGCCTGCAAAGGAAATTGGGATAAGCCATCCCCCTAGCGTTGTGCAGTAACCGCTGCCGTTGAAATTGATTTTAAAATCTTTAATTTTGCCACCTGTTATAATAGCGGCGAGGCCGTGTGAGATTTCATGAAAAAATGTCTCCGCCCAGAGGAATGGTCTGCGGATGAGGGGGATGACAGATATAACGAAAGCCATCATGAGTAGAGAAAAAAACTCTACATTGCTCATAAAGGTTAAATTATTCATGTGAAATATAATAGGCGTTATTGGTGCTTTTTGCGAATTTAAAAAATAAAAAAGTAAATATCCTGTCTTGAAAAAATCACAGTAAAACTTATTTTGCTCTTTACAATGCGTTGCATACAGGGTATAAGACCTGACTACATAGCATAAATTTAAAAACAAGCTTCTGAAGAAATTCCTTCAAAAATCAAGGAATCCTTTGGTTGCGTTTTATGTTATCTATACTGAGTTGCCTTACCCAATGTGGCTTGGTATAACGCAAATTTTAACTTAAATAATAGGTTTGAGAACGATGGCTCCAAAGCAAAAAATTATTGGCTTTATTAAGCTACAAGTTCCAGCAGGCCAAGCGAACCCATCTCCACCAGTAGGTCCGGCGTTGGGTCAAAAAGGTCTGAATATTATGGAATTCTGTAAAGCGTTTAATGCTAAAACGCAAGGTATGGAACCAGGTGCACCAGTGCCTGTGATTATTACAGCATATGCTGACCGTACATTTACATTTGAAATGAAAAAGCCGCCTGTTTCTTACTACTTGAAGAAAAAGGTTGGTATTAAGTCTGGCCACGGCGCGCCAAACACAGGTTCTTTCGCTGGTAAAATTACTCAGGATCAGATCCGTGAAATCGCCGAAGAAAAGCTTGTTGATATGAACACTACAGACGTTGCATCTGCAATGCGCTCTATTGAAGGTAGCGCAATTGCGATGGGTCTGGAAATTGTATAATTAAGGATTAGTTAAATGGCTAAGCTCACGAAAAACCACAAAGCGACTGCTAACAAGGTCGACCGCAATAAGCTGTACACAGTTGAAGAAGCTGTGAAGCTATTGGGGGAGTGTGCAACTGCTAAGTTCGACGAATCTGTTGAAATTGCGATGAATCTAGGTGTTGATCCGCGTCATGCAGATCAAATGGTTCGTGGTACAGTTGCTCTTCCAAATGGTACAGGTAAAACTGTTCGCGTTGCTGTATTCGCTAAAGGCGATGCTGCTGAGGCTGCTGAAAAAGCAGGTGCGGATATTGTAGGTGCTGAAGATCTTGCTGATAAGATCATGAAAACGGGTGAAATTGATTTTGACCGTGTTGTTGCTGCACCTGACTGTATGGCAATTGTAGGTAAATTGGGTAAAATTCTAGGTCCTAAAGGCCTTATGCCAAACCCTAAAGTTGGTACAGTAACTCCTAAGCCTGAAAAGGCGGTTGCTGAAATCAAAAAAGGTATGGTTGAATTTAAAGTTGATAAAACTGCTATCGTGCATTGCATGATTGGTAAAGTTTCATTTGGTGAAGAAAAAGTTGCTGAAAACGTTACTGCGTTTGTTGAAGCAATTAAAGCTGCAAAACCTTCTGGTGCTAAAGGCGTGTACATGAAGCGTGCAACAGTTTCTTCTACAATGGGTCCTGGTATTAAGCTTGACCTTTCTACTTTAAACTAATAAAGTATTAGAGCTGCCACTTAGTGGTGGCTCTTTCATGCTTGCTCTTACTGGTAAGCATGAGCCTGCCCGAGACTGATGGTGTTGTATTTTATATGACTTAATTTCCATCATAGGAAGGTAGGCGAACGAAGCGGCATATTTATATGCTAAACCGTAACTTGACGATCCGGAGGTAGATGATCGTGAATAAACAACAAAAGCAAGCTTTTGTAAAAGGCTTTAATGCCAAGATTGCAGAAGCAGGTACTGTCGTTGTAGGTCACTATCGTGGTCTGACTGTTCCGGAATTTGAAGGTCTGCGTAATGATCTTCGCCAAAACGAAGCAACTATCGAAGTTGTTAAAAACCGTTTGGTGAAGCGTGCTGTTGAAGGCACTGACTTTGCGTGTATCGAAGAATTCTTGAGTGGTCCAACGGCGATTGCTATGTCGTCAGATCCGGTTTCTGCTGCAAAAGTTGCGCAAAAGTTCGCCGACAGTAACGATAATTTTGTTATTATTGGTGGCGCCATGGGCGCTGAGAAGTTGGACGCTGCTAGTGTGAAAGCACTTGCATCTATGCCATCTCTTGATGAACTACGTGCGAAACTTATCGGTCTTATCCAAGCTCCTGCTACTAAGATCGCAACACTTGCAAAAGAACCTGGTTCTATGGTGGCACGTGTATGTGCAGCAAAAGGTGCACAAGCTTAATTTTTTGGGCTTGAACTTTTTGTTACATAAACTATATATGACAACATCTAATTGATTATAGATAAAGGAAATTAAGAAATGGCTGATGTAGCTAAACTAATTGAACAACTTTCTGAGCTAACTGTGATGGAAGCAGCTGAACTTGCTAAAGGTCTTGAAGAAGCTTGGGGCGTATCTGCAACTGCTGTTGCTGCTGCACCTGCTGCTGGCGGCGCTGATGCTGCACCTGCAGAAGAAAAAACTGAATTTGACGTTGTACTAGCTGAGGCTGGTGCAAGCAAAATCAACGTAATTAAAGTTGTGCGTGGCGCAACAGGTCTTGGTCTAAAAGAAGCTAAAGAACTTGTTGAGTCTGCTCCTAAAGCGATTAAAGAAGGCGTATCTAAAGATGACGCTGAAGCGCTTAAGAAAGAACTTGAAGAAGCTGGTGCTAAAGTTGAACTTAAATAGTTCCTCTTTGAACCATGTTAAGCTTGCTTAACAAAATTTAAGGCATTTGCGAGTGGAAATTGTTCCGCTCGCAGGTGTCGTTTTATTGTTTGATGTTTACAATTTAGCCCGCGGGCACTTAATTTATACACGAAGGGGTATTTAAGCATGTCATACTCGTTCACCGGGAAAAAGCGCATTCGTAAAAGCTACGGCCGTGATTACTCTGTAGCGCAGATGCCAAACCTTCTTGAGGTGCAAAAAGATTCTTATCAAGCATTCCTAGATAAGCCAGAAGATCGTAAAACAACAGCTGACGGTTTACAGGAAGCTTTTGAAAGTATTTTCCCAATTCAGGATACAGCTGGTATTGCAGAACTTGATTTCGTGAACTACGAAATCTCTAAGCCAAAATTTGATGTAGATGAATGTCTGACTCGTGACATGACATTTGCAGCCCCACTTAAGGCGACTCTTCGTCTTGTCATCTATGAAACAGATGAGGACAGTGGTGCACGTTCGGTTAAAGATATTAAAGAACAAGAAGTATATCTTGCAGATCTTCCTATGATGACTGAGCACGGTACATTCGTTATTAATGGTAACGAGCGTGTTATTGTCTCTCAAGTACACCGTAGCCCTGGTGTGTTCTTTGGCCATGATAATGGTACAACACACGCATCTGGTAAGCTGCTATTTAACGCACGTATTATCCCACACCGTGGTTCTTGGTTCGATTACGAATTTGACCATAAAGATAATGTGCATGTGCGTATTGACCGTCGCCGTAAATTACCTGCGACTTACGTACTACGTGCTTTAGGTATGACGTCTCAAGACATTCTAGATAACTTCTATGACAAAGTAAAAGTTAAAGCCGGCTCTAAAGGCACTTGGCATATGGAATTTACACCTGTCTTCTTCGAAGGTGTGAAACAAATTAATGATGTTTTAGATGCTGAAACAGGCGAAGTTATTGCTAAAGCTGGTAAAAAACTTACAAAGCGTGGCATTAAAAAGGCTCAAGAATCTGGCTCTGGTTGGGTGCTTCAGTCTGACGCTGATGTTTGTGAGCGTTACTTGGCTGAGCAAATTGTAGATAAGTCTACAGGTGAAGTGCTGTTCGAAGCTGGTGCTGAAATTACAGCAGACATGCTAGAAAAGCTTCGTGAAGCTAAAGTTAAAGAATTTAATATTCTTAAAGTAGACTTCTTGAATATTGGTGCATATGTGCGTAATACACTACAGATTGATAAAGTTGATTCTAAAGAAGAAGCTTTAATTGAAATCTTTAAAGTTATGCGCCCTGGTGAGCCACCAACAGTAGAAGCTGCTGAAACACTATTTAATAACATGTTCTTTGATGCGGACCGTTATGACCTTTCTCCAGTAGGTCGTATGAAACTTAACGCGCGTCTAGAATATAATAATGATGAAATTGACCAACGTACACTACGTGAAGCAGATATTATTGATACGCTTAAAAAGCTATTAGATATCCGTGATGGCCGTGATGTGATTGATGATATTGATCACTTAGGTAACCGTCGTATCCGTTCTGTTGGTGAGCTTATGGAAAACCAAGTGCGTATTGGTCTTCTACGTATGGAACGTTCTGTACGTGAGCGTATGGCGAACTCTGAAATCGCGAGCATGATGCCACGTGACGTTGTGAATGCACGTCCACTTGCTGCTTCTATGCGTGAATTCTTTAGTTCTACACAACTCTCACAGTTTATGGACCAAACAAACCCACTTTCAGAAGTTACGCATAAGCGTCGTATTTCTGCCTTGGGCCCTGGTGGTTTAACACGTGAACGTGCAGGCTTTGAAGTTCGTGACGTACATACAACGCACTATGGTCGTATTTGTCCGATTGAAACGCCAGAGGGTCCAAACATTGGTTTGATTAACTCTTTCGCGAACTATTCTAAAGTGAATAAATATGGTTTCATCGAAACACCTTACCGTAAAGTTGTAGATTGCAAATCAACTGATGAAGTTGTTTACCTTTCTGCGATTCATGAAAAAGGTTACAACATTGCCCAAGCTGGTACTGAGCTAGATGATAAAGGCAATATTGTTGATGAAATGGTTATTGTACGCCGTGATGGTGAAACAATTATGGTGCCACGTGAGCAAGTTGACTTTATGGATGTTTCTCCGCGTCAAGTTGTATCTGTTGCCTCTGCACTTATTCCATTTTTGGAAAACGATGATGCCAACCGTGCCTTGATGGGTTCTAACATGATGCGTCAGGCTGTACCACTTATGCTGCCTGAAGCGCCGCTTGTTGGTACTGGTATGGAAGCAAAAGTTGCTAAAGACTCTGGTGCTGTTATTGTTGCTAAACGTGGTGGTGTTGTAAACTATGTAGATGCTGGCCGTATTGTTGTTCAGGTAACTGACGAAGTGAAGGCTGGTGAATCTGGTGTAGATATTTACCGTTTGACGAAGTACAAACGTACAAACCACAACACAAGTACAAACCAACGTCCGCTTGTTAAAGTAGGTGATACTGTTTCTGCTGGTGATATTATGGCAGATGGTGCGGCTACTGAAATGGGTGAGTTAGCTCTTGGTCGTAACGTATGCGTGGCATTTATGCCTTGGAACGGTTACAACTTTGAGGACTCTATCCTAATTTCTGAGCGTATTGCACGTGATGATGTCTTTACATCTATTCATATTGATGAAATGGAAGTAATGGCACGTGATACAAAACTTGGTTCTGAAGAGATTACGCGTGATATCCCTAACGTAGGTGAAGAAGCGCTTAAGAACTTGGATGAAGCTGGTATTATCCGTATCGGTGCAAACGTGAAACCTGGCGATATTCTTGTTGGTAAAATTACACCTAAAGGTGAAACACCAATGACACCAGAAGAAAAACTTCTGCGTGCTATCTTTGGTGAAAAAGCTGCTGATGTACGTGATACTTCTTTACGTATGCATGCGGGTGTAGAAGGTACAGTTGTAGGTGTTAAAGTATTTAACCGCCGTGGTGCAGAAAAAGATGCACGTACACTACAAATTGAAGAGCAAGAAGTTGCGAAGCTTTCCAAAGATATTAAAGACGAACGTGAGATTCTTGAATCTGATGCTTTGGCGCGTCTATCTAACCTATTCTTAGGTCAGAAGTCTGCTGCTAAAATTGCTGATATCTCTAAGGGTGCTAAGATTGAAAAATCTCACCTAGATGGTCTAAAACGCACTGAGTGGTGGAAGCTATCTGTAGAAGATGAAGCAGTGATGCAACAAGTTGATGATATTAAAGCACAGCTTGATTCAAGCCTAGACGAACTGCAAAAACGCTTTGACGAAAAAGTTGAGAAAATTAAAGGTGCAGATGAACTTTCACCTGGTGTTCTTAAGCTTGTTAAAGTATTTATCGCCGTTAAGCGTAAGCTACAACCTGGTGATAAGATGGCTGGTCGTCATGGTAACAAGGGTGTAATCTCTCGTATTTGTCCGCTTGAAGATATGCCGTACATGGAAGATGGTCGTCCAGTAGATATCTGCTTGAACCCTCTTGGTGTACCTTCTCGTATGAACGTGGGTCAAATTCTTGAAACACACTTAGGTTGGGCTGCTGCTGGTATTGGTCGTAAGATCTCTGAGAAACTAGAAGTTGCTAAATCTTCAGGTGATACACAAGATCTACGTGAGTACTTGGCGTCTGTTTATAAAGATGGTGCCGACCTTACAACGCTTAAAGCATTTTCTGATGAAGAAGTGCTAGAGCTTGCTAAAAACCTACAAAAAGGTGTGCCAATGGCAACGCCAGTGTTTGATGGTGCATCTGAGGATGATATTTCTACTGCCTTAGAAGAAGCAGGTTTTGAGCGTGATGGTCAGTTAACACTGTTTGATGGCCGTACAGGTGAGAAGTTTGACCGTAAAGTAACTGTTGGTTACATTTACATGCTTAAACTACACCACCTTGTGGATGAGAAAATTCACGCCCGTTCTATTGGTCCTTACTCGCTGGTTACTCAGCAGCCACTTGGTGGTAAGGCACAGTTCGGTGGTCAGCGTTTTGGTGAGATGGAAGTATGGGCTCTTGAAGCTTATGGTGCTTCTTACACGCTACAAGAAATGCTTACAGTGAAATCGGACGACGTATCAGGTCGTACGAAGACATACGAAGCCATCGTACGCGGTGAAGATAACTTTGAAGCTGGTGTGCCAGAATCTTTCAACGTACTTGTGAAAGAGATGCAAGCGCTAGGTCTTAATGTAGAGACAAAATCTATTGAAGAGATCGCGCAGGCAGATGCCCCTGCTGAAGAAGATAGTTTGAGTGCGCAAGCGCTTTAGATTCAACGGTTCATGAAAGGTAAAGGATTAGCCATGAAGAACCTAGCTAATTTGTTTAAAAAGCCGACAAACGAACAAGAAATGTTCGATGTCATCCGTCTGTCAATTGCGTCTCCTGAAAAGATTCGCAGCATGTCATACGGTGAGGTTAAAAAACCAGAAACAATTAACTACCGTACATTTAAGCCAGAGCATGGTGGTCTTTTCTGTGCCCGTATTTTCGGTCCTGTAAAAGATTACGAATGCTTGTGCGGTAAGTATAAACGTATGAAACACCGCGGTATCGTTTGCGAAAAATGTGGTGTAGAAGTTATTGAATCTAAAGTGCGTCGTGAACGTATGGGTCACATTGAGCTTGCTGCTCCTGTTGCGCACATTTGGTTCTTGAAGCTGTTGCCATCTCGTATGGCAACACTGCTTGATCTTACTCTTAAAGATATTGAGAAGATCTTGTACTTCGAAAACTTCGTTGTGATTGATCCAGGTATGACGACTCTTGAAAAAGGTCAGCTTCTTTCTGAAGAAGAATACATGGATGCACAAGATGAATTTGGTGAAGATGCATTCCAAGCTGAAATTGGTGCTGAAGCGATTCGTTACCTTCTGAAAGAAATTAATCTTGCAGAAGAGTACCGTGATCTTTCTGAGCAGTTAACTGATGACATGCCTGCAATGCGTCGTGCTAAAGTTGTTAAACGTCTTAACCTAGTGAGTGCTTTCCTAGAATCTGGTAATGATCCAGCCTGGATGGTGCTAGATGTTATTCCGGTATTGCCACCAGAATTACGTCCGCTTGTACCGCTAGATGGTGGTCGTTTTGCGACTTCTGACTTGAACGATTTATACCGTCGTGTTGTTAACCGTAACAACCGTCTAAAACGTCTATTAGAACTACGTGCACCTGAAATTATTGTACGTAACGAGAAGCGTATGCTTCAAGAATCTGTAGATGCGTTATTCGATAACGGTCGTCGCGGTCGTGTGATTACAGGTGCGAACAAACGTCCGCTTAAATCTTTAGCTGATATGCTTAAAGGTAAGCAAGGTCGTTTCCGTCAGAACCTACTTGGTAAGCGTGTTGACTACTCTGGTCGTTCTGTAATTACTGTAGGTCCTGAACTTATGTTGCACCAATGTGGTCTACCTAAGAAGATGGGTCTTGAGCTATTTAAACCATTTATCTATAACAAACTAGAAAAACGTGGTTTAGCGACAACAATTAAAGCTGCGAAACGCATGGTAGAACGTGAACTACCTGAAGTATGGGATGCATTAGACGAAGTAATTCGTGAGCACCCAGTTATGCTTAACCGTGCGCCAACACTTCACCGTTTAGGTATTCAAGCTTTTGAACCTAAGCTTATTGAAGGTAAAGCGATTCAATTACACCCGCTTGTATGTACAGCCTTTAACGCCGACTTTGACGGTGACCAAATGGCCGTTCACGTACCGCTTTCTTTAGAAGCGCAAATTGAAGCACGTGTATTGATGATGTCTACAAATAACATTCTTTCACCTGCAAGTGGTAAGCCTGTTATTGTACCTACACAGGATATTATTTTGGGTCTTTACTACCTATCTATCGCACGTTGGGGCGAAAAAGGTGAAGGTATGATCTTCTCTGATATCGGTGAAATTGAGCACGCATTGGCTGAAGGTTTGGTAACATACCAAACACGTATTAAAGCGCGTTTCCGCGGTAAGCTATGGGATACTTCTGTTGGTCGTATGATTATTGCACAAGTATGGCCTGAACACGAACAGCTACCATTTAGCATGATTAACACAACAATCACGAAGAAAGTAATGGGTGAACTTATGCATAAAGTTTACTTAATTGCTGGCCAGAAAGATACATGTATCTTTGCTGACCGTGTGATGGCGATTGGTTTCAAACATGCGGCGAAAGCTGGTATTTCGTTCGGTAAAGAAGATATGCGTATTCCTGATGAGAAATACACGCTTGTTGAATCTGCAGAAGAAGAAGTACGTCGTTTTGAACAACAGTACATGGACGGTCTGATTACTTCTGGTGAGAAATACAACAAAGTGATTGATATTTGGACACGTACGAACGAGAAGATTTCTGATGCTATGATGAGTGGCATTGCCGATACAGAAATTGATTATAACGGTGATAAAGTTGTTCAACCTTCTATGAACTCTGTTTATATGATGGCGAACTCTGGTGCCCGTGGTTCTGTAACGCAAATGCGTCAGCTTGCTGGTATGCGTGGTCTGATGGCGAAACCAAATGGTGAAATTATTGAAACACCAATTACAGCGAACTTCCGTGAAGGTTTGAACGTATTACAATACTTCATCTCTACCCACGGTGCGCGTAAAGGTCTTTCGGATACAGCCCTAAAAACAGCCAACTCTGGTTACTTAACACGTCGTTTAGTAGACGTATCGCAAGACTACGTTGTTGCTGAGCCTGACTGTGGTACAGACCGTGGTGTGATTTTACGTGACCTAACTGATGGTTCTAACGTAATTGAAACACTTAAAGAGCGTGCGCTAGGTCGTGTGCCTCTACATGATGTAGTTAGCCCGCTTGATGGTTCTATTATTGCTGCTGAAGGCACAATTTTAGAAGAGACACATGTGTCTGAAATTGAAAAAGCTGGTATTGAAACACTTAAAGTACGCTCAGCTCTAACTTGTGAAACACAAGGTGGTGTTTGTGCGAAGTGTTACGGCCGTGACTTGGCTCGTGGTACTGCTGTTAACCTTGGTGAAGCTGTTGGTATTATTGCCGCTCAATCTATTGGTGAGCCGGGTACTCAGCTTACGATGCGTACCTTCCATATTGGTGGTACGGCTTCTGGTTCTGCTGCGCAAAACACAGCTGAATCTGAAAGCAAAGGTACAGTTAAGCTACATAATATCTCAACACTTACAAACTCTGATGGTTTAGATGTTGTGATGAGCCGTAATGGTGAAGTGCGCCTTGTAGATAGTAATGAGCGTGATCGTGAACGTCATAAAGTGCCATACGGTGCTGTGCTGTTTGTGAAAGATGGTCAAGAAGTTGATAAAGGTGAGAAACTTGTAGAGTGGGATCCATATACAGTGCCGATCTTAACTGAGATTCAAGGTAAGATTCACTTCCTTGACTTGGTTGATGGTGTATCTATGGAAGAATCTACGGATGAAACAACAGGTATCTCAAGCCGTCAGGTTGTTGACTGGAAGATGTCGACTCGTGGTGCAGATATGAAACCTTCTATTGTTCTTATGGATGATAAAGGTAGCATTGTAACACTACCAAATGGTGCACAAGCTGTTTACCAGTTGCCTGTAGGTGCAGTTCTTTCTGTTGAAGAAGGTCAGGTTGTTTCTCATGGTGACGTAATTGCACGTATGCCTAAGGAAAGCTTGAAGTCTAAGGATATTACCGGTGGTCTACCACGTGTTGCTGAACTATTTGAAGCACGTAAGCCTAAAGACTCTGCGGTTATTTCTGAAGTATCTGGTACAGTAACATTTGGTAAAGACCTTAAAGGTAAGCGCCGTATTATTGTAACGGGTACACGTTTAGACGGTACTGAAGATACAGTTGAATACTTGATCCCGAAAGGTCAGCATTTATCTGTGCGTGAGGGTGATTACATCGAAGCCGGTGACATGATCCTTGAAGGTAACCGCGTGCCACAAGATATTTTACGTGCACAAGGTATTGAAGCGCTTGCTGATTACATGGTTTCTGAAATTCAACAAGTATACCGTTTACAAGGTGTAGGCATTAACGACAAACACATTGAAGTGATTGTGCGTCAGATGCTTCGTAAAGTAGAAATCACACGTCCGGGTGAGTCTACGTTCCTTGTTGGTGAGCTTGTAGATATCTCAGACGCGGAAGAAGTAAACCGTAAACTAGAAGCTGAAGGTAAAGTTCCTTGTGAATTTGAAGTACAGCTTCAGGGTATTACTAAAGCATCGTTAACGACTAAATCATTCATCTCTGCGGCGTCGTTCCAAGAAACGACTCGTGTACTAACATCTGCTGCTGTAGCAGGTAAAGCTGATGATTTGGCTGGTTTGAAAGAAAACGTTATTGTTGGTCGTCTGATCCCTGCGGGAACAGGTCGTGCTTTACGTGGCATGCGTGAAGAAGCGATTGAGCAGCAATCACAAGAAGCTCTTTCTTAAAAACGTGCTTTAAAAAGCACATGCTTATGAAAAGACGGCCTTAAGGCCGTCTTTTTTTGTGGAAGGTTGATTATATCCTTATAAACACTTACCTTTTATGTGTTAGGGATAATAAGTTGTTAGGTATACAGGTATGAAGTTTTGGCTATTTATAATTTTATTAAGTGTGAGTGCAACTGCTTATGCAGAGCCTAAAGCGATGAATGTAAAGGATTTGGTTCAGCAAGTTTTGGCTGAAAAAGAAGTTGATCCGAGACTTATTGCCGAGGCTGCTGAGCGCGAAGAAAAAGCAAATTATTCTACAAAAAATCCTGATAAAACAGAAGGTAAGGGCTTTAATTTTTTTGGGTTATTTGGTGGTTCTGATAAAAACAAAGTGGTTGAAGACTCTAGAAAATTTATTGAGACAGAAGATTTCCGTAAGTTACCGCAATCAGTTCAAGAAAAAGTACGTCAAGAATTAGAAAAAGCTCAAAAAGAAGCGAAAAATTCTAGAGATAATAAAAATCCATCTAAACCATATACAACAGGTCAGAAAGGTAATGCTAAAGACAAAGCTACAGTAGCTGGCCGTGTAAAAGTAATTGAGATTTCTAATGAAAAATTAAATATGCAACGTTATTTAGATGGTACGCAAGATTTAGAGGATTTACGTGCAGAGCTTGCGAATATGTTGGCCATGTTAAAGAGCCAAGTGACATCAACAGAATCGGCAGTGAATCTTGAACGCACAAAACTAAGGTCATTAGAGTCACGTGCAAGGAACTTGTATAACCAGATGACAGGTATTCAAAACTCTAAGAATTCATTAAATAATCGTTATCAGAATGCGCAACGTCGTTTAGCTGCGATTAATGCAGAAAAACAACGCCGTGCAGAGGCGGCAAGGCTGGCAGCAGAAGCTGCACGAAAAGCGGCTGAAGCGGCAGCTAAGCCTAGTGGTACAACTTCTGGCACAAAGAAATATTGCTCAGCATCTGCAAGGCGTTCTGTTGAAGCGCAACCTGCAGCTTGTTTGTTAACGGCTGTGGCACACGGGCGTACATCAGGAGCCTGTGAAAGTAGGGCTTTAGGTAGCTGTGCTTATTTATGTAATAATGGCGTTTGGGTAAAGATGCGTAATGACTGTGAGTATGATTAGATGATAGGGATGAAGAAAATGAAAAAATATTATGTTGTTTTGATTGCTGTTTTTGTCCTTGTATTTTCACCTGTTGTTTATGCACAGCAAGTTATGGGTGGCGGTGTAAATGATTTATCTAATAACGAGATTATGAACAAGAATAGAAGTTCGGATTTACAAGGTAAATTTACAGATTTTGAAAATAGTATTAATCAGCAAAAAACGGCAATTGAAGCAGCAGAGGCTGACAATGCTGCTAATCTTGCAAATGCACGTGGTCGTATTAATGGCTATGAATCTAGGTTGAATCAGGTGGAGTCGCGTATGAATGCTATGCGAAGTCAAATTTCTGCAGGTGGGCGTACAATGTCTTTGATTGAGGCAAAGCTTAAGCAAATGGAAATTAGCTTAGGTTTATAGGCAGAAGAGGGGTAATGACATGATTAAATTAAGTTTATCTTTACTAGGGTTTGCGTTTATAGCATCCTCTGCTTTTGCTCAGCAAAAAGTTGAGGAGACCGTACAAGATTTTACATCTGGGGAATCTAAAACAAAGTTCCAACATAATCAACTGGAAGCAACCTTTAAATTTTTACAGGATGATTTTGCAAATCGTGCTGGTGATATTAATACTAAAATTACCCAGACAAGGCAGAGTTTACAAGGGCTTGCTACAGATGAGGTTTCGGTGAATAATCGTATATCAGCAGCAGAGGGTAGGGCGAGTTCAGTCGGTTCTTCTGTATCTTCTCTGATTAACTCTATTAATGCGTTGGCGAGCCAATTGGGTATTGGTTCTCAAGGGCGAGATCAGGCATTGCTTAATCGTATTGATCAATGGTATCAGACGAATGCTTGTCGACCAGCAGATACTTCAGGTAAAAATTATTGGCACGATAAATATCAAGATATAGGTGAAGAAATTTGGACGCATATGAACTTTATTGTTCAACGTGATGGCCCAGACGGTACAGATTGCGATTGCTTATATAATAACAGAAACAGAAGTGCCGCTTATATGGAAGACTTTAATGCAAAATGTGGCAACTTATCTGCTTGCCCGCAGGTTGCACGTGGTACTGTTTATACAGCGAATGATGATGATAATAATAGATTGCTTAAGCCGTTGTTTTCGGTGAATCATGGTCAGTCAGGCTCTGTTTCCGTTTCGGACGACGGTACTGTGAAGACAGAATCTTTTTCCTGTAAAAATGGTGTATGGATGCTGGGTTCGCAGGCTGCACGCTGGAGAGCTGCCGCATGTACAGATCAATCTGGTACAGCATTTACAGTTAGTGAAAAAGCGGATCGTATTAAATCTTCATTTGGCGGTGGCACGTTTATTAGAGCTAAAGGTGCGCCTTTCCCAATTGGTAATTATATGAATGAAGTCGTTTGTCAGGCTTCTGGTTGGGTCGATATTGAAGTGCCTAAAAAAGCTTGTGCTGCTGGTAATGCTACAGTTTCTATTGGCGGCGCTGTTGCGGGTGCGCCAATAGGAAACTATACGGCTAAGCTCTCTGGTGCAAATCATGGAGGTGTTGTTACAAGCTCTTGCGAATATAAGCTTGCTTGTATGACAGAGAATAATTACCATATCGCGCGTTACAGTAGTTGTTCGTTTTCTTGTAATGATGGCACTTGGGCGTTGAAATCAGCGTCTGGGCAATCTATTGTAAGAAAATGTAAAGCGATGAATATGAATATAGACCTTGGAATCGATTTAGGATTTTAAACAAAAAGTACTTTTAATACTTGACTTTAATGCGACAGAGCCTTATAAAAACTCTGTCGCATTTTTTTATGCGGCGTTTTTGCATATTTTATAAAGGTTCAAAAATGTTGCAGGGTAGGGGCAAGAACCCGTTATCTTTTTAGATTTAGATAACGAAAACGCCCATGCCATATTGTGTATTTTGTATGCTGCAGAATAGACAGATAGCAAATATTAAAATTTAAGGTGAATTAAATGCCAACTATTAACCAATTGGTTCGTAAGTCGCGTCAAAGCAAGCCTGTACGTAATAAAGTGCCTGCTATGGAAGCATGCCCACAAAAACGTGGTGTTTGTACGCGTGTATATACAACAACTCCTAAAAAACCTAACTCAGCGATGCGTAAAGTAGCTCGTGTACGTTTGACAAACGGTTTTGAAGTGACAAGTTACATCCCTGGTGAAGGTCATAACCTTCAAGAACACGCTGTTGTTCTTATCCGTGGCGGTCGTGTAAAAGACTTACCTGGTGTGCGTTACCATACAGTACGTGGTGCGCTTGATACAGCAGGTGTTGAAGGCCGTAAGCAGTCTCGTTCTAAATATGGCGCTAAGCGTCCTAAATAAGCATTAAGGGAGATATAAAATATGTCACGTCGTCGTCAGGCGGAAAAACGCCAAACTCTACCAGATCCAGTATATGGTGATGTAGTCGTAACTAAATTTATCAACCAAGTAATGCTTGATGGTAAAAAAGCTACAGCCGAGAAAATTTTCTACGGCGCTCTAGAAGGTATTAAAGCTAAATCTGGCCGTGATCCTCTAGAAGTATTTAA
>JAAZVW010000041.1 GCA_018623135.1 Pseudomonadota bacterium
ACCGTTAGCAACATCTAGCAGAGCGTTTGTAGCCGAACTTAGGCTATTACTAGCCAATGTAAGCGCATCGGCAGTTGTTGCGTTTGCAGTAATGTTCGTAAACTCAATATTGTTGGCTGCTTGTAAGCTTACACGCTGACCTAAAATACTACTTGTAGATGCCATGTTAATGTTATTACCTGCTTCAATTTGGGTACGAGCAGTAATATGTGCATTATTTGTTAGGTTAACATCGTTAGTGCTACGTAATGCAACAAGGCCATTAGTTGAGTTGATAGAAGAATCTATTGTTAAGTCGTTACCAAGAGCATCAATAATAATGTTACCCATATTTTTATTTAGATTTGAACTAAAAGTGGCGGCTGTATTAAAAAATAGCCCTAATGTCCCGGCATCATTATTCATACCAATAATATTTAAAGGAGAGCTTGCAAGCATATAAACATTATTTGCTCCAGTTAAATTAATATTGGCAGAGCTTAAATTAAAAGGTGTATTTTCTGTACCTAAATTACCTGAGGTAATATTTAGATTTTCGAGTGTAATAGAAGGAGAACTGTTGCCATTAACGGACGATATTATACCGTTAGTTGAAGAAATATCTAACCCTGGTGAAATATAAGTTGGTCCAAAATCATCTATTTGAGAAACTTCTATATTTCCGTATGCTTGGATGCTGGAGTTCCCTGCTATACCGACACGGACAAAGCTACCATTTTCAAATAAAATAGAACTATTATTGTCTATATCTTCAGTTGCTCTAATGTTAAAAGTCGTAGAAAGAGTATTACCAGATTTTAATGTAAACTGATCACCAAAATAAAAATTATTTACGTAACTTGGGCCATTTACGGTGTTTGCATTTACATTAATATTTTTTGCTGAAATATAACCACCACCATATATATTACCTGTAGAGGTTATGTTTAAATCTTCAGATGATCTAAATAATCCACCAGATTGCACATATAGCTCTGGTGTAATAATATCGATATAATTTTCACCAGAGTAGTTACCAACAGCAACGGAAGAGGTGTAATTTGCGCCGATTGCAATAGGGCTATTAGGAGAGTTTAATTCTATAGTATTAGAGTCATTATCCCCTGATTTAAGTACAATTCTATCAAATGAAATAGCAGGGTCAGCATAGGTACCATTATATCCAGAGTACAGAGTTCCTCCAAATACAAGGTCAGTTCGATTGCCGTATGAAGATGTGACCTGACTTCCTAAATAAATTTGCCCTGTATTTGTTCTAAAATTTGTATTTGCAGGAATTGTATAGTCATAGTCTGAACTTGTTTCTATATATAAATCACCTGAGTTTGATGTAATATTTTGGTTGCCAACAAAGTGTAGTTCAAAACCGGTAATGTAAATATTGCCAGAATCAGATGTGATGTTGCTATTATCTATATATATTTTCCCAGCTGGTCTATTACCATCACTTCTGCCAATGATGATATTACCCGTTGTTGTTTCAAGGTCTCCGACAATGTGTATATTTGTTTCTGAGTTGCTAATTTGCCTGAGTGAAATGACTTTTGTGGGGTCATTCACAACCGCTCTTTGTATATATGTATCAGGCATTGTACCGTTGCTATAGAAATTAACGTAAATACTGCCTGTATTAGATTCTAGATCAAGGTTTAGAGCTTCTGTATTATATAAAAGAATATTTCTTTGAGCTGTCGCTTTTACTGTACCATTTAAAATAGAGTGACGTTGGTTTGTTGATTCTACAGAATTAGAAGTTGAAATAAGTTCTAATGCAACCTGGCCATCTGTATCGGCGTTGGTTGTTGTTAATTTAGCTTGGCTAGCTATGGTTAATCTTCCGACAGCTTGTGCAAAAATATGTCCAGAATTAACATTAATAGAGTCATTAATTGATATATTTCCGCTTGAAATAAGATTTAAGTTACCGCCATCAGTCGCTATTGTGGGAGTATAAAGGGTATATCTTGAATTTATATTAATATTACCGCCATTTGAATCAATGATACCGCTTGCCTTTTTTACAGCATCTGAAAAAGTGTCAAATAAATCTACACCACCATTTGTGGATGTGATTGTAATATCGCCTCCATTTGTTTCAATAAATGCTTCTGGTCGTAAATATATGTAGCCATTTGCGGTTAAACTTAAATCGGCATTATTGGTTGTAATATTAATACTATCATATATTTGTATATTACCAGTCGCCTCTAATGCAACATCACCAGCAACAGCATCTAATGTTGCGGGGTCAATTGTCATTGTAAGCCCTGCGTTGTCAGTAAACATATCAACATCATCATATGTTGCACTACCACCTGTTTGTACAATAATATCCTGCGGATCAAAAAGCACAGTACCGTTGCCATCTGCGCCTGTGGTGTTAAAGCCTGCGCCTAGTACATGCAAGCGGTCGTAACCAGAAAATTCAATAAAACCACCATTGCCGCTTATATCGCCACCTTTGGCCTGCGTTTGCGCGCCATTGCGGTACACAGCTACTTTATCGGCAATTAAAAGTACATCGCCACCTGCGCCTGTATCAAGCGCATTGGCCTTTACAAATAGGTTTTCTTTGGCATCTAAATGCCCATCAGAAAAGACATCCACATCTCCAACAGCACCACCTGAACTCGCCGCTGAAACATCTATTTCACCATCTAAATTAATCATTGTTGCGGCTAAATCTACCGCCTGACGTGCCTGAATAATCACGTCGCCACCTTGAGCTGAAAGACTGCCCGCTACATCAGCACCAATAGCGCCCGCAGTTGCTGTATTAGCAGTAAAACTAATGTTTTGGCTGAGTGTATTAAGTGTAAATTCGGTAGCAGAAGCTAAAGCAATTGTACCGCCTTTAGCGGTAATAGAACCTGTATTTTCGATTTTAGGTGCAGAAAGCACAGCAAATCCGCCTTCTGCAATATGAATATCACCTTGGTTGATAACGCGAGCACCATTGTTGCCGCCTGCAAAGTCAAAATCAAATCCGTTTTGGTTGATAATATCTGATGTTGTTGCCACCAAAGCGCCCACATTTACTTGAGCAGAACTCCCAAATGTAAGACCAGCTTTATTAATGAGAAAGACCCGTCCGTTGGCAAGCAAAGTACCATTAATAACAGAAGGGTTCACATCCTGAATGCGGTTAATGGCAATGGCTTGGTTATGAACTTGGTTAAAGTGTACAGTTTCTAGGCTACCTACATTAAAGGTATCCCAGTTAATATCAATAAGGTCGGAGTTTTGTGTAATGGTTGTTGTAAGGCCGTTTTGAGCAATAGAGCCCGAGCCAGCGTTAATAGCACCACCAGTAGGTGCCGCGTAAGCGAGGTTGGACATTAAAAACACACCAAAAGCGACAGATGCCACCGTTGATTTAAGCTTACGTAGTCGGTAAGTTTGTATTTGTTGTTGCATTGTACTCACTCTTAGCCTGTTTTTTTACTCAATACTTCCTTAAAACCCTCTATAATATATATGGATATGAGTATTAACTAAAAACTGACAATAACAATAAATTATTAATTATTGTGTAGTAAATGTGCAATATATTGCTCAAAAAGAAATAAGGAGCGGTGAGTCAGAACACGCGCCCCTTATAACCCCTTATTGTAATAGGCTTTCGCCTAGGGCAACTCTGCTAGGTAACGGAATTTCAGAGCAGAGTTGATATTTTGACGCCACTTCTGCTCACATTTGTAAGAACAGAAAATTGATCCATAAGCTCTAGCACAAAGCTTTGTTCATTTGTGACGTCATAAATATAAGATGAGAGAAGAGGGTTTTTATGAATTTCATTTAAAAATTGTATTGAGTCACTTTTTGTGTATACGATATAGTTACAAAAAGTTTCAGATAATTCATTTTTAAACTTCTCTAGTATATTTAGTGTTTCTTGCATGTTTGTATCATCATTTATTAACATTAAACCTAAAGACATCTGTTTATTCCCCATGTTGGTTTTCTTGATAATTAGATCATACAAACGACATACGCTTATTTCTCCTAAAATTTAAAAAAAAGCTTATTTTTTTCGCTATTGATACAAAAAAGGTGTCAGTTGTTTCATTTTAGGAGACACTTATAAGTAGGTAACGGGTTATATTAAACAATTATTAATGGGGAATAGAATGATGAATGTTTTATGTGCTAAAGTTGAGTCATTACAACTTAAGGATGTTATGGAGCGCGTTAAATATAATACAGGTATGGATGAAGAGATGGCCATGAAGGCTGAAAATCTGTACCGTAAGTTTTTAAAGCTTAAGGCGTTGTACCCAACACAAACGCTTGTTCCACCAAAATTAGCAGACGAAGTATGGCACGAACATATTATGTCAACAGAACAATACATGCAGGACTGCGAACAGCTATTTGGTGAATTCTTACATCATAAAATTGATTTAAATGAAGAGAAGATGCAGCAAGCATGGCAACAAAGCCAACACCTATATCAAAAAGAATTTGGTATTGACTTAATTGCTTCTAGGCAAGATATGGCAGATTGCGCAAGCTAAGCTTTAATTAAAAAAGCTCTAATGGCATTTTTGAAACGAGAGTGATACTCTTCTTTATTTTCAATCAGGTCATTAAAGTAAGGTTCATCTTCTGTATGAATCCAAAGCACTTTAAAGCCGTGAGTTTTTGCTAAATCATATACGTCTTGTTTAGAGTACATTTGATTAAATGGTAAAAACTCTCGGTGTGTGCCTTCACGGGCATCAAAATAAAACGCACCACCTGGTTTAAGGACACGAGCCACTTCTGCAAATACTTTATTTGTTCCTGTATTTGCTTCTTTTACGTAAGGTATCCAATGTAAAACATTACGGGAAAAAGCAAACTCAATAGAGTTTTTCTCAAAAGGTAGGTGAGAGGCATCTTTTCTAAAAACAGAGCCAGTCGGAATACCACCTTGTTTTTCTTTTTGCTTACATTTTTCAAAAGCAAGTTCAGAAGGTTCTACACCTAAAACCTCAATACGGTCTGCATAGTTCGCATGCATATATTCCATGTACTTACCAGAGCCACAGCCTACATCTAGCATCTTGATTTTTGGTGATTTAATGTTACAGAACACCGATTCCATAATCTTAAACAACAAATGCCTATTATATTCGGTAATACCGTGCTCTGTGCGCTTATAATAAGCTTGGCTAGAAGGCAAACTAAAGTAATCAATAGATGCTTGTTCAGCAGTTGATATAAAATTGTTTACTTGTACAGAAACATCTTCGCTTTGCGTTAAGTCTTTTGCATGAAGCAAGACACGCTTCGACATTTCGTAATATGTATCAATAAGATTGGACTTTTTGATAGACCAGATATAGTCAAAAATCTTGTGCATATGGCCTTTAGTGAATTTGTTTTCACTAAGTCCGACTGCTTTTTCTAGTTCCATCTCAGCATGCACCATTGGCATAAGCATTGCTTTTTGCGCTGGTGTAAGGGCTGGTCCAGTGTATTCCATCAATGTTTCCTCAACTAACTGAATTACTGTTGTAATTAAATCGTAGGAGAAAGATAGGGAGCTTGGATCCGTTTTACAAGGGGAGCCTTCGCCAGAAATTAACCAGCTAATATTTGTGTTAGAAGCTTCAGCAAATTTGAGCACTTTATCAACAGTAGGCAGGCTTTCACCTTCTAAGTAACGAAAAAGCTGAGAACGAGATATTTCCGTCTTTTCCAAAAAGTCTTTCTGCGTACCAACTTGTTGTACACAGTGCCTTAATCTACTTTGGAAGCTTTCTTGCTGTAGCATAACCTTAAGCCCTTAAAATATTGAAATAATATGTTAATGAGTATCTTGTATACATTAATACACAGGATATGTAAAATGATAATTTATAGTATTTTACAGCTTAAGCAGGTATTTTCAACTTATATTCTATTTAATTTTAAAAACCATAAACAATTTGTAATAGGTTCTGAATATCCGTTTGTTTACTACCCTCAGGCACGCTGCTGTTATGGTCAATATCAACAACAACTTTAAAATATAAGTTATCAAAAATTTGCGTTTTAATTGAAGAAGTTGATTCTGTTAAAATAAATTCCGAACCCATTGTGCTAGATAAAAGCTGTTCAAAATCAACGTTATCACGTAATTTTCTGCGGTAAGCTAAAGCCGGCTTAATAATAGCCTCATGTTCCATTTCGCCCGTTTCTTCAATTTCAGAATGACGTAAACCTAAAGAGATCTTGCTATCTAGTTTTGCTTTTTCAGAAAGTGTTGTTGTGTAACCATAACCTAAAGATTCTGAAAGCTTGTAGTTATAACCAGAAAATGGATCGCGCTCAAAATCGGCTTCACCAAAAATAAAGTGCGTATCATCTAATTTGTATCGGCCTTCAAAGTTAGCTTTAAACTCATCTTCTGTTTTAACTTTGTCTTCTTCTGTCGTGTGTTGTTCTAACTTAATTTTAGTGAACCACTTTTTGGTTTCACGCTTTACAGAAAGAGCCGTATCTAATTTTTGCTGATTGGTATTACCGCGTTGTAAGTCTAGCCCTACAGAAACCTCACCTTCCCATAAATCAGGGTGGTACCAAGGTAGTTGAGCGAGTCGTGTTTTTTCTTTAAGTGCAGCAATTTTAGGAGCTTGTTCAATGTTAGCTAAGTATGTATAAGCCTGTTCTTTGAGAGATGCATTTTCAGAAGCAATTGCATTTACCGTAGCCTTTAAGACAAAGTCATTTTTTGTTTTAAACGCAGCTTCTAAGCCTTTTTTATGTGTTTCAGAAAGTTCGGCAGCATAAGCAAAAATACTTACAGACATCATAAATACAAAACTGATTACTTGAGCAAGAAAACGCATAAAGCCTCCAAAATTATTTTCATTATTTGTTATTGTGTTTATTCATTTAGCAGCCTCTTTATAACAGTTTTTTAGCATAAGATAAACCTCTATAGGGGTTATTTATATAATGTATAGTTAAATACAGCATAAGTATGTGATTTCTAATATATAGAAAGATTATTTCTATGAAATATAAGGCTTTTTATGTTTTTGCACATAAAGCTTGCTTTTGCCTATATCTATTCATTTAAAACCCTCTTAAAATATAGCTTAAAGAACCGTTTCATTTTGAGGAGCTAAGTTGGTGATTGTCATCACACAGTATGCAGAGCTAAAACTTGCAGATTTTCTAAAACTCATTTCTAAAAAGCACATCGCTTGGAGAGGGGTGCTTTTCAGAACGTCGCAAACATCTTTTTCTAAAGATGTTGTTAAACATGCAGGCCTCATCCGTGATGAAATCAAAAAATGCTGGAGAGATACCGCTTCAGGTCAAGATTCTATTAGCCGTTTATTTGTATTCGGGGATGGGGATGTCCTTTACTTAGCAGAAGGTATCCGTTCCGAACACCTTACAAAAATAGAGGCATCTCTTCTTAAAATCTTTGTCGGCAAGAATGAAGTTGAAGACAAAGTAGAACATCAAAGATATGATCTCAGTGTCCATTGGGAGGCCATGAAGCTTTTCACCACAGGTAAAATTCATGAATTTGAAGAAAGGCAAGAGGCTAAAAAATCTCATCATGTCGAAAAAGAGCGAGAAATTCAGGTAGATGAAGACTATGCAAAAATGCAGCTTAACGTTAAAAATAAACGTAAAGATACGCATGTGCTTATTGTAGATGACGACGTTGCAACACTTAGTTTACTTACAAACGTTCTTAAAATGTTCACGATTATTAAAGCAACAGATGGTATTGATGCTGTTGAATCTTACATGCTCAATGCGCCCGATATTGTGTTTCTGGATATCAACTTGCCTTCTATTAATGGTATAGAGGTTCTGCACCGTATTAAGTCGTTTGACCCTAACGCTTATGTTGTTATGTTAAGTGGGCAAACACAGTTACAAAATGTTAAAAGCTCCGCGCATGAAGGTGCTTCAGGTTTTATCGCTAAACCATTCTCACAAGAAAAACTCTTCACCTATATTCAACGTTATCAGAAAGGTAAATACCAGTAATGCGCATTAATTTTGAATATTTGCATTATGCAACAGGGGAAGATAAAGAACTAGAAAAAGAACTTTTTTTAGTCCTCTATCAAACGGTCAATGAAATAATGAAAGAGATTCAAGAACCTAGAGCTGTTTTAGAAGAACAAAGTCAGGAAATTATCCGCAAAAAACTTCATAAACTTAAAGGGTGTGCCGCAAATATTGGGGCAGAAGATTTGGCTGCCATTTGTTTAGATGGTGAACACAAGGCGGAAGCCAAGCAAATGCGAGAAGAAGATCTTTCTTATTATACCACTTCTATCTATGAAGAATTTGAGCAAGTGATGAATATTGTTACAGACATGTACCAAATTACCCCAGAAGATATTGAAAATAGTAACGACCCAATGGCAGGTATATAGTTGTTATTTTTTTGTTTTTTCTTTGCTATTTGCACGTGAATCATCATCAAATAAAATGCGGCTAGCCTCTCCATCTAAGTCAGAAAATTGATCACTTTTTAAAGACCACAAAAAAGCAACCAACCCAAGTAGCCCTAAAAATAATGCAATTGGTATTAAAAATACAAGTACATCCATATTAAGCACCCTTATTCACACGTAATGCATTTGCCATTACAATTAATGATGAAACCGACATGGCTACAGCCGCCCAAATAGGGCTCATAATATGTGCCATCGCAAGCGGAATTGCCGTTAAATTGTAACTTAACGAAATCCCGATGTTCTGTAACATAACAGAACGTGCTTTTTTAGCTTGTACGAGCAGGTAATTAATACTTCTTAGGTCATTATTCTGTAAAATAATATCCGCACTTTGTTGGCTAATATCGTGACCAGAACTTAAAGAGATACTTACATCTGCATTTGCAAGGCTTGGGGCATCATTTATACCATCGCCTACATAAGCCACTGTTTTTGTCTTTTTAAGTTTTTCAAGCTCAGCCAATTTTTCTTGTGGATAGAGTTCAGCTTTAATTTCTGTAAATGGTAAGTAATTAAAACGCTCTACTGCTTGCTTGCTATCACCAGAAAATAAATAATGTTCATACTCATTTAAGGCCTTAAAAGCTTTGCTCGCCTCAGGTCTAATTTCATCTTCAAATTCTAAACTTAAAACTTTGTCGTCTATACGTGCATAAAGCTGCTTTTGTTTACGGGCGGTTGTTTCGCAAAAATCAGGTCTACCAATACGCACTTTTAGTCCCTCTACTTGGCCTTGCACACCTAAGCCTGTGTGTTCTTTTACATGTTTTGCTGTATGGAGTTCTTTTTTATACGCAAAAGTGAGGGCTTTTGCGTATGGGTGGTCAGAGTGTTGAGCAACCGATGCTAACACTTTCAGGTCTTTTTGGCTTATTTTAGAAATAAGTTTCAGGCGCCCTTGGGTAATTGTCCCTGTTTTATCCCAAACAATGGCATCAATTTTATGTAAATTCTCAAGCGCTTGCGCATTTTTAAGTAATATGGCTTTACGTAATAAACTTGCTGTAAAGGCAATTTGTGTTGCAGGTACACTTAATGCAAGCGCACAAGGGCAGGTTACAATAAGTACGGCAACAGCTGCAACAAGTGCAACATGTATATCTGCGGCAGCATACCAAAAAACAAAAGTAATAAGGGCGAGTAAGTGCACAACAGGGGCATAGTATTGGGCGACACGGTCGCTTAATCGGCTGAGTTTGTTTTTAGCTTCCGATGCCTCATTTACAAGTTCAGACATTTTTTGTAAAAGTCCTTCGGAAACAGCTGTTGTTACCTTTGCTTCAAAACTACCACCAATATTAAGGGCGCCACCTATAAGCTCATCACCTTTTTTAGGGGCAATAGGTAAAGATTCCCCAGTAAATAAGCTATTATCTAATTCAGCAATATCGTCTAATAAAATACTGTCTGCCGCAACACGTTCGCCTTTGGTCACAAGAATAATATCCCCTTTTACAAGGTCTTGGGTATTTACCATTTTATAACCTGTAGCGGTTTTAACTTTTGCAAAAGAGTTTTGTAATTTAAGTAAACGCAAGGAGTTTTGCTTTACATTTTGACGCATGCGTGTATCTAAATAACGCCCAATAAGTAAAAAGAAGAGTAGGGCAACGGCAGAATCAAAATATGTTTCAGCGCTAGATTCTGCAATGGTTAAGTAAAGGCTATAAAGAGGGGTTAAAATAATGGCAATACTAATAGGCACGTCCATATTCAAGTGTTTTGCTTTTAAAGCGTTAAAGGCAGACCGAAAAAATGGTAACCCCGAATAAGCAACGGTGGGTAAAGCAATAAGAGCAGAAAACCAGCGCATAAGGCTTGCTGTTGTTGTGTCTTGCTCGGCACCCGACCATAAAGCAACCGATAAAAGCATAACATTCATCATCCCAAAGCCTGCAATGGCAAGTGCTTTAAGTAGCTGCTTACTTTGGGTTTCATTTTCTATTTTCATTAACTCAGCGTTATAAGGTTGTGCTTTATAACCAAGTGTATAAATATGCTTAATAATTTGTTGTGCGTTGCTTGTTTCTTTAAAACAGACCTTAAGGCGTTTTTCTGTCAGGTTTAAGCGTGCATAGGTTACATAATCCTGTTTTTGTAAAACTTGCTCAATCACCCAACCGCAGGCAGCACAATGCATACCTTCAATAAACAAATAAATTTCTAAATGATTTTCTTTATGCTGAATGTAGTTATTGATTTGCTCAAAAAAGGGTACGTCTTGCGCTTTTGGATTATCTATATTTTTTTGGATACTGCGTCTTTGATAAAAAAGATCTAACCCCGAGCTATGTATTAGACTATAGGCTTGGCTACAGCCAGGACAACAAAACTCAGTATCTTTAGGACAAGGCAGAGCGCAATGTTTACATTGATTCATGAATATTTTCTGGCCTTAAGTCCACACGTTTACGGTATTCAAAAGTTGTCTGTTCTGTATCTTTAAGCGTTACTTTATAGCGCAACTCCCAAAGCCCTGGTAGAGGAGGGGTAAAGCTTTCTTTATAACCTCCGGCACTCTTATTTAAAGCTATGTTTAAATCTGCACCTTCACGCGTGGGCCTAAAAACTTCAACAGTTATAGATCCCACCTCAATGGTATTAGCTTTTTGATATGGCTGTACATTTATGTTGTAACTATTGCTTTTACTGTCGTAGCTGCTGTTATCTTTTAGCCAAAAATGCTGCTCTCTTTTCTTTTCCGTTTCAGCGAGTTTATCGTTGTGCTTTAAACCTTTTTCGTAGGCATCTTCAACGGCAATGCCGTTAAAAGTGGTTGTAGCAAAATAAACCATTATGCCATTCATTGTAAAGATAACACCAAAGAAAGCGACAAAAAGCCACGGATAATATTTAGGATTCATGCGTCAAACTTAACTTAATATTTTTATATTTGTTTTTATTAATAGTATGCTTATGGCGCTAAAAAGACAGATTCATAAACATCTGATTGCCCATTGCTACCAATTAAAGTAAAGCGTACATCATTTTGCTTTTTAAAGCTACCTTTAGGGGCATCAACAAAGACTTTATGCGTTCTTACTTTAGAAGCAGGCACTAAAATCGGCTCGTTTATGTCTTTACGTTCAGCAGCATGCATAACTGTGACATGCGCATTATTAATGCCTTCTACACTTAGCTTAAAGCTTACATTTTGAGTATCTTTATTCACAATACGAATTGTATAAGTATTACGTAGTTCACCTGTAGAAAGTTTAATGGCAAGCGGGTTTCTTTGATGAATCACATTCAGCTCAACAAGCTGTCTACCAATGGCTAAAAAGTAAACCATAATTGCGCTAAAAATAACAAGGAGCGTGCCATAAATAAGCGTACGAGACCTAAGTAAGTCAACCTTTTCTAAATGCCCACGAGACCTCGCCACAGCATTATGCAATGTATCATATTTAATCAACCCACGTGGACGTTCAACCTTGTCCATAATTTCATTACAAGCATCCACACATAAACCGCAGTTAATACACTGATACTGCTGCCCATCTCTAATATCAATCCCAACAGGGCATACAGCAACACAACGATGGCAATCCACACAGTCTCCACGGTTGTCCCAGCTATCGCCTTTTTTGTGTTTACCACGTGTTTCGCCACGTTGTTCATCGTAGGCTACAATAAGGGAGTGGTTATCAAACATCGCACCCTGGAATCGTGCATAAGGGCACATATAAGTACAAACTTGCTCACGGGCAAAACCTGCTAACAAATAGGTTGTACCTGTTAAAAATAGTATCCAAAACAAAGGTGTAAAGCCAATTTCTAAATGCATAATTTGGTTTACTAAAGTTGGCGCATCTACAAAGTAAAACACCCAAGCGCCACCAGTTGCTAAGGATATTAAAATCCATAAACTATGCTTAGTTGTTTTTTTGAATACCTTTTTCGTAGTCCATTTCGCTTGGTCAAGTTTAAGCCTTTTTACGCGGTCGCCTTCAATCCAACGCTCAACCATTACAAATAAATCTGTCCATACAGTTTGCGGGCAGGCATAGCCACACCATACACGTCCAGCAAGGGATGTTGCAAAAAATAAAGCTAAAGCGCCACAAACAAGCAAGCCTACAAATAAAATAACTTCTTGTGGCCAAATCTCAATTGAGAAGAAATAAAATTTTCTGTTTAAAGTATCAACAAGCACAGCCTGGTCAGGCGCGTTCGGCCCTCTATCAAATCTTACCCAAGGCAGTAAATAGTAAATGCCCAATAACACAGCCATAAGCAACCATTTAAGGTTACGATAAAGGCCTTTTACACGTGCAGGATATATTTTTTTATGTGCAGCATAAAGCTGGAATGATCCTTCGCCATTGGCTTCGGATAAATGAGGGTTTTGGTCTGTCATCTGACTGTCCTTTAATTTTTAAGCTAAAGGTTATATAAAATTTTGTCAAAGAGTCCGATTATCTCAGCATCTTTGCCAAAATGGGGGAGCTGGTATACTCCCCACATCTCATAGGTTTATTGTTGGCCACCGCTTAAAGAATGTACAAACACAGCCAATTTCTTAATTGTGTTTTCATCTAAGCGACTGCCAAATGCAGGCATTTGCCCTTGGCGACCTTTGTACAGAGTTTCTTTAAGAATTTCTTCTGTACCGCCATATAGCCAAATGTCGTTATTAAGCGGAGGTGCACCAAATTCTTGCCCGCCACCTAAGTTGGCACCATGGCAAGATGCGCAGTTGAGTTCGTAAACTTCTTTACCACGTTCAGAAGATGCTGTTTCTTTTGCTTCTAAAGCAATTGTTTGGATGTAATGAATCACATCCAAAATTTCAGCTTCGGTTAGCATTTCCATGTCACCATAAGCCATCATAACAGAATCACGTGTGTCAGGGTCATCATAGTAACGAATACCATGCTGAATTGTTTGGATGATATTGGCAATATCACCACCCCAAATCCATTCATCATCTAATAAGCTCGGGTAACCTGTTGCACCGTTTGCGTTAGAACCATGGCATTGAGAACAGTTAAGCGCAAAAGCAGCCTTACCACCAGCAACGGCATATGGGTGTAGTTCAGGGTTTTTAATAATATCTTCTACAGAAGAGGCGGCAATTTGCTGTTCAAACACAGCTTTAGCTTCATCTGCTTGAGCCATTTGTTTATCTAAGCGATTGTACTGTGTCCAACCTAAAGTGCCTTTAGTAAAGTCTTTGCCTACAGGTATTGCAGGGTATACCACCATGTAACCTATAGAGAAAAGAACACAAACAAGGAATGTCCATAGCCACCAACGTGGAAGGGGGTTGTTGTATTCTTGGATGC
>JAAZVW010000066.1 GCA_018623135.1 Pseudomonadota bacterium
ATTTTACGTAAACCTTCTCGTTCTACTAAAATGTTTTGTTCAATAACGATATCTTCATCACGCTCTTCAAATTTAACTGTTTCAACAGCAATTTGGTACGGTACCTCTTCATGAATTTGATGAAAGACTTTTTCACGGGTAATTTCTGCTGCTAAAATACGTGCAGAAGCATCTGTCATTTCATCTGCATCGTATAAAAAAGGTGATTGTGGTAAATCTTCACCCACAATTTCCATCATTTCAAAAATACCGGCTTTGTTAAGAGCTGAAACAGGGAATATTTGTTTAAAAATATTATATTTCTCACCTTCAGCAACCAACGAAATAAGCTGATCAGACTTAATTTCATCAATTTTATTAATCACTAAATATAACGGTTTAGAGGTACTTTTAATTTTTTCAATAATCGCTTGGTTATTTTCATCAAAACCACGCTTCGCATCAATTAGAAGCAACCCTATATCCGCATCATCTAACGCGCGCCAAGCAGCTTCTACCATAGCAGCATCAAACATGCGACGCGGGTCATGAATACCTGGTGTATCAGTAAATACAAATTGCTTATCATCAGTCGTATAAATACCACGTACATTCATACGTGTTGTTTGTATTTTATGGCAAACAATAGCAAGTTTTTCACCCACAATCGCATTCATAAGTGTCGATTTACCTGCATTAGGCGCACCTAAAATAGCTAAAAAACCTGCCTTTGTATTTTCATTTTCTGCGTGATCTAAACGCTCTAGCCAATCCATTTAGTCATCACTTTCTGAAATATTAAGCTTATTAAGTAAATCTTGCGCCGCATCTTGCTGAGCTGTTTGCTTAGAAGAGCCTTTGCCTTCACCTACTTCGCCCGTGGCCGCTTTAACTGTAAAAACAAAAGTACGAGCATGGGCTTCACCTAATGTTTCTTTCAGCTTATATTCTGGTAACCCAAGGCCTTTAGCTTGTAAAAGCTCCTGCAAGCGTGTTTTAGAATCTTTTAGCTCAACCTTATGCACCTCAGGAGTCCAATGTGTACGGATAATACGTTCTGCCGTTTCAAAAGAATCATCTATATACACGGCCGCTAATATCGCCTCTACAGCATCAGAAAGAATAGTTGGTTTTTCACGTCCACCTGTTGCGTTTTCACCTTTACCAAGCTTAATCGCTTTATCTACACCTAAGTTTTGGGCAATAATCGCTAATGTTTCTTGCCTTACTAGTGCCGCATGGCGTTTAGAAAGCTTACCTTCTGGTTCATGCGGGAACATTTCAAACAACATTTGAGCCACCGTAAAGTTAAGCACCCTATCACCTAAAAATTCTAGGCGTTCGTTGTTCATTTTACGTCCGTCAGGGGTTTTCTTATCACAAGAGCTATGTGTTAAAGCCATCTCGAGTAAAGAGATGTCCTTAAACCCATATCCCAAGGCTTTTTGTAGATTATTCAGCGGCATCTTTCGCTTCCTCTTTTTCAGTTAGTCGTTCTGGGTGTAGCATTGTACCAATACGGTTTAAACGTAAGCCCCAAGTTTTATCTTTAAAGGCCCAAAAAATAACATCTGCACGGCCTGCAATATCAGCACGATCAACATATCCCCAATATGGGTACTGCCAAAAACGGCTATCGTAAGAATTATCTCGATTATCACCAACAACAACATATTTGCCTTCTGGTACCATTGTTGTCATTAAATTTTTAGGTGCGACAGGGCTTAGCAAAGTGTTATGTGAATAACCTGTAATATTCTCTGAAAAAATACCACCTGTCGCCATTTTTTGCTCTGTATTTTCTAGTTGCGCTACTTCGCCATTAATAATAAGGCGCTTACCTAAATAGCCAATTGTATCACCTGGTACAGCCACAACACGCTTAATATAGCTAATTCTGCCTTGGCCTTTACCAATATCTTTTTTAAAGACAATAATATCGCCACGTTTAGGTTGCTTTTCAAATAAGAAATTATCTGTAAACGGTACTTTAAGACCATAAGTAAATTTATTTACAAATAAATGATCGCCAATTAAAAGCGTTGGCAACATAGAGCTTGAAGGGATTTTATAAGGCTCATAAACAAAAGAGCGTACAAACAAAGCAATTGCCGCAGCAGATACAATAACGCGGGTATTTTCCATTACTTTTACCCAAATACCATCCCCTTCTGGGTATAAGAATGATTTAATAGCGCTTAAAACACCGCCTGAATTTGCTGTTTGCTTCTGATCTGACATCTTTTATATCTTCCACTTTAACGCTATTTTTTGCGTTTTTTCTTTTCTTTATATAACCGACGAAGCTCATCCGTCACTTCTTTATAAACTTCAACACGGTCATTATCTTCTAATACATAACTCAGCGGCATAATTTTACCATATACACCCACTTTTAATGTTGCGAGATCTTCTGTTAAATAAGTATCAATCTCTGGTAACTTTAACAATTTTTCTAATGTAAGCTCTGGTACAAATTCTACACAAATAGGCTTTTGTGCCAAGGCTGTGCTGTAAGCTATATGTACGCTAATCATTAAATATCCATATCCCCATTTGCATACTCTAATAATGCGTACGCAAGGGCGTAATCTGTTTCATCACTTAAACTTAGGTGTACTCTTATAGACCTATTTTGCATTTTTGGCAACTTTTCACATAATTCCGCAGAAAGCGTTGCATAAGGCTGACCTTTTTCTGTTTTAAACACTTCAATGTCCTGAAACGAACATGTTGCCCCAATACCTGTTCCCAATGCTTTAGCAATAGCTTCTTTTGCAGCCCATCTTTTAGCAATATAAGCTGTGTTGTTTTTTGCAGGTAATTGCTGTAATTCAGTTTCTGTAAATAAGCGTTTAAGCAGCGCCTCTTCCCTTTTTTCTAAAACCGAGCTTATGCGTGCAATTTCTACAATATCTGTTCCAATACCTAAAATCATACATCTTCTTTCTTATCTGATTTTAAATTCAAAACCTTATCTTTTACGCTTTCTTTTATATTCTCTGTAATTGCCTGTGCTTTTTCTTTTGCTGTTGCAGTTGAAACCATTTTCACTTTAGACCAAAACTTACGTCTTTCAGCAATACGATGCCTTCTATAGGCTTGAAACTTCTCAATATTATAACGTAACAAAAAGTAAAAAACTAAACCCGCAATTAAGCCCGAAGGTACACCGCCCACACACATTGGCCATAAATAATTATCCCAATAATATTGTAAATTATCCCATAATTTCTGGAATGTCATATCAGAAAAGTCTGGCAGCGGCGCAGGGCTATGTACACCCAGTAAAAAGTTACCTAATTCGTAACACCAAATCCAAATAAAGGGGAAAGTCCAAGGGTTACCTACTAGCGTTCCTATCCAACCCGAAATAAAGTTTGCTCTAAACAGTAACGTACAAAAACCCACAAACAACAAATGCGTACCAATAAACGGCGTAAAAGAAACAAAGGCACCACAAGCAAACCCCAACGCCAATAAATGGGCAGAGCCCTTTGTGCGTTTAAGTTTAAGCTCTGAATGCCTTAAGTATGAAAGCCAACCAATAGACGGCCACAAATACTCAGAAAAGCGATGCCACCAAAGAGTGCGTCGCCTTCTGTGTCTACCTCTTGTTCTTTTGGCCCGTTTCGGAAAAAAATACACTTTGTTTTTAACCTTATTTTAACCTTGTAAGCGCTCTAATAAATTTACACTCGGTAAATTACGAATCACTTTCATTAAGTGATCTAAATTCTCAACGTTTTTCACCTCAACATCACAACGAATGTCAAATGAGTCTGTCACTTTACGTTCAATATGAAAATCGCAAATGTTCACATTTGCATTAAACACAGC
>JAAZVW010000010.1 GCA_018623135.1 Pseudomonadota bacterium
CCCATAGTAACAGAATGAGACTGGCCATTTTCATCTACAAACTTTTGTGAAAACGCATCAGAAAAACGGGACCCAAGCTTAAATATATTACCCACTTCAATGGCCTTAATTTCCTCTAAATCTTCCCTTTGTGTATGAGAATCTGCAAGAAGTTCCGCCAATGCGCTTTCATCATCGATAATTTCTTTATTAATAGCCTCTTTTGTACCAGGAATGCGGTAGACAATATCTTCTCCTGAACCTGTAATCGTTTGAAATTCATGTGAATACTTAGAAAAAGCGCCACCAGAAGCAACCGTTAACAATGTCACATCTCCAATACCACAGCGAGCATAAACATTTGTATAAGCAGATATTGCCTTTTCGTAAAAGGCATCTAAATCTTCTTGATTTGGGTGAAAAGAGTACATGTCTTTCATTCTAAACTCTCGCCCACGTAAAAGCCCCGATTTAGCTCTGGCTTCGTTACGAAACTTCGTCTGAATTTGATAAACAGTTTTTGGTAAATCTCTATAAGATTGAATAAATTGATTCATTAAAGGTGTAACAACTTCTTCATGTGTTGCACCTAACGCCAAATCACGATCTCCCTGACCTTTTAACTTGTATAAAACATCAATTTTATCCCAACGACCTGTTTTATCCCAAATTTCACGTGGTTGTAACGCTGGCATAAGAATTTCATCTGCGCCGAGCTGGTTCATTTCATCTCTTATAATATTTTCAATTTTATTTAGAACACGCAAACCAAGGGGCAAATAAGAATATACACCTGCCATAAGTTGCTGAACATAGCCTGCCTTAACAAGTAATTGTGCATTTTTACTTGTATCTGTACTGCTAACATTTTTAAGTGTCTTCGTAAGAGAGTTGCTCATACGCATAGTTTATTTCCCTTTTATACTGCGATATTCTTGATTGTTAGCCTCTAGTATAGGCACAAATAAGAAAAATAAAAAAGTGGTATAGCGTATAAAATGGATTTTAATGGGACGACAGGATTCATATTTAACGACATATCTTATTGTTATTAAATAAATAAAAGTGTTAAAGTTTTATCTAAACCCCCAATTATGCCCCCAATATTAACTTTATACCCTTAATAAAGACACTAAAGCTTCAAAAGAATATAGGGCAGAACGACTTCCCGAAGCCTCTTCCACTGTTTTTAAATACCCTCTCTCCGACAGAGTTCTAGCCATTTTAACAGCGGTCGATGTAGGAATATCGCTTTCATGAGTAAATGAACTATTACGAAATATAGGCTTAGCAAATATAAAGTCCAGAGCAGAAATACACCATTTCGAAGACAACTCCTCCCTAAACACATCTTTCATCTCTTCATATAAACGAGAAATTGACTCTGCCACTTCTAAATTTCGACTAGCCTGAACCTCAACCGCTTTGAGAAAAAATTCACACCAGCTAGTCCAATCACCAGATTCTGAAACCCTTCTCATTGAATCGATGTACTGATCTTTATTTTCTTCCAAATAACCACTGATATAGAAATGAGGAGAGGATATTACCCCTTTTTGCCATAAAAAAAGCGTGATCATCATACGGCCAACACGACCATTACCGTCAAGAAAAGGGTGAAGAGATTCAAATTCCACATGAGAAATCGCTGTTTTTATCAACAATTCTTCATCTTTATGATTCATATAATCAAACAACATATCAAGACCTGACTGTAAGCTTTCAGGTCTAATTGGAGTAAATAGGACTTTCTTACGACCATCCACTAAATAGTTTTGCTTATCCTTAAACTGACCTGGCATTTTATCCGCACCACGGCCAAATTTAAGCAATTGTTCATGCATAAGCCTGATCACATGAGGACTAAGTTCTCGCCCCTCTAACAATAACTCCTGAGTTTTATTAAGAGCCACTTGATACAAAAAGGTTTCAATTGTTTCATTCCTAGCATGCGGAGAGAAAAAATCCTCATCTTCGTTTGCATCCGCTTCTAAAATTAGAATTTCATCCATAGTACTTACAGTACCTTCAATCCTAGAAGAAATGATTGCCTCTTGACGCCTCAAAGGGGTCAAAAAGATGGCACTATTATTCATCGATTTCAGCATCTGATCAAACCTAGCCATTGCGGTAGAAGCTTTTGCCAATGGCTTTGATAAACGTCGATAATCCAAATTCATGTCATCTGGAGGGAATCCCCCATAATGATAATCAACTGCCCCTGAAAAATCCAACTCTGATTCCAATGTTGCCATATCAATATGTAACCTTATTATTATAACTCTTTATATCAACACCAGATTAATACCTTTGTTAATCAAAAACAATCAAAAATGATCAACTAACCTATTTGTTGATCAGAATGCACACACAAAACTATTTGTTGATCAAAAACATATAAAAATGATCAACTAACCTATTTGTTGATCAGAATGCGCACACAAAACTATTTGTTGATCGAAAACATACAAAAACGATTAACTAACCCATTTATTCTTCAAAAGTTCTTAATCAACGATCTGTCTTCTCTTCATACATACCTTCATCAGCAAGCTTAAGAAGGGCCTCAGGGTTTGTTCCATCTTCTGGATAGGTAGAGATACCAACAGAGGCGCCAATTTCAATGTCTGTACCGTTGAAATCAAAAGGTGTTGAAAGACTCTCTTTAATACTATCCACATGCGCTTGAGCTTGCTCTTTTGTGCTGTCTAGTAGGAGAATTGCAAACTCATCACCGCCAAGACGGGTGGTTAGCGCACGCTTAGGAAATAGGGCTGTTAAACGCTCTGCAACGCCTTTTAGAATCGCATCACCAGCATCGTGGCCATATGTATCATTCACAGGTTTAAACTTGTTTAAATCAATGAATAGGATGCTATAGACATCAGCTTCATATGCAGCACCCTTTAAAGCCGTCATAAAGCCTGCACGGTTTGCTAAACCTGTAAGTGCATCAGACATGGCAACCTTACGCCTGTAATTGCGTGAGAGTTCACTCAGAGCTTCAGGCTTAAAGGCGATAACCTTGTCTTTATCCTTTAAAATAGCCTGTAGAACAATAAGAGGAACATCCAGTGCATCGGCTGTCTTTTTAAGATCATCACCAAAGTGTTCAAGAGTGTTTGCAAGAATCTCTCTCGAGTCATAGATACGCTCTGTATCTTGACCTGAGAATGATAGGTATTCAGCTAATTGATCATTCTTCTTATTCTTTACAGCACCAAAGGCAACCATTACACCACCCGCTGTAATAATAAGCCCTGCAAGCAAGTCATTCTGCGTAAACTCTTTAAGAGATAAACCTGTAAGAGGTTGTGTTGCCCATTCCCAAAATAAAGTAGAAAAAGGAGCTAAGGCTGCAAGAGCTAAATAATTCTCTGATTTAATCACATGCGAGCTGGCAAATTCAATATAGCGAATCGGTGCAATAATGAGTGCACCAACAACAAGACCAAAGAAAATACTCTCAGGATGTGTAAAATCTTGTAGTGTTGGCATGTTACCCATAATAAGCTGCCCTGTTTGCATGTGTATTAGGGCACCTATAAGGCTTAATGCTAGGAATAACATAGCAACCACAAACATAACATAGCCAATTACACGAGAACGAGCTTTAGGATCAGAACTTGTCTGCACAGCAACCTTGTGTGGTTTGTGAAATTCAGCAATAAACACACGTGCGGCCTGTAAGAATGAGAATAAGAACACAAGCCCATAGAGTGTTGCTTTGCTTTCACTCTGCACACCTGCACATACCCATAATACACCGCCTAGCACAATAAGAGAGCCTAGAATTTGCCACCTGCCTGTACTACGTGAAAGGAATAGCCAGCTTGCAATAAGGCTAGCAACAATACTAGAACGCTGAAGCAAAGCACCTTCTGCGGCTGTTACAAGAGAGAATATTTCAAAGCTTAATAAGAAGCTGACAATAAGAACCAGTCCATAGCCCCATGTGTCTACTGAGCGAAGTGTCTCTTTCGATAATGCACCATGACCTGCATAGGCGAGTAATACCCATGCTGCAGAAATAAACAAAGAGCATGTATATATCATCGCATTTGCTTCAAGTACTTTAGAACTAAAGCCAACAGCAAGGTTACCTAAGCCCCATAGCACAGAAATAGAGAAAATGGCGAGTATCCATGCAATGCGAATATCTTTAGAACTCATCGTTGTAGAACTCCCCATGTTGCAAGAGCGATAAGTACAACAATGGCAGTTGTGCATGCATAGAATGTCATGCGCCATACACGTTTTTGACCTTGCACTTCTAGCAAGCGATCAAGCTCATCATGACGACGCTCTTTTTCAATAAAGACATCAATATCTTTGAGCTTGTATAGCTCTTCATCTGCTTTGGTTGGGTTGGTTCTACGTTCGTTCATTATATCCGTATTTTTAGTTATTTATCTGTGAATTCTGTCTGTTAAATAATGTAACCCTAAAAGAGTTGCAGAAAGCAAGCTAGCAAGACTAAAAAAGTAAATAATAGCCCATCCAAACTTAAAGCATTCTAAATAGGGTTTTAATGAATGTATATTGATTTCATTTACTCCGAACAAAGCAGGCAATAAACCTAAAATGTAAATAACAATAGAAATAAAAGCGCAATAACCAAAGAGGTAACACAAAAAAGAACGCCGAGATATCGTTTTACCTTTTAGAGTTGTTTTATGAATGCCTTTAATTTCAGAATCGACATTATCATTATCAAATGTTGCGACTACAGCTAAGGATGTTATATAAAAACCAATCATAATATTGAGTAAGTTATTGATTTCATCCACAAGTCCGCCAGTATTAAACAATACGCTTTTATTCGGAATGTGATTCAATAGAAGTATTGCACCTATTGTCAGAATAATAGGTACCCAAAATTGAAAAATTCTTAAACTTGGATTTTTTATTCTTAAAAATAACAAGCATGTAAAAAAATGGGTTATTGATTTCATTATAATATCCTCGAGGCTGTTACTTTAACTCAGGTAAAGAGTTAGCAATTTTTGACATTTTTTCTAAGACATCTGGTCTAACTGTTGAGTACCATTGAGATAACTTAACTGAAAACCCTTCAATCTTCTCATTTTTAATAAAAGCTTGTTCTAATACATCATTCGTAAATTCAGCGCTATCGATTGTTTGAGAATCAATATGAGTCATTTTTGATTGTCCCTGGTCTGTTTTAATTCTTAAAAACATTTGGGAAGTCTCTTTATTTCCGGAAAACTCCCTCCATTTTTCTTGCCCAAACTTTAACAAATCCGCAAGATTTTCAAATTTTGCATGTTTAGATACCTTAAATAAATTGCTAGTTTTTTGTATTTCCAATAATGGTGTTTCATCCCACCTATCTTCTACTTCTTTTTCTTTAACGAATTCGAATCCTTGCAGTTTCCCTGTTTTAAGCATTTCTCCAATTGTATCAGAAGGGTACCCTTTTATAATAACATTAGGCCTACAAAGTTTCTCTTGGTTTTTACTATTTTTATATGTTTTCTGATGCTCAGGATTAGAAAACACCCTAGTCAAAAATGCTTCCAATCTACTTAAAGTAATTGAAGGGGCTATTTCTAATACTATTACATGTTTTCCTTTTGTATTATCCTTTTTTATCAAGACATGAGAAGAGTAGTGAGACATATCATCATCACCTTTTTGATCTTCCCTTGTCTTACCTGTTTTTCTATTAAATACAGCTGAGTCCGCTTCATTTTCATCTCCGACATGTAATACAAAATAATATGATTCATCATTTTCTGATAAATCTGTAGACCAAATTTCTTTTGATTTATCTTTGCCAAAAGCCATCGTGAATTTATTATTAATAGAAACTCTAAAAGCATCTATTATCTCTTCTAGTGTGAAAGAGGGTGCACCTTCCAATTCCTGTATGTTTTTAGGCGTTAGAACTTCAATAGTTCCTTGCTGTACCCAACGATGAGTGGTAGATAGTGGCATTGATAGTATCCTTAACGTTTCACAAAAATATTTAAATAATTACGGTTCTAACCATAAATGTTTACCCTGTTTTTTGCAATCATAAATAAACGGTAAAAAACAAACACACTCTTGACTTATCCCCACAAAGGCATATACTCATAAATGGAATGAGACCAACGTACATTCTGGGGCTTCAAATCCCCATACAAGATGGCTAGCACCGCCATCAATGGTGTTTTTTTTGTGCCTTAATGCTGACCATTATTAAGGCCAATCAAACGTGATATTCAATTCTGTATCAGCCAGAAGGTGGTGCTATGTCCAATGGGTGCCCTGCATCCTAAAAACACCACGCCATTATCTTGTAGTGGATTTGAACTTCTGGCTGACCTTTATCCGTCAGCCTTGTTAATTTATTATAATAAAACAAGGAAGTTCGACATTATGAACACAATTAAACTAGCGCTTGTTTCTGCGCTTTATATTGCCGCTGTTACAGCTCAGGCTGAAACTTTTAATCTTAAAGACTATAGCCCTTACATTGGTGCTGAATTAGGTTCTGCGTCTGTAAATTATGATTCTGTTGCTGGTCTTGATGCATCCTCTTTTTATGCAGATAGCTTTACCTTGGCAACTCTTCATGGTGGTTTAGAGTTAAATGAACGCTTAGCTCTTGAAGCTGGCTACACAAGAACAGATGAAAAGAACCAAAGCTTTGATTTTGGCGGCGGTGTAGATGGAACAACTCAAACTCAATTCTCTACAATTCATATTGATGCGATTGGTAAATTACCTGTAACAAAAAAAGTAAAAGCTCTTGCCTCTTTGGGGCTTGCTCACATTAATGTGGACTCTTCAGGTGTTGTTTCAGGCACCGACTTTTCTGATGATGACAGTGATTTCGGCTGGCGCTTAGGTGCAGGTGCTCAGTATAAGCTTTCTGAGAAGGTTGATGTGCGAGGAATGCTTCGTTACATGGGCACAAACTTAGAAGGTGTAGAGCATACGCTAGAGTACGCTGTAGGCGTGAATTATAAGTTTTAATAATCTCTTTTAACATTCTGAGCCTCTTGCTTTTTGGTGAGAGGCTTTTTAAGGTTTGTTGTATTTGACAGTGTTTACTAAAACAAACATAATAATAATGAATTTGAAGGGGCAAAACCTATGTTAAAAAACACTACAGTATTATTTATTCTTATTTTTATAACGGCTTGTTCTCCTATACAAAAGTACTCAAACTTAGAACAACCGATAAATCAAATACTACAGGCAGATATCGGATCTATAGTTTTACGAATTGATAAATCTGAAGATTTAAAAAATGCTTTTGGGAAAAAAGACATATGGGGTGGGAAAGTTGATTTAGGCCATCAGCTCATTTTATTTGAAGGAATTAAAAATGATAAAGTTTCTCTATATGTGAAAAATGTTACAGTAAAAAGCAATGAAGACGTATTCACACGGTACATGAATAACGATAGAATTCATACCTCCCATAATGCCAATATATATGCAAATGGCAATTACGGGTACATTAATGGAAGCTCAACAACAACGCTACAAAAAGCAAAGCCAATAAAGAGAGAAGTTATAAATAATAGTAATCACTTAATAGAACTAGATTTCAAAAAAGAGAAAAGTTTTGAATACGGTGGTTATATTATAGAAATTCTGAAAGCAACACCTTTTAATCTCACATACATAATTAAGTAATCTTACTAAAAACTATTAGCCCCAAACCTCTTAAACATTAAAAAATCAACATGTGAATCAGCATGATTAAGCTGATCAAGCAATTTAAAATAAGTTGTTTTGTGCATGTGTTTAGGTTTAGGGAAATAGGTGTCGTAGCTTCCTTCTTTGCAATAGCGATCTTGTAGTTTGTGTTTCTTGCGGATTGCTCGGTTAATGATACATTCGTTTTGAGAACGATACGGCAGATGATCAAAAGCTTGCCTTGAAACAAACTTACGGTATGTATCAGAAAAGTATAAAACAGCGCAACGCTTCTCTGTTACAGGGCAAACAAACCACCATCTCTTGCCGCCATAAAAGGGCGTGGTTGTGGTTAAATTCATTTTGTAAGAAATCGGTTCTCTATTACATGAAAAGTGAAATTCAAGATAAGGGTTTTTGGTTAAAGAGATGCAATAACTTATTCGTGCGGTGACTTGTTGATTTGTTTTCCATACCGAAATCCCAGAAATCTGACTTTCGTTGTTAAAATCCCATGTCTTAGTGAGCGAAAAAATACTTAGCCTTAATAAATCTTCTGTTGTAGTTACCATTGTAATTTCTTTCCCCCTCATACGAAATCAATAGTGAAGTTATATGTTTCTATGTTGTGAGCAATTTACCGCTTATATACTGGCATACTATAAGTGTATCTGTAATAAGATTGAGAAGAAGCCGTTTTAAGCAAAAATAGTACATGATTTAATACTGTAAGCTTAGTTGTAACGGCTTTTATCATCTCTGAAGTCTCATTTAAGATATCGGATAAACCAAATTAGGTACTATACCTTTTTCTTTATCGTAATCTTTCCACTCATTTGTGGCTTGTATATGTTTACCCAAATAATTGAGAGTAGGCTCAAAAGTTAAACGATATTCAGAAGCTCTTTTAACGGTGAATTTACCTTTACATGTGACTTCAATAAAACCTTTCACAACAAGTTCTTTAATCGCTCTATTACCTGTGCCTTTTGACATAGGGGTGTTATCCTCTATCTCTCTTGCGCTTAATGAGATACGACCGTTGTTATAGCTATTGTGCCTTTGTATGAGCAAAATCAAAACTCTAACAGCGGAATGGCTTAAACTTTTAAAAGCATCGCTATCCATAAGGTGATGGGTGATTCTGACAAAGGCAGGTCCCTTGTTGTGGCGATAATTTTGCTTAGTCATTTACCAATCCTCCTGTTTCTACATTTGAGATCAGCATTTCAATATCAGCCACCCGCCATGCTGTTGTGCGTGGCCCAAGCTTACAAGGTTGGGGGTATTTACCCTCGGCAATACCTTTCCACCAAGATGATTTAGAGATTGGAAATAATTTTAGTACTTCTTTAAGGCGAAGAAAGCCTGTTTTTTCAGTATTCATAAGTCTGTCCTTTTCGGTTAATTAAAATCTAAAGACAGTTTATAAAAACCAAGTAATGTTTAACATGTAGATTATAAAAATATAATTTACATGTTTTTATTTCTAGTATAGTTAGCGACATCCTCTCCTGAATATACAGTATCAAAAATCAAATTAATAAGGGTTGCAACTTCATCATGAAACGGCCTATTAAAATGTTTCCGCATAAGTTGAGATAAATACCTCATCCAAAACAAATCCACCTTACCCTTTTGATTCAAAGAAACATGGCTACCAAATTCTTTTTCAAATTTCTTTCTATGTAACTTTTCAATTCTTTCAATTTCCTGATAAAACTGAATTAACGAGCTTTCAAGCGACTCATAAACTTGCTTAGAAATACATTTTTTATCTTTTTCATTAGAAATGATATCCATTGGAAATGTTAACAAATCATCAACTTCATAATTATGCTCAAAGAACTGCTCAATCCACTCTTTATAAAAAATTAATTTACCAAAAGAATGAGACTGTTTAGCCTTAAAAGCCCAATCAGCTTTAGAGCTCATTTCAAGAAAGTCAAAAAAGAAACTTAAATAATTAGATTCATTATAATCTTTCAACTTATTTAAAACTAAAACACCAAAAGGAGATAAAAAGACATTAGAAACAAACGCAAAATTTTGAAGGTAATGCACCTCAGGAACCAACCCTGAAGACTCTCCATTATACTGAATAGGAACAAAACCTTTTGTCACTCCCTTATATCTCTCATAAAAAAGACACAAAATATCATAAGTAAGTTCATTCAAACCTGAAGGTAATAAACGGTGGGTTTTATCTACAAATTGACTTTCATCACATTTATCTTTTACGACAGGAAAAACATAACGTAAATAAAAATACATTTCTTGCGGAATATGTTTTCCTGACTTATGTTTAATTAGAATAATATCTCTAATCCTAAGAATTTCATGCTCTAGTTTTGACAGCATTATTTATTCCCCAAACTCTTAATATAATCATCCCAATCCTGCATCATCTTTGTACGCTCTTCTATAAAAGTTGCACGGTCATAAGCACGATCAACATTGCTTTTTTTCTGATGGGCAAGCTGCAAATCAACAACCTCATGTGCATAGCCCAATTTTTCTTTAATCGTAGACATAGCAAGAGCACGAAAACCATGCCCCGTCATCACCCCTTTATAACCCATGCGTTCAAGAGCCTTTAATATGGTATTATTGCTCATATGCTTACTCAACTGTATTTGACTTGGAAAAATATACCGACTTGTCGGACAAAGCTCTTTAAGCTCCCTTAGAATATCAATCACTCGGGCGGATAAAGGCACAACATGTTCACGATCCATTTTCATACGCTCAGCAGGAATGCGCCAAACCTTAGCTTCTAAATCAAATTCATCCCACGTTGCTTTAATCAACTCACTTGTACGCACAAAAGTAAGCATAAGCATTTCCACAGCTAATAAAGTGTGAGGGTATAATCTCGCTCTATTGCTTTTAAGCGTCCTTATGAACTCTGGAAGCTGTTCAGAGGTAATCGCCGCATAATGTGTTTTCTTATAGGGCTGCAAAGCCCCTTGAAGATCTGCCGCTGGATTATACTCACATCTACCTGAAATAATAGCATAACGAAAAACTTGGTCACATAAGGAACGACAACGAGACGCCATCTCATTCGCACCTCTTGCTTCAACTTTTTTTAAAGCATCAAGAACTTGAAGCGGTTTAACTTCTTTAATTGGTAAATGACCAATTTCAGGTAAAATATTTTGATCTAATCTACGCCATGTATATCTTGCATGACTTTCTGACCAAGCAGGCTTTTGTGTGTCATACCATTCACAAGCAAGCTTTTCAAAAGTATTATCTGAATTCAGTCTTTGAAGGTGCTTTTGCTCTTTCTTGTGTGCAGAGGGGTCAATACCTTGAGTAAGAAGCTTTTTGTTTTGTTCTCTTAACTCTCGTGCTTCAGCAAGAGATATCAGCGGATAAGAACCTAAAGCGAGGCGTTTCTCTTTTTGCAAATAGCGGTACTTTAAGCGCCAAAGTTTGCTCCCCTTGGCTGTTACCTCTAAATACAGACCTCCACCATCAAAGAGCTTATAAGCCTTTTCTTTAGGTTTTGCTGTGCGACAAGCTTTATCAGATAACTTCACTGGGGGCATCTCCATTTTAACTTTTTATTTTACGCCCCTTTTCATGCCCCCAACTTTTTGAGACATTAGTAGGCATAGAAATACGTTATTACACTAAAGATAAGTGTATCTCTTTATTTTTAAAGTGTAAAATGGATTTTAGTGGACAGTATGAAATTTGAAAATGGCGGAGACGACAGGATTCGAACCTGCGAGAACTTGCGCTCAACACGCTTTCCAGGCGTGCGCCTTAAACCACTCGGCCACGTCTCCTTACCAAGATGCTCAGTATACTTTTTTTTCATAATTTAGCAAATGTAAAAACAATAGAAAAAGCGCCTTTAAAAGCGCTTTTTATGCTTTATGCAGTATAGGCCGAACGCATTTTTTGCAAATTCATGAGACTTTCAAACAACGGATCTGCTTGCATTGCCTCATAATTAATACTCATATAAGGCTTAGGGGCTTGAGCATAGGCAAGTTCAGTCATGGCAGTATCTTTTATAACCAAATCACCGCCTAAAGCTTCAGCTATCTGTTCTGCATTATATTGCGCCAAAGCAGGCCCTTTAGGCGCTTTTGCACCTTGCACAATATCTCGTATCACAGAACCCAAGGCATTGGAGCTTTCAACAGCACCGTTATTATCTATTTTAGCGATAACTTTACCATCTTTCATAATTTCTGCGTATGTATCATTCACAGGATTACCATGATAATTCTCAATGCTTGAATGAAGACCTTCTAAAAAGCTTTTCATACCTGTAATATAATTTTGATACACCTCTTCGGGTGCTTCTGATATATGAAATGATGGCGCAGATGATAAATCAAACATGCCCGATTGATCTATTTTAATCGCTTGATGCGTATAGCCTGCTGCTGTAATAGAATTCATACCTTAAACTCCTTTTATTTTTATAGAAAAATAAATGCAAGTTTAACGCCAAAAAAAGCCCCTATAAAAAACAGGGGGCCTTTTATTAATAAGGGGGTTGAAAATCTGCCTGACCTTTAGGTGGGAAAGGTTCATAGTAACCCATTTTTTCGCAAAGAATTTGCCTGAACTTAATGCGCCTTGCTTCTGGTAAAGGCGGATAAATTTGTGCGGTTGCTATATTCTTCATACGCGGGCATTGCTTATGCCAAACTTTACGTACATGCTCCGTTGCTAAAAGATACTTTTGTGCAACAAGAAGCTGTTTACGATATTTGCTATGGTTTGGCATATGGCTTGCCGGATCACCAATAGATAAAATATCTATATGTTGAGGTAAAAACAAAATCTCACTCGCATCAAGCGCTGGTAAATCAAGAGGATTTGCAAACGCATTTTGCGCAAAAAAGAGCATACCCAAGAGATATTTCATTAATCATCCCCAAGTTTAAGCGCTGCTAGGAATGCTTCTTGAGGAATGCTTACATTACCAACAGCCTTCATACGGGCTTTACCTTTTTTCTGCTTTTCTAGCAATTTTTTCTTACGCGTAATATCACCACCGTAACACTTTGCCGTTACATTTTTACGGTAGGCCTTTACAGTTTCACGGGCAATAATTTTACCACCGATCGCAGCCTGCAAAGCAACATCAAACATTTGACGTGGAATAAGGTCACGTAACTTTTTAAGAAGTTGACGGCCACGCATTTCTGCAAGTTCACGGTGTACAATCATAGAAAGGGCATCCACAGGTTCGCCATTAATAAGGATATTAACCTTAACAAGAGGCGATTCTTGATAACCCGCAGGCTCATAGTCAAACGACGCATAGCCTTTTGTGGTTGACTTCATTCGATCGTAAAAATCCATCACCACTTCGTTTAATGGCAAATGATATGTCAGCATGACACGGTTGCCATGGTAACCCATAGAAATTTGCTCACCTCGTTTTTCAACACATAAAGCAATCGTATTACCCACATACTCTTCTGGCACCAAAATTGTTGCTTTAATCAGAGGCTCTAAAATAGATTTAATATGCTGTACATCTGGTAGGTCTGCTGGGTTTTCAATCTGAATTTCTTCACCATCTGTTTTTTGCACACGGTAAATTACACCTGGAGCAGTAGTAACAAGATCAAGATCAAACTCTCTTTCTAAACGCTCCTGAATAATTTCCATATGCAAGAGACCAAGGAAGCCACAACGAAAACCATAACCTAAAGCAGAAGATGTTTCTGTCTGATAGGTAAATGACGTATCGTTAATACGTAGTTTTGCTAAAGCGTCTTTAAGTTTTTCATAGTCATCTGAACTAGTTGGGTAAAGACCACAAAAGACCATTGGGTGTACTTCTTTAAAGCCTGGAAGAGGCGCATCACATTTATATGTAGCATCGGTAATGGTATCACCAACGGCAGTATCTTCTACTGTTTTAATCGCCGCTGTAATATAGCCTACTTGGCCTGCTTTAAGCTCACCTGTTTCAATCATTTCTGGACCAAAAACACCAATACGATCAATCGTGTGTTTTGTGCCGTTTTGCATAAACTCAATGCGCTGGCCTTTTTTAAGGCTACCATCTACAACACGCACCAAAATGACAACACCCAAATAGTTATCATACCAAGCATCTACAAGCATGGCTTTTGTACGCGCATCAGCAGCCTCATTACCTTCTGGTGCTGGTACCTTTTCAACAATTTGTTCTAAAATATCTTCGATACCAATACCTGATTTTGCAGAAGCAGCTACAGCTTCTGAAGCATCAATACCAATAATATCTTCAATTTCTTCACGCACACGCTCAGGCTCTGCCGCTGGCAGATCAATTTTATTAAGCACAGGCACAATTTCAAGGTCTTGATCTAGCGCCATGTAAACGTTTGCCAGTGTTTGTGCTTCCACACCTTGAGAGGCATCAACAACCAAAAGCGCGCCTTCACAAGCAGAAAGAGAACGAGAAACTTCGTAAGTAAAGTCCACATGCCCTGGTGTATCAATAATATTTAACTGATATGTTTCACCATTTTTTGCTCTGTAATTAAGGCTTACAGAGTTAGCCTTAATGGTAATACCACGCTCACGCTCAATATCCATCGCGTCTAAAAGCTGGTCTTTCATTTCACGGGCATCTACAGCACCGCAATGCTGAATAAGACGGTCAGCCAAAGTTGATTTACCGTGGTCAATATGGGCAATAATTGAAAAATTACGAATGTTCTTCATTTGTGTTTAAAATCCTCTTTTCTCTTGCAACGGAGTATAGTGCTAAAGCCCTTTTTTTGCAAGGTGTTCTGTGCTAAGCTCTGCATATAAAACAAAGGATAAAAAAATGACTGATCCACAAACTTTTCCTGCAAATGATTACCAAAAAGGTGCGCAGCTTGTATTAACAAGAAAGCTTGCTCCTTTAGGCTTTAGTAAAAGGCTACACTTATTTGTAAAAAATGCAGAGGGGCAAATTCTTATTATACAAGATGATAATGGTGATTTTTTACCTTTTAATGAGCGCCAAGCAGGCGAGCAAACAGGAGATCAGGCGGCAAGATGTGCTTATGAAGAAGCAAAAATCCTTATTAAAAACATGGACCAACTTGGGTACATTAAATACCAAGAAAAAGGTAAAGAATGCTACCACAGTTTTATTGTAGCAGAGCTTGATACCGAAGAAGACAGCTCGTTAAACTATGGCTTTATAGAAAAAGATGAGCTTAAAGATTTATTAAATGACCCTATCACCATAAAAATCATTAACCAAATCGCATAAAAAAAAGACCGCATAAAGCGGTCTTTTTTTATCAACATCGAACGTAAATAATTAACGGCGATTCGAACGATCAATCACAAAGCCATCACCATAAGGCGCGCGACGCGCATACAGCGGAACTGCATATGGCTTTTTACCTGAAGCGCCCGAGATTGAGCGTTTTTCAGATACTTGCTTTTGAGTGCTTGCACCAAGAGAAAGAGGACGTAAGCAGGAAAAAGCCCCAACAGAAACCAACGAAACCATCGGCTCATTTATCTGTTGTACAGCCTGCTGTTGATAATCTAAAACAACATCTGTGCTCATTCCAAAGCGGTACGCCAAAATAAATTCTTTGGCTTTAATGATTGCAGGATCCATCCCCTGAAATTCCAGAGCGTAAGCTTGCAATGAAAGCATTCTACGAAAATGCTCACCGGCTGAAAACACATACTCATTCACATTTTCAGGTGTGATTTTTTGTGTCTGAAACAAGTGACAGAGAATATCAGCACGCGTTTGTTTTGACTTTTGTGATTTTGCCTGCATACAAAACAGTACTGACATCACTTCATTTGTAGGGAATTGTTTTTGAATTTTTTCAATAGGCATAGCCATATTCCTTGAGTAAAAAAACTGAAGGTATATTAATTACCTTCAACAAGTAATGCGCGCAGATTTAACTGGCGCTCAATGAAATCCTCAGCAATCTGAGGCATGAAAAAAGTTATTACCCTTAAAGGTGGGCGAGCAAATATAGTTGAATACTGCTCAACTTTAAGGCGCTGATCTTGTTCCTCCGGATGCTCTTTTGCATATTCTTTTAAATGCATAAACACATAAAGCACTAAAGAGTTAGGCATATATGCAGACTTAAAAATATCTGCAAACAAATCAGCAATATGCAAGCGCATATCTGGGTTAAAATCATCAGTAAATGTCATTTCTGGGCAGCCCAAAAGCATTTGGATTACACTGTTATATTCTGCTTTTTGCACATCGGTAGGTGTAAGCGCCATGATAATTGTTGCGCAAACACTTAAAGAGATAGGGTAAGAGGTTTGCATAAATAAAGCTCCTACATATTTAATCAATAAATTAAACATGTGCTTAAAAAGGGCTGAAATAATTGTACTCAACTTAACAACATTTACAGTTATTGCAATAAAAAAACACCCAAGAATAAAATATCTTGAGTGTTTAAAGTAAAAATTTATTAAATCGTTAATTCATAGGGAATATATCCACCTATTTGACCTGCAGATGCCTGCTTCATCGCCTGCAAAATTTTATTTACAGACGACAGGCTTCCCACTTCTATGAACAAAGCGTTAATATGAAGCAGAAAAACGACTTCTTGTTCATACTGCTTTTCTTGCTCTGCCACTTCTTCTTTGACCGACAAGAAAAATCGCTGCGGATTCCAGGCGCCAGAATACACATAGCGTGGCAAATACAAATACCCCGTATCAATGCTTTTATTGAGCAAAAATTGCATCTGCGGCTGTTGTTCAATATCTGAATAAGCAACAGCCATACGGCTTACATCTTCACCTTCATGATCGTTCATCAATTTGATGAGAATAGCCTTAGCAATAGGGTATGATTCTTCAGTTAATGGCGTGGTTAAACGCAAATAACTTTCAACACTTAGTGCATTCAGATGACCTAAATCACCATTATAGCTTTTACCGCCCATATGAGCTCTCCTTAAACGGAAACAATAAATGTATACGTTTTATAACAAAGCCCACAAAAAAAGCAACCCTTAGGGCTGCTTTTTTGTGTGAGCTCTTTTAACTACGAAGCTCTGCCTCATAGCGTTTAGACATATCAGCAACTACTTTATCTGAAACTTTATTAATTTCATCATCCGTAAGCGTGCGATCCATCGCCTGAAGTGTTAGGCTCATTGCAACAGATTTAAAGCCTGCTGGCACGCCCTCTCCTTGATAAACATCAAACAAAGAAGCTTCTTTTACAAGCTCTTTATCTGCACCACGAAGGGTTTGTAATAGTTTTTCAGCTGGCACATCTTCTGCCACCAAAAAGGCAAAATCACGATTTACAGCCTGATACTGAGAAAGCTCAAATTTCTTTGGTTTCACTTTAATGGCGCTCATGGCATCTAAGTCTGCTTCAAAAATATACACACGACCTTTTAAACCAAAAGATTTTGCCACAGCCGGATGCAACTCACCAAAATACACAAAACGCTTAGGACCTAAACCAATAGAACCCGAACGCCCTGGATGGAACCATTCTGGCGCTTTATCATCCGTTTGCAATTTCGTCGCATCGTGACCAAAGCTTTCGAGCAAGGCAATCGCATCGGCTTTAAGTGCAAATAGATCTTCTTTAACAGAGCCTGCTTGCCAATGTTTAAACCCACCAAAACGCACTCCCGCTGCTTTTAAAGTTTGTCCTTTATCTGTGTAAATATGACCAACTTCTGCTAAACGAATATGGCTTTCTGAGCGGGCTACATTTTTCTTAACCGCCATAAGCAAACCTGGCAATAAGCTTGGGCGCATATCTGACATTTCTGACGTAATTGGGTTTGTAATGCGCAAAGAATCTTGCCCGCCACCAAAGGATTGAGCATGCTTTTGCGGAATAAAGCTATAGTTAATCGCCTCTAAGTAACCTGCAGATGCAAGCGCACGGCGCGCACCACGATCCGCATGGAAATAATCTGCATCATCCAACGCATTTACTGGTATCATTTCTGGCAAAATTGCAGGGATCGCATCATAACCTTTAAGGCGCAAAATTTCTTCAACAACGTCTTGGCTACCACCATCAAAAATATGGTAATGCGTTGGCACAGTTAAGCCTAAAACATCGCCTTTATCCTCAACTTTAAAGCCAAGTTTTGTTAGGGAGTCAACCACCTCTTGCTTTGGCATATCCACACCACCGAAAGACTTAAGGAATGAAAGCTCAAAATCCAACTGCAATATTTCTGTTGCTGATGCTTGCTTTTCTTGCACAGAAACAACCTCTGCGCCGCAAATTTCTTGAGCAAGATCAATCGCTTTTTTAAGCGCAATACGCGGAAGCTTCGCATCTACACCACGTTCAAAACGATAGCGAGAATCTGTAATAGCCTGTAGGCGTTGCCCCGATTTTGCAATACGTACTTTATTAAACGTTGCCGCTTCCAATAAAGCTGTTGTTGTGGTTTCATCCGCAGAAGTTGAGACACCGCCCACAATACCTGCAAGACCTACTGTGCCAGTATCATCTGCAATCACCATATCTTCTGAACTTAGCGTATAAGTTTCGTCATTAAGACCTTCTAGCTTTTCGCCTGCTGTTGCAGAAGTTACTTTAAGAGCGCCAGATACTTTAGATGCATCATAGGAATGCATCGGTTGACCAAGATCCATCATCACATAATTTGTAATGTCAGCAAGCGGATTAATACTACGCAAGCCTATCGCCTCTAATTGAGATTTCATCCATTCTGGCGTTTGCTTGTTTTCAATGTTTTTAAGTGATGCGATTGCAAGGTAAGAACAACCCTCATGTGCAATATCAAAATCAGCAGTTTCTGATGTAATTTCAGATGTATCTGTAATAAGCTCACCCAAACCAGCAGCAGCAAGGTCGCGTGCAATACCATAAACAGAAAGAGCATCACCACGGTTTGGTGTTACTTCAATTTCAATAACAGTTTCAGAATCTATTTCAATCGCATCTTTAAGGTCTGTACCCAAAGGCGCATCTGTTTCTAGTTCCCAAATACCCTCATGTTCTGTACCTAAGCCAAGCTCACGCACAGAGCAGATCATACCATTTGATGTTTCACCACGTAATTTAGATTTTTTGATTTTAAAATCACCAGGAAGAACAGCGCCCACTTTAGCAACCGCAACCTTTAAATTATCACGGGCATTAGGCGCACCACAGACAATTTGCACAGGCTCTGACTCACCCACATCTACAGAACAAACACCAAGTTTGTCCGCTTCTGGATGTTGTGTTCTTGTTATAATATGGCCAACAACAACACCTGAAAAGTCAGGCCCTGTTTCTTCTATAGCCGCAACTTCTAAACCAATACGGTTAAGCATTTCTGCAACTTCTGTGGCTGTTGCTTCTGTCTTAAGATGCTTTTTAAGCCATGTCATTGTAAATTTCATTTAAAGCAACCTTTCTTAACGACGAATTTTAACAGCTGATTGACCAAAGTGCTTCAAGAAGCTCTGATGGCTTTCAAAGAAAAAGCGTAAATCATTAATGCCATATTTAAGCATTGCCAAACGCTCAATACCTGCACCAAAAGCAAAGCCTTGCACCTCATCTGGGTTTTGGCCACCAGCTTTAAGCACATTAGGATGCACCATGCCCGCACCTAAAACTTCAATCCAGCCCGTGTCTTTACACACACGGCAACCTTTGCCTGAACAGAAAATGCACTCAATATCCACTTCTGTTGAAGGCTCCGTAAACGGGAAGTATGATGGGCGATAGCGCATGTTAAGATGACGTTCAAAATAGCTATCCATAAACTGCTGCAACACACCTTTTAAATGTGCAAAGGTAATTTTACCTTTTACATCTAACGCCAAGCCCTCAACCTGATGGAATTGTGGCGTATGCGTTAAGTCAGAATCACAACGATACACGCGACCTGCGCCCATAACACGCAATGGCGCTTTATGTTTTTCCATCGTACGAATTTGAACGGCAGATGTTTGCGTACGCAATACGCGCTTTGTGCCATCTTCTGCATCTGGCAGATAAAAGGTATCATGGTCTTGGCGTGCTGGATGCTCTTCCGGAATGTTTAGCGCTGTAAAGTTATAATAGTCCGATTCAATTTCAGGACCTTTTGCCGCTGAAAAGCCCATACGTGCTAAAATTATTTCAATCTCTTCTGTTACATAAGAAAGAGGGTGTAGCTTTCCAACTTCTTTAGGCGCTGCAGGTAAAGTTACATCAATTTTTTCACTTAATAATTTTTGATTTAAAATTTCTGTTTCTAATGCTTGTTTTTTGCTTTCAATAGCTTGAGCAACTTCTGTTTTAACGGCATTTACTTCTGCGCCAAAAGTTTTACGTGCTTCAGGTTCCATATCTTTTAAGCCTTGCATAAGGGCTGTGATTTTACCTTTTTTACCAAGCATAGATACACGCAGTTCTTCTATTTCTGCAACTGTAGAAATCTGCGTAATCGCATCTAATGATTCTGTTTTTAATTGATGTAAATCTGTCATTTTAAAGCTCTTCAAAATTAAATATCTGTGATTTGGCTTATAACTTAACAGAAATCTGCCTTTTTTTAAAGGTTTTCGCCAAAAAAAAGCATTTATTAATATCCGCTAAAATGCCTGTTTTTTTTGCATCTTTTTAAGGCACAAGCATAGATTTAAACCCAAAAACGAGCTAAAATACTTAACACAACACACAAGAACATTAAATTTAAGCAAACCGAAGGGTCTTTTTCCATGTCTCAAGCTCTTGAACAACCATATTTAGATTTACTACGCTCACTTAAAGAAACAGGCGCCGCAAAAGATGACCGAACAGGCACAGGAACTGTTTCTCAGTTTGGGCATCAGATGCGTTTTGATCTTTCAAAAGGCTTTCCTCTTTTAACAACAAAAAAAGTGCATATGAAATCGATTGTACATGAGCTACTTTGGTTTTTAAAAGGCGATACAAACATTGCTTACCTTAAAGAAAACGGCGTTAAAATATGGGACGAATGGGCAACAGACGCAGGTGATTTAGGCCCAGTTTACGGCGCACAATGGCGTAGCTGGCAAGGTGCCAACGGCGAAACAGTTGACCAAATTACAGATGTTGTAAATGAGATTAAAAACAACCCAACATCGCGCCGCCTTATTGTTTCTGCTTGGAACCCAACTGTGCTACCAGATGTCACATATTCACCTAAAGAAAACGCAGCCATGGGCAAACAAGCTTTACCACCATGCCATTGCTTGTTCCAATTTTATGTACAAGACGGCAAACTTTCTTGCCAACTTTACCAACGCAGTGCGGATATCTTTTTAGGTGTGCCTTTTAATATTGCATCTTACGCTTTACTGACGCATATGATTGCACAAGTATGTGACTTAGAAGTAGGTGAATTTATTCATACATTTGGTGATGTTCATATTTACAACAACCACCAAGAACAAGTTGAAGAACAACTTTCTCGCATTCCAGGCAAAGCTCCTACACTTAAACTCAACCCAAATGTAAAAGATTTATTTGACTTTACATACGAAGATATTGAAGTGATAGGCTACGAAGCAGCACCTGCCATTAAAGCACCTGTAGCGGTATAAATACCATGACTTTACTAAGCCTTATTGCAGCAATTGGCCAAAACAGGGAGCTCGGTCACAACAACCAGCTCCCTTGGCATTTATCTGCCGATTTAAAATATTTCCGCGAACAAACCAAAGGCAAGCCTGTTATTATGGGTCGCAAAACCTATGAATCTATTGGCAGACCTTTACCCTTGCGTGAAAATATTATTATTAGCCGCAACCCCAACTACAAAGCAGAAGGATGCCACAGCTGCACCTCTTTAGCTGAAGCAATAAAGCTGGCTAAAAGCTTTACAGATGATGAAATTATGGTTATTGGTGGCGGACAAATTTATACAGAAGCGCTTAATGTTGCAGACAGACTTTATATAACTGAAGTAAAAAAATCTGTAGAAGCGGATGCCTTTTTCCCTGAATTTGATACAAGCATATGGCAGGAAAAAAGTCGCACACCACAACAAGAAGCTGAAACAGAATTTGATTTTGTTATATACGAAAAATAAAAGCACCCAAAAGGGTGCTTTTTTACCCCTCAAGTCTTGTAAAAATACCCAAAAAGCCTAAATTAACAAGCATAAACACATCCCTTACCTTTCCCAAAAAATAGGAGGCGTCTTATGACACGTCAAAACTTTGCGGCTGCAATTATTGCAGCAAGCAAAAAACTCAACAACTCATCCAACAAAGAAGTGCCCGTTTGCAGCATTCGCTTTGAGGATGAAACAAACCATGTGGTTGGCATTATCCCCATCAAAGAAAAGTTTAGCCTTGTTTTTATTAAAGGCAACCGCCCCTTTTATGTAGAACTGCCAAACCCGATAGGTGAAGAGACACTCCTCTTTATCCTCGATAAAAAACTGAGTATTCCAAAAACAATTACTTTTGAAGAACCTTTCTTCGAAGTGATCTCAAAAGAGCATTCCACATTTGCCAATGGGCAGATTGAAGTGCCTTTCAAGAATATTCACCCCTAATCACACACAGACATAACAACGGAGACTGTATGTCAAACGTAACCATAAAAGGTTTTGTTAAACAGAATATAAACGAGCTAATCAACAACCCTGAAGCTCAGGGGGAGACAAACACGGCCTATATTCGATACCGAGAGCCTCATGGTTCCGATGTCAATTTAGGCATGTTCGTTAAAAAAGGTGTACTGCACATTATTCGCCTACAAGGCGGCTGTGCTCAGCACTTTAAAGAAGACGCCTCTACGGAAACGAAGAAGATTATTGGCAAGTTCTGCCGATTATATCCAATCGACGAGATGGCGTCACTGGAACAACACCAAAGACAACCCGCAAAAGATTGCCAAAGCTTTGGCAACGGGCTGTTCACCATCCGTCCACCTAAACGATAAATAAAAACACCCCGCCATAGTGGCGGGGTGTTTTAGCTTGTGACGTATAAAATTAAAACAGTATGTAACTAAATTACTTAGCTAGAGCTGCTTTAGAAGCTTCTACCATTGTAGCAAAAGCTGCTGGTTCGTTTACAGCAAGGTGCGCAAGCACTTTACGGTCAACTTCGATACCAGCTTTAGAAAGGCCATTCATGAATACAGAGTAGCTCATTTCGTGCTGACGTGCAGCAGCGTTAATACGAGCGATCCATAGACGACGGAATTCACGTTTTTTGTTACGACGGTCGCGGTATGCATATTGCAGACCTTTTTCAACCGCTTGAACAGCTACGCGGAAGCAAGTACTACGACGGCCACGGTAACCCTTAGCCGCTTTAATTACTTTTTTATGACGCTTGCGCGCTGGTACTACTGAATTTACGCGAGACATTTACATATCCTCCAATCAAATTAAGCGTATGGAAGCATGCGACGTACAGCTTTTGTATCCGCATCTGAAACCATAGTTGTTTTTGCCAAACCATAAGCGTTTGAACCCATTTTAGAAAGTTCGTGGCTATGGTACGCTTTGTTACGCTTGAATTTGCCTGAAGCTGTTTTCTTGAAACGCTTAGCAGCAGAACGTTTTGTCTTCATTTTAGGCATAACCTAATACTCCTTAAGACTATTTTACACACAAGTCGGTGTCCAATAAGGTGGGTGTGAACCACTTAAAACCTTGAGTATGGAACTTCTCAAACCGCTTATGCTCCGATGACAGGTTATAATATACTTTTAATGCAAATGCAAGGGGTTATTAAAAATTGCATACAATAAGAATAGCTATAAAAAAACCTCCGCACTAGCGAAGGCCTTTTATTTATGATCGATTCATAAGATTTTTTAAAATACGACCCAGTTCTTGTCGTTGGTTTTTACGCTCTAAAATTAAATCCAACATACCATGTTCAAGCAAATACTCTGCTGTTTGGAAACCTTCTGGTAAGGTCTCACGAATAGTTTGCTCAATCACACGAGGGCCAGCAAAACCAATAAGCGCGCCCGGTTCAGAAACCAACACATCACCCAACATGGCAAAAGATGCTGTTACACCACCTGTCGTTGGATCTGTTAATAATACAATATAAGGTAAGGCTTTTTCTTTTAACTCTTGCAATGCAGCTGTTGTACGTGCCATTTGCATGAGAGATAAAATACCCTCTTGCATGCGTGCGCCACCAGATTGCGAAATAAGTAAATAAGGTAAGTTATGCTCTGCTGCATATTCTGCACCTGTAACAATAGCTTCACCAACGTAAGTCCCCATAGAGCCACCCATGAAGCTAAAATCCATCGCCATAACAACTGTTTCTACGCCATCAATTTCACCTTTAACCAATTTAAAGGCATCTTCCTGGTCTTGTTTCTTTTTACGGGTTGCTTTTAAGCGATCAATATACTTTTTAGAATCTTTAAATTTTAACGGATCTTCAGCAGGAGCTTTTACAGCAATATTTGTAAGCGTATCGGCATTATCAAACAAAACAGCAAAACGCTCCGCAATACCTAAACGCAGATGGTGGTTACAATTGTCACAAACTTGGTGACTTTCTATTAAATCACGATGAAAAAGCATCTGCCCACAACTTGGGCATTTCTGCCAAACTGAATCTGGCACTTCATGCTTTTGCTTGGTACTAATTTTAGGGCGTACTAATTTAAGCCAACTCATCATATAATCTCCTTAAAATCAGCTCAGACTATGCCATAAAAGCAAACAAGAGGCAATATATAAGGCTTAAAGAGTTGACTTTTATCAACAAAAACGACAAGATAAGCCAACTCAAAAATTCATAAATCATTTTAATGTAAGGATAAAAAATAATGAGCTTTGCAAAAGTTCCCACAGGTAAAAACGCCCCAGAAGATATCTACGCTATTATTGAAAACCCTATGCGTGGTGATCTTGTTAAATATGAAGTAGACAAAGATATGGATGCTCTTGTTGTAGACCGTTTTACACCAACACCAATGGTCTTCCCTGCACACTATGGCTACATTAACAATACACTTGGCGGCGACGGTGACCCTGTTGATGTTTTTGTATGGGCTGATGTACCAGTTGTACCTGGCTCTGTTATCCGCGCACGTCCTGTTGCTGTTCTTATGACAGAAGATGAATCTGGCGAAGATGCTAAAATTCTTTGCATGCCGCATGAAAAGGTAGACCGTCGCTTTAAAGACATTAAAGATGTTGACGATGTTGACCAACTTCTTAAAGACCAACTTGTACACTTCTACGAAAACTACAAAGGTCTTGAAGAAGGTAAATGGGTAAAAGTAACAGGCTGGAAAGACGCCGCTACTGCTAAGAAAATTATTGAAGAAGGCATTGCTGCATATAAAGGCTAAGCCAAAGGTTTAATAATACAAAAGCAAAAACCCCAGACAATCTGTCTGGGGTTTTTTATGCTCCTCGTTAAAAGACTAAAGCTCACTCACCCGTGGTGAAACACGCACATAACCCACATAGCCATGAATGGCATTTAAGGGCTCGCGCGCATCATCATAACGGTACAAATTACCGTTTTGACCAATGGCATAAACTTCCATAGATACAACACAGCCTTGGGCGCCAACGCCTAAGTCTGTATCATACTTCCATACGTACTTTTTCTCCTCTGTAGGTGTACGCAAAATAAACAGAAAGCTTGGCGATGTAACACCGTCACTAATCTGCACCCGATTTGGATTTGGATCAGGGCGCCAGCAGAAGCTACCGCCACGGTTTACGCCATAATTTAACCAGTAGCGGTTCCAATAATCACGCGATTGATTGCGTTCATTATCTTCCCACCACCAGCCAAACAGACCCAAACCATCTCGGCCGTAGTGCGTGCTAGACGTACCAGGTTCTTCCATTAACATATTCATCACCACATCAAACTCAGGGTTTTCGCGGGGGGACAATGTATCTGGCGAACCAATGATCAAATCCAAAATGCGGTTATACGGAACAACCACACCATTAGACCGACCATTAATGTTATCCACAATAGGATTACTATCATTATCTGGAATCACAATTGATTGAGACAAAAAGTTCAAAATACAATTGCGCGGATTATCCAGACTCAGGTAAGCCGTCCCAAAATCGTGGTTCACATTTGTGTAGCTACTTGCCGAAGCACTCACATTACCTTCTGGTATGCTTTGCAACAGCGGACGCAAATCATTAAGCATTTTATCATTGCGCAACGCGCAATAACTTCCATCGCCTGCCAAAGATGCCGAAACCAACGGCGCAACAGATAAAATTTTAACTTTATCTGCATACTTAGCAGGGATATCTTGCTCTAAGCGGGCAGCAAAATCAGCCCCCCAACCATAAGCAACAATACTAATAGAACTTGCGCCACCACCAATGGCAGCCTCAATACGTTGCAAATAACGGTCTGCATATTCTGCATAAACTGCATCCATCAACATCGGCATTTCAGTCGCAATAAGAGTCAATCCATCCTGCGGATAACCCTTACGCGCAGTAAACCACGCGCGACCAAACTGCAAAACATTTTCTGGTGCAATTTGCAAACGCATATTCGACCAATCGGCCTGTTCAAGCTCAGTATACCAATACTGGTAACTTACTTTACCACCAACAGCATTGCTAATATTACGCAATGTTGTTTCTAAACCCTCACGCCCTATTTCTTCTTGCAAATAACGCAAGTCATGCATACCCAAATGGGCATTCACATTAGGGCCAGGCAAAAAGGCAATAACGTTAGATTTACCTGTATTGCCACCAAAGGTCAGCTTAAAATCAAACTGACTAGGCGGGGCTTCTGACTGAACAAACTGATCCAGCACACAATTATCTGCATCCGCATTACAATAGCCATCCATATAAAGACGGTGCAAACGGTTGCGGTAACTGTGTCGTACAATCATTTTGGTGCGGTAATCAGTAACACGCCAAAGCATGTCATCAATTAACTTCACCAAATCCTGAAAGTACTGCCGATCTCGGTCTTCCGACTCTAAACTAACGGGTGAACCCAAATATTCCTTATTGCCATTAAGCTCACGAATACGGTGATAAAGCACCCACTCTGCAAGCTCAACGTAATAATCACCCTCTTCATCATTAAGCACGCCCCTTGCAGTATCACACTCAATACGTAAAACAATTGCTTGTTCTACGTAATCAGGGTAGATATCACCATCTACGTTTTTACCATCGTACAGAGCTTGCTCCATATTTTGGTAAAACGACGGAAGAGTATTATTTGCCGCAACTTGATTAATCAGCCATTGATCAGACTGATTACACTGATTCAAATCCTGACGAAAATACGTCAGGTCATAAACCGGATTTGGTTCTGGCTCAGGTTCTGGCGTCGGATTAGGATCAGGCTCAGGTTCTGGGGCTGGCTCATTAGGCGTCGGATCCAATCCATCACCACCAGGATCCGGCGTCGGATCAGGATCTGGTGTAGGTTCGGGGTCTGGATTTGGTGTGGGTTCTGGGGCTGGCTCAGAATCAGGGTTTGATACCTGTGAACGATCATCGTTTGAATGAATATCTCCATTCTCAGATGAATCTCCAGCGCAACCAACCAAAAAAGAACCAGCCAACATAAATGCCAGCAGTGTTTTAAAGTGCATACGCACCTCCTTTAATAAAAAAACGGTATCTTAAGAGAAATCTCTTAGGTAAGTGGATGAAAGGAGCCAAAAGACTCCTTTTATTTTTTAACACTGTGATTATAAGTAAAAGACATGCAAATACAAGATTGTATGCATAAAAAAATAAGAAAATTTAACTATTTATGCTTATACGCACGCACAGAATCCCATTTAGAGCACTGAGGACAACGCCAAAATAGCTTATTGCTAGAAAACCCACACTGATCGCACTGCCATAGAGGAAAGAAAGAAATCTTTTCATTAAGATGCTGATGCAGCACCAATAAAGCTTCTTTATTCTCTTCTTTACGTGTTAATAACTGACTCAGAGCGTTCGCTGTTTCAATGGTTGTTGGGTTTTGCTCATAAGCACGACGCAAAATTTTAAGTGCATCTTCTGTTTCACCCTGCTCTTCTAAAAACTGAGCAAAGCTTACAGAACTACGCCAATGCGCTTTAGGATGCAAAGCTGCTGCATGCCATAAAACACGCATACCTTGCTCATCCTCTTTAAAGGCATCTGCCATATAAGGCTCAAGAATATAAAATAAATCTGGTCGATTGGCTTGGGCTTCTCTTAAGACATCCTGTGCTTCAGCATAACGTGCTTGTTTAATAAGTAATTGCACCTGGTCTTCTGCCGCAGCTAAACATCTTGAATCAAGCTTAAGTGCTTTTTCAAAAAGCTTTTGCGCCTCTTCTTCTTTATTTTGTTTAAGAAGCTCTTGCCCTTGCTTATGCATCAGCAAGGCATGTGTACGTTTTTGTTTCATGTTGGGGTTACGCAAACGATTACGCACAGTAAGGGCTTCTGCCCATTTACCCTGTCTTTCATAAAGCTCTGTTAATAAACGATAGGCCTCTAACTTTTCAGGTGTATCCCCTTTAAGCTCAACCAATTGATGCAAGCTTTCTTCTGCATGAGTTGTAAGCCCCGCACCTTTAAAATCTTTCGCAAGTGCTAACAGCGCCCAACGATGCTGTTCTTCGTTCAAATCTGGGTGCTGAAGCACTGATTTATGAAGAGCAACCGCTTTATCAAATTCACCTCTTTCACGGAACACGCGACCTAAAGCCTTACAGGCCTCAATATCAGAATCAGACAAATTCTCTGCCTCTAAAAACCCTAAAGCCGCATCTGAAGCTGATTGTAAAACAGATGTCACCTCAGAAGGTTTTGCGCTCTGAATCACTTCACGCGCACCTTTAGGTTTTAAAACCATGCCTAATAAGAAAAAGCTCAATAAAACTGGCGTCGTAAGAAGCCAGAATTCAGTCGAATACATGTAGTCGGGTATCATAAATTGTTGCATACCATTACTCTATATGATGCACTGCAAAAGTGCAATGATTTGACAAAAAAAAGCGACCCATTGGCCGCTTTTTATCCATTTTAAGTCTTAGCCGTTGATACGCTCACGCAAGTCTTTACCAACTTTAAAGAATGGTGTGCGTTTAGAAGGCACTTCTACTTGCTCACCTGTACGTGGATTACGGCCAGTACGTGCTTCACGCTCACGCACAGAAAAAGCACCAAAACCACGTAGTTCTACACGATCACCACGCACAAGTGCTGTTGTGATTTCATCAAAAACTGTTGAAACAAGTTTTTCGATATCCGAGCTATGTAGCTGAGGATTTTTATCAGAAAGAAGTTGAATCAATTCAGATTTAGTCATGGTTTTGTTCCTTATTTTATAATGCTGAGGGCGGCAGTTGTGCCACCAAATTTATTTAATATTAACTTTGACTGACTCATAAAATTGTCAAGCCAGTTTTGCTCTTCTTCTAAACTTAACTGAATAAGTGGAAGAGCTGAATCTACCTGATATTTTTCGGTTAAAATGTAGCGCACTGTTTGCAAATCACCTAAATGGTCTATCAAGCCAATTTCTTGTGCTTTTTTACCAATAACCACACGTGCATCACTAATCAGTTCTAAATTTGCAGGGCTCATATTACGGCGTTTTTTCACAAGGTCAATAAAAATTTCTTTTAATTGATCAACTGTTTGCTGTAAATAGGCATTTTCCTCACGTGTACGGGCCTTTAAAGGAGAGGTAGAGGCCTTTTTATCACCACTCACAAACTCACTTGACTGAATACCAATCTTTTCGGCTAAGCCACGCGCATCCACAAGGGGCAACATCACGCCCACAGAACCCGTAAGCGTTGCTGCATTTGCCACAATATCATCTGAGGCAAGCGCAACCATATAACCTGCAGATGCAGCTACAGTACCCATATAAACAACAAGTGGTTTCTGTTCAGCAATTTTACGTAATTGCTGATACATATTTAAACCGCCAGTCATTGTACCACCTTGAGAGTCCACATAAGCAACAACAGCTTTAATCTGTGGGTCTTGAGCGATGCGCTGCAATTTAACTTCAAGTTCAGGGCTATGGAGTATCATTCCTGTAATATCTAGCCTCGCGACATAAGCTTTAGGCTTCGCATCAGGCGCGCCATTAAGGCTAGATAGCAAAAGAATGATAAAGAGAAAAAGGGCAAATAGACGCCACCTACCGCGGCTTACTTTAAGTTCCATACGTGTAAATGGCATCTATTATATTCCTTCAACTATTCAAGTTATTTTTTAGTGTTCATAGCGTCAGCTAAAAGATCACCTAAAGAGCTTGAGCCGCTATCATCAGAAGCTAAGTCTTTCATAACTTGTTTTTCTTGGTCTTGTTCTAGAGCTTTAACAGAAAGGCTTACCTTACCTGTTTTCGTTACTTGTGTAACTTTAGCTTCTAGTTCATCACCGATGTTGTATGCAGCAGGATCTTGCTTCGCACGATCAGCTGATAGGTTTGTTTTGCGGATTTCGCCTTGAGTACCGTCAAATTCAACGATAACAGCACTTTCTTCGATTTCCACTACTTTACCTTTAACAACTTGACCCTTCGATACAGATTCAGCACCTGCATTTGGGTTTTCTGTAAGTTGTTTAACACCTAAAGAGATACGCTCTTTATCAGCATCGATGCTGATAACTTTGGCTTTCACCATGTCGCCTTTTTTGTAAGACTTAAGCGCTTCTTCAGCTGAACCATCCCAAGAAAGGTCAGACATGTGAATTAGACCATCAATATCATCAGTAAGTGTAATGAAGATACCGAAGTCAGTAATGTTACATACTGGGCCCTCAACTTCTGTGCCTACTGGGTATTTGTCAGCAAAAGTATCCCAAGGGTTTTCTTGGCACTGCTTCAGACTTAGAGAAATACGACGCTTGTCGCGGTTGATCTGAAGAACAGATACTTCAACTTCTTCAGAAGTTGAAAGGATCTTGCCAGGGTGTACATTCTTACGTGTCCAAGATAGTTCAGAAACGTGTACAAGACCTTCAACACCAGGCTGAAGTTCAATAAACGCACCGTAATCAGTAATGTTTGTTACTTTACCAGTTACAACTTTACCAATTGGGAAGTCTTCTTCAACTTTAGCCCAAGGATCTTGGTTAAGCTGCTTCAGACCTAGAGATACACGTTTTGTATCTTCGTTGTAACGAATCACTTGAACCTGTAGAGATTGACCAACGCTTAGCGCTTCTGAAGGGTGGTTGATGCGGTGCCATGCGATATCTGTGATATGCAATAGACCGTCTACGCCACCAAGATCAATAAAGGCACCGTAGTCAGTGATGTTCTTAACAACACCCTCAAGCACTTTACCTTCAGTCATATCTTTAAGGATTTCATCACGCGCTTCTGTACGAGATTCATCAAGGATAGAACGACGAGAAACAATAATGTTACCACGCTTACGAGACATTTTGATTACTTGGAATTCAAGTGGTGTATTCATAAGTGGGTTCATGTCACGGATAGGACGTACATCTACTTGAGAACCTGGTAGGAATGCAAGCACACCTTGTAGATCTACTGTGAAACCGCCTTTAACGCGGCCGAAGATCACACCAGTTACACGCTCACCAGCGTCGTAAGCTTTTTCAAGTACATCTAAAGCTTCTTCTTGCTTCGCTTTATCACGAGAAAGAATTGCTTCACCGTTAATGTTGTCTAGGCTTTCTACGTAAACTTCAACTTCATCACCAACTGAGATCTTAGTTTCTTCTTTACCGAATTCTAAGAATTCACGTAGAGAGATACGACCTTCAGCTTTCATTGCAACGTCAACAACAGCTTCGTCGCCATCGATAGAAACAATGATACCTTTAACAACAGAGCCAATAATGTCTGTGTTGTTTGAGAAAGTTTCGTTTAGTAATGCGTCAAAGTCTTCATTTAACGCAGATTCAATCAGTTCAGATGTAATACCTGCTGATTTAAGCTCTTTTTCTGTAATCATAATATAATAATTTTCCTAAATATAACCTATACCTCTTGAAAAGAAATATAGCTTTCTACCTGGTTTATAAAAAGCAACAACAAGCTTGCGCCTTTGTTACCAACTTTAAAATAAAAGCCTCTTACAGCTTTTATTTACCGGACTCAGATGTAATAACGCTTAACGCTTTTTGCAAGACCTCTTCTACACAAAGCATGCTCGTATCTAGGATATGCGCATCTTTGGCAGGGATAAGAGGGTCTGTTTTACGATTCGCATCGCGCGCGTCGCGCTCCACCATAGCCTGATAAATTTCGTCGAAGTTAGCAGATTTTCCCATATCTTGCAACTCTTTAACACGTCTTTCTGCACGAATTTTTGGATCTGCTTCTAAAAAGAATTTTACATCAGCATCCGGGCAAATCGCTGTACCTGTATCTCGGCCATCCATAATCACCCCTTTATCTGCACCTTTTTCCTGAGCAAATTGCTGCTGGAAAGCCTTAAGTGCTTGGCGTACTTCTGTTTGAGCTGCAACAACAGAAGCTGCAGAACCAACCTCATCTGCCCTTAAGCTGCGCTGTACATTTTCGCCATCAATAAAAGTGCAAAAACCTGCCTCTGTGGGCTTAAAGTCATACCTTTCAAGCAAACTTATTGCCGCCTTAGCTGTTTGTTGCGTGTTTTGCAAATCACAATTATCTTTAAGACAAATAAACGCTGTCGCACGATAAAGCGTACCTGTATCCAAATAATGAAACCCCAAGTGCGTCGCTAAATTTTTAGAAAGCGTGCCCTTGCCAACGCCTGCCGGTCCATCAATTGTAATAATCATCTTATTTGTCTTTCTTATTCTTTTTATCTTCCAAGCCTAAAGTGTCTTTTTCATCAGACGAAAGCGGCACATAACCATATTTATTATCTTCTGCCTCACCTGGTTTAATCGCTAACACAATAGCAAGCATCAGCATGGCAGAAGTTATCATAAACGAACTATTTTCAGCAATTTTTGCATCCACCACAATACCATAAAGACTTAACAGAGAAGGAAAATACATAAACACAACCAAATACCCTGTCATGCCAGTATCATGCAACCTTTTCAAAAACGCTGGTAGCATTAACAAAAAAACAGATTCGCTCACCAAGACCATGGCTGCAATATCTCTGTATGTTAAATACCCCATAAGACGCATCAGCTCCATTTGCCTTTCGTCGACAGGTAAATTAGCGCCATAAATACCCTGTATAGCCATAAGCAAATCAGGATGCATTGCCTGATACCAAGGAAGTGCAAAAAAGTTTAGGGTAAACCATAAAAGTGTCAGAATACTCGCAACCTTTATATAGCCTCTCCTGTTCATACGACCTTTAAGCTGAAAGTAATTAACCAGACTCTCGTACATTTTTTATCTTTCTTAAAAACCATTATTGTTAGCTTTCTACACCATAACAAAAAGCACCTCTTTTTTAAAGCTTTCACTGCAAGCAAAAACAATGTATACTTTTTAACTAAGCACTCTGCTTTCCGTTTCCTCATTCAAGGACTCTTACTATGAAGAACCCTTACTTAATCATTACAGTTGACGGCACATCTGCGGTTGGCAAAGGCACGTTATCCAAAGCCATTGCAGCTAAATACCAACTCAAGTATCTGGATTCTGGTACAATTTATCGCGCCGCAGCGCTTAAACTCAAAAACAGCGGCGTGCAGATTACAGAACAGTACAAAGCAACAGCCGAACACTTAGCATTGCTTGACCATAGCAGCGGCTGGTACGATTTCTATTGCATATCAGAAAAACATCAGACCTACGCAACAATTGTTGATGGTAAAGATGTTAGCAACCAGCTAAGCAGCGAAGAAATTGCGCAACTTGCATCCATTGTATCAAGCGACCCTCAAATTCGTAAACACATGGATATTTTTCAGCAGGCCTTTTTAAGCTTACTGGAACATAGCCCCTTTAAAGGTGTTTTACTTGATGGGCGCACTTCTGGTATAGATATCTTCCCAGAGGCAGATATTAAATTCTTCATCACATGCAGTAATGAAGTGAAAGCCAAACGCCGCCATTTGCAAACAGGTGAGCCTGAAGCTGACATTCTGGCATCTCTCATAAAACGAGATGCCCGAGAAAAGTTACGCAAAGCAGGTCAGGTACGCCCAGCAGATGACGCTATTATTGTTGATTCCACAAACCTTACAATCGAAGAAGTACAACGGTTGGCTTTTAACGCCATCAACAACCGTTAACGCCACATAAAAAAAAGGGATGCATATCGCATCCCCTTTTTTATTTTTAACGTTATTAACCGCGTGTCATGCGCTTTACAACATCATCTTTACGAATAAACTGGTGGTAAAGCGCCGCCAGAATATGGGCAACAATAAGGCCAGCAAAAACCCAGCCACCAATACCATGTAATGTATGGAATAAACTACCTAATTCTTGGTTCTTCTCCACAAGTGGTGGCACAGTAAATAAACCAAAGAAGCTTACAGGGTGACCACCCGCAGAAGACATACCCCAACCCACAAGTGGCATAGCAAACATAAGCGCATATAGCAAACCATGGCCAAATTCAGCAAGTACAATGATCAACTTATTCATACCCGTTGGTGCTTCTGGTTTTAAATTAATTTGGCGCCAACAAAAACGTGCCACAACAAAAGCAAGCAAGGCAATACCAAAAGATTTATGCAATCCATAAAGTTCAAACTTTTCTGGTGAATTTGGCATACCTTCCATATAAAACCCTACAACTAAAATAGCCACAAGGCCAACAGCCATAAGCCAATGAAATGCACGAGAAATAACACCATATGATTGAGACGTATTTTTTAAAGACATATCTTTACCTCTATATTATTTTTTAATACCCAGCTTGCCCCGAGTTAACAGCAAGCATATACTTAACAATAAGTAAAACGAATATAGCTAAAAAACTTAGCTTCCAGTGCCTAAAAATAAACTTTAAAAATCCCCAAGGACGAGATAACATAAGGCCATATCCTTTTTATTAATTTAAACACTAGTGTAAAACAGATCTAAAAACATGCAACATATTTCAGAAAAATTAACATTTACAATTGAAGGCAGAAAAATTGCCGCTCGTTTAGATAAGCCTAAAGACCAAACTCCTCTTGCTTATGCCATTTATGCACACTGTTTTACCTGCTCTAAAGATTTTCCAACATCTAGTCGTGTATCAAGAGCCCTTGCCCAGCGTGGTATTGCTACTTTACGATTTGATTTTTCTGGGCTTGGGGAATCAGAAGGTGTCTTTTGTGATACAAACTTTAACACAAACATCGCAGAAGTTTTAGCTGCATACGCCTTTTTAGAAGAATTTTATGAAGCCCCTCTTTTAGCCGTAGGACATTCTTTAGGGGGCACTGCCATCTTAAAAGCAGGGCAAGCAATGCCAGATGTTAAAATCATCAGCACACTTAATTCACCTTACGAGCCGGCACACCTATTTCACCACTTCGGTAATCAAATTGATACAATTAGATTACAAGGTGAAGCTGAAGTTGATATTAATGGCATTAAGCACACCATTAAAAAACACTTTTTAGAAGTCGCTGAACAAACAGATATGGCAGAAACCTTGGCTAACTTAAACAAACAGCTTATTATTTTCCATGCGCCAGAAGATAGCACAGCTCCGCTTATTAATGCGCAAAAAATATACCAAGCCGCCAACCAGCCCAAAAGCTTTATTAGTCTAAAAGGTGCCGATCACTTTTTAACCCAACATGAAGACTCTAGCTTTGTGGCAGATATCTTAACAAGCTGGGTTAAAAAAGAGCAGTCTTAAACCTCTTAAAGCTTATGTTTAAGCCATTTATCCATAACAGATGCGGCGGTTAAATCACCTGTTACATTTACCGCTGTGCGTAGCATATCAAGCAGCCTATCCACACCCAAAATCAGGGCAATACCAGCACTAGGCACACCAACAGAAGCCAAAATCGTTGCCAAAATAACCAAACCAACACCTGGTGTACCTGGTGTACCAACAGATGCTGCAATTGTTGTTATAAGTATCATCGCCATTTCTGTAAACCCAAGCTCTATACCAAAAGCCTGTGCTAAAAACACTGTAGCAACCGATTGGTAAAGCGCCGTACCATCCATATTAATCGTTGTCCCTAACGGAATCACGAAAGAGCGCACTTCTTCTTTAATTTTAAGTTTCTCTTCAGCTGTTTTTAATGTAACAGGCATTGTTGCCGCAGAAGAAGAGGTGCTAAAAGCGAGTAAAAGAGGATCTCTTAAGGCAGAAAAATATTCTTTAAACGGCCTACCTGCCACACACTTAGCAACACATAAATACACCAAAAACATACTGAATAGACCCAGAACAACAGTTAACATATAGCTGCCCATAGAAAGCACAGAATCAAAACCTAATTTAATCACAGCTTCTGTTATTAAGCCCATAACAGCAAGACCTGCTAACTTAAGCACCGCACCCACAACTTTCATTGTCGCATCCTGAATCGCCTCAAGAACATCCATCAACTGCTTTGCTTTACTGCCACGCAATTGCGCAAGTGCCGCCCCCATAATAGCTGCAAAAATAACAACCTGTAGCATTGCCCCTTGGCTCAACGCATTAAAAGGATTACTAGGAATTAAACTATAAATAACACCCTTAACACCATCACCCCAAAGAGGCTGATTATCATTTAATTGATTGACATTAATATCTGCCATCATTTTTTGGTCTATATGCAACCCAGGTTCAAGCAAATTTACCCAGAAAAGACCAATGGAAATAGCAACTGCCGTTGTGCATAAAAAATACGCCAAAACTCGTGGACCTAAAATTTGTAGGTTTTCTTTACCCGAAGCCACACCTAAAGCAACAGAAACCAAAATAAGAGGCAACACAATCATTTTAATAAGCGCCAAAAACAAATACCCTGGCACTGCAAGCGTTGTTACAATTGTTTGCCTTACAGAATCAGAAAGTTGAGAAACTTCTGGGCTTAACAAAAACCCAAAACAAAGCCCTAACAAGAGCCCAATAAGAACTTGTTGCCATAAATGTAACTTAAAATATACCATAACTTTAATTCTCCTTAACCCTAAAGAGGGTAGATGCTTTTGTTCTTTAAAGTCAAGGTTGAATTTCTTCTCCATTATAAGCAAAGAGCTTCGCCTAATCTTTAATTGTTAGCAGACAGGCTTTATCTACTAGAGCCTCCTTCGCCTTTTTCAGCATACATACCACCATCTGCAATTTTAAGAAGCTTTTCACCATCTGTCCCATCTTCAGGGAAGCAAGCAATACCAACAGAAGCGCCCACAGCAATTTCTTGCCCATCAAAGGTAATCGGTTCAATTACTTTTGCTTTAAGCTCTTTTGCAAGTGTCTCTGCTTTCTCACGGTCTGCATCTAACACAAGAACGGCAAATTCATCGCCCCCTAAACGCGTTGGCAAAGCCCTAAACGGAAACATCTCTGTCATACGTTCTGCAACAGCTTTAAGCACCGCATCACCAGCTTCATGACCATAAGTATCATTAACCGGTTTAAATTTATCTAGATCTATATACAGAAGAGAAAATTTATCTGCCTCGTAAGGCGCACCTTTAAGGGTTGTCATAAACCCAGCACGATTTGCAAGCCCTGTAAGCGCATCCGACATCGCTACTTTTTTACGATAAGCGCGCGCCACTTCTTTAAGCACATCTGGCTTAAACGCCAACGTCTTTTGTTTATCATCGACTAACGCCTGAATGGTTTGTATATGTACAGAAAGTGCTTTAGCAGATTTGTCAAAATCACTGTCATAGTGTTCTAGCGTGTTTGCTAAAATTTCACGAGAGTCCTCAACCATTTGCGGATCTTGCCCTGCATAAAAAAGCTCCTCCTGCCACTTAGGTGTTTTCTTTGAATGACCTCTTGTAAGAGCAATAAACAAACCACCAAAAGTAATTAGAGCCCCTGCTAACAAGTCTTGATTAGAAATAGCTTTTAAGCTTAAACCTGTAAGAGGTGATGTTGCCCACTCCCAAAACAGTGTAGAGACAAAAGATAAAGAGGTTACTGTTGTAAAATTTTCTGCTTTGATAATATTAGAACTCGAAAACTCCAATATACGTGAAGGCGCCACAATAATAACACCAGCGATCATACCTGCAAATATAGTTGGGGCATGAATAAAATCAGCAAGCGTTGGTAACGCTTCAATAGATTCCTGCTGTGCCTCTTGAGCAAGCGATATAAGCAAAGTACCAAACAAAAACAACGTACTGATAACAAACATGACAAAACCCACGACACGAGCACGTGATTTAGGGTCATTATCTTGTGCTGCCTTCGCATGTGGTCTGTGTAATTCTGCAACAAAAATACGCGAAACCTGCAAGGCACCATACAAAAATGCAAGTAAATATATAACCCCTAAATCCTCACTATTTAGATCATTACATACTAAAACCACACCAATTGTGATAACCGCAACACCTAAAATTTGATACCGATCAGGTTGCCTGCCTAAAAAGAACCAACTACCTAAAAGCCCTAAAAGAACACTAATCTTTTGCAACATAGTCCCTTCAGTTGAAGTAACATGAGAAAAAAGAAGCATCCCAATAATATAACTCATCATTAGAATTGCGCCATAAACCCATGTATCGACGGAGCGCATACTTTCTTTAGCAAGAGGTCCATGACCTGCCCTTATTAACAACACAAGCGCACAACTAACAAATGCTGCACAAGAATAAATAACAGGATTCACCTCCAAAACAACCGCACTATAGCGACCCATAACAGTGTTAATACCCAAAAACACTAATATAGCAACAAATGCCTGAACCCAGCCTCTTATTAAAACAGCTTTATCTTGCATCTTAATTCTCCATCATGCCTGATACAGCTAACGCAACAAGCACAAGGTTCATGAGCAAACATAATGTAACAGTTCTGCGCCATGTTTTTTTCTGCTCTTGCACTTCTCGTAAACGATCCAATTCATCAGATCTGCGCTCTTTCTCAATAAAGCCATCTATATCTTTTACTTTATAGAGTTGCTGTTCTGTAAGCTGTGGACGCTTACGGCGATCATTTTTTTCAGCAGAGTGCATTTGTTCTTTTTTATCAGTCATTTTATTTATTCTTTATTTTATATTTTTGTTAACGAATAAAAATTGAAGCAGAGATTTAAACATCTTTGAATCTCTTTAATAACCTTCTTCTGGTGGTTTACGCATAATTACTTCACGCTTACCAACATGGTTTGCAGGGCCAATTAAACCATCTGTTTCCATTTGGTCAATAATAGTTGCCGCACGGTTGTAACCTATTTTGAGGTGGCGTTGAATAAAAGAGGTAGATGCTTTTTGTTCTCTTGCCACAATTTCAATTGCACGCTGATAAAGCTCGTCACCTGTGTTTTCAACACCTGTAATACCAGCACCAGCTTCACCACCGGCTTCTTCAGATGTATCAAAACTCTGAATATATGTTGGCTTAGACTGCTCTTTACAAAATTCTGCCACACGAATACATTCATCTTCATCAACAAAAGCACCATGCAAGCGTGCAAGGTTTGGTGCTCCGTTTTCCATAAACAGCATATCACCTTTACCAAGTAAAGATTCAGCACCCTGAGCATCTAGAACTGTACGACTATCAATACGAGAGGTAACATTAAACGAACAACGTGTCGGGATATTAGCTTTAATCAAACCTGTCACCACATCTACAGATGGGCGTTGTGTTGCTACAAGTAAATGAATACCCGCCGCACGCGCCATTTGCGCTAAACGTGCAATAGAGACCTCTACCTCTTTACCTGCAACCATCATCAAATCTGCAAGCTCATCAATAATAACAACAAGGTACGGCAATGGCTCTGTCGCCAGCGGTTTTTCTTCCATTTTAGGCTTGCCAGTTTCTGGTTCAAAACCAACCTGCACAAGTTTTGTTGGTACCTTACCTTGCTCTTTAAGCTCATTAAATTTAGCATTAAAGTTCTGGATGTTTTTAACCCCTAAATCCGCCATCATGCGGTAGCGATTTTCCATTTCTTTTACGGCCCATTTAAGCACCACATTCGCTTTAGAAGGATCTGTCACCACAGGCGTTAACAAATGCGGAATATCATTATAAATAGAAAGCTCCAGCATTTTAGGGTCAATCATAATAAACTTAAGCTGGTCAGGCGTTAGTCGGTATAACAAACTCACAATAATACCGTTCATCGCAACCGATTTACCAGAACCTGTTGTACCAGCAATAAGCGCATGAGGCATTTTGGCGATATCCGCATAAACAGGTTTGCCCGATGTATCCACACCCATAGAAATAGCAAGCTTACCCGGATGAGTTTCAAATACTTCTGTTGAAAGCAAATCTTTAAAGTTCACCGTATCTCTATCAGCATTCGGCATTTCAATACCTAAAACATTACGACCCGGAATTGTAGCAATACGAATAGAAATAGCCGACATAGCACGCGCTAAATCATCTGCCAAGCCAATCACTTTAGATGATTTTACACCTGCTGCAGGCTCTAGCTCATAAATTGTAATCACAGGGCCAGGGCAAATACGCGTCACCTTACCTTCAACGCCAAAATTAGAAAGCTGAGCTTCTATTTGTCTGGCATTTTGTTGTAATGCTGTTTCAGAAAGCTGTTTTGCTTCGCCTTTTCTATCATTTAACAAATGAAGCGGTGGTAGCTGATACGCCCCCTCAGCAGAAGGTGCATCCCCAAATAAAGAGCCCTGTTTTTCTTCCTGAACACGTTTAGATTCTTTTGTTTCATGCTTAGGCATATCCACAGCTGGTGCTTGTTTTTTCTTTTTAGGTACAAGCGTAAGCTTATTTTTTCTAGCTTCAGGCACAGGTAATCCCATTTCCATTTGTCCTGAAGGCTTCACGCCATAAAAACGATGCTTCAAGGCGCTTAAAGCCTGACGCAGTAAAGTCTGCACACGTTTTAAATAAAAGAAAATATCATTAAGCGTAAGCTGTAATAAAAAGAGCGCGCAAATAAGCGTTGCTAAAAAAGGCAGAAAGAACGCCGAAAACTCACCAGCCCAACGGGCAAGCGTCGCACTAATTACCACACCAATTAAACCACCATTACCTACGCCTTGCTCTGTAGGCCAATCGGGCACAAGTGCTATTGTGTGTAAAAGAGAGGCAAAAGAAATAAGCAATGCCGAAAGCATAGCTATTTTTGTCATCACATCATAAACAGGTTGGTGGAAGAATAATCTAAAAGACCACGCCATAAAAGTCAGCGGAATCAAAAATGCTGCTCCGCCTATATATTGTAAAAACAAATCAGAGGTAAAGGCACCCAAAAGCCCTGCCGCGTTGCGGATATATTCATCAGATGTCGCATGATTAAAGCTCGGATCAGCCGGATTGTATGATGTA